>DATBDZ010000179.1:0-17405 GCA_036276235.1 Humisphaera sp. | reverse complement strand
TCGCCACGCACTCCGCATAAAGTCCTCAACGTTTTGCGCATCATTCGGTTTCACGAACTCCTGTTACATGTTTCATTGTCGGGAGAGAGGTCAGAGGTCAGAAGTCAGGAGAATGCAGTCGCCGGCAACTGACCAGGCACGATCCGCACGCAACGACCAACAACGCACCCAGACGCGCCTTGCAAGCAAGGCGGCTAAACGATTCGGACGCTGCGCGGCAGAAGGAGTGAAGGGATCACCGTATGACCAAGTCGGATTCAACCAGATCGCCGCGCAGCGACCTTACCGTTTAGCCGTCCTGCTTGCAGGGCGCGTCTGGTCGCGCGAATGAAACCGATCACCGTAAACCTCCGTAGGGCACTGCCCGTTCACGATTCAAATCCGCCCCGCTTCAAATCAGCGCAATCTGTCTTGGCTTAATCGATGTCCATCTGTGTTCATCTGTGGCGAGATTCGTCTCCCACAAAAAAGCGCATCCCTCTATATATAAGCACGGCGTCACCTTTTTGCCCACTTAAGTATCGACGCCAAAAGGAGTTATCGATTTTCACCCCGTAGTATCGCACAAGTGTTTGCAGAATAACGACTTATGGAACGACTCGAAGGTCAAAAACGGGCCATCGGTCAGAAAAATTCAAAGATTTTTTCAGCGTCGAAAATCGGAGTGCGTTAGGATTAAGTTAACTGACGTGGCGGCGAGGAGTTGGGAGCGATCCAAGGGCGTTGCTGGTGCGCGAAGATTTTTTTTATAATCGGGCATCGTGGCGCTTGGAGACCGGCTCCGGTCCGCGTCGTGGCTAGCACATGCCTGAGTTCTGGCGTTAGGCCTTAAGTCGCACTGAGGGATGTCGTGAGCTTTGAAGTCACCGATCAGTGGATTGTCGACACGATGCTTAAGAACGACTGGTGCCTCAACACCGAGGTCTTCGTTTACCCTGAAGGTGTCGATAAAAAGGAACTTCCCATCCCCGCGCACGAAAAGGTCGTCGCCAGCATTACCGACGTGCTATACCTGTCGCGAATAGCTGTTTACGTGCGCGACAAAGCCGGAAAATACACGCGCCTGCCTTGGTCCGACATTGACGACATTGTGTGGTCGCTGCGAAAAGTTAACGGTCAAACAGTCCAGGCCATTGGTTACAAGACAACTGACGGGCGCAAGATCGTCACTCCGATGCCCTTCACATTTGTGCCGGCGTATTTTTCTGAGGTCCATGAAACGTGCTTTGCCGAACTGACCGCGGGCGGAAAGATTTGCAAGTTGCCTGGTCCCGCACGTTTCCAAGCGTATGCGCGCGCGCCTGGCAAGGATGCAGCCTGGACGCAGAGCGTTCGGCGCGACAGAACCGTCTGGTTCCGAGAATTGGCTTGCCCCTGCGCGGCCGACCAAGGATTCGCTCTACGGTATCTGGGCCGCCTTCTGAAAAACGGCCTCGTCGCTGATGGGAAACTGCGTCAGCGAGTCGTCGCCGAATGCAAAGGATGCGCAAACTTGTTGGAGGTGTTTGATTCCTTCCGCAACGGGTACAATGCTGTGATCTGCGGGGAGCAGAAGAAAGAGCCGCCCGGACGCGAAGCGACGACGGCGTACAAATGTCGTTGCGACAAGAATGAGTTTTCACTCGGAGCGGCCGCAGTTTATGACACCGATTCCGAAGATTTGGCGGGCTTCCGAAAAGACAAGCGTTCCGAGGCGTATGGCTGGTTCACACTGTACGCCACCTGCCGATCGTGCAAGAGAGTGATGCGGTTGGTTGACTATGAAACAGCGTAACCCGGCATAGCAGGTGGGCATCAGTGGGACACTGCTACTTCGCCGGCACGGAAAACGGGACGAGCACGCAAAACCGGACGAACGACGCCCTGTCTTCCGCCACCTTCGCTAATCCGGCCCCTTGGCGGCAGCGGCTTCACCGGGCGGCGTTCGTGCGGTAGATGTTGACAGCGAACCGAGGCACAATGACGCGAGCAAGGAGCTTCCAATGCCTTCGCTCGCCATTCGCTGGATGTGTGCGCTGTTGCTTTGTGTCGGGTTGGCGACATGCGTCGCCACAGCACAAACCCACGCACAAACGCGGCCTGCCAGGCAGGTCGTCGGTCCGCAAATCCGTATCGACAGCGGCGTATTGCGCGGCCTGATCGTTGGGCCCAGGAACGACATCTGTGTTTACAAAGGCATTCCTTTCGCCGCTCCCCCTGTTGGTGATCTGCGCTGGAAACCGCCGCAGCCGCCGGCGGCTTGGGAGGGGGTGCGCGATTGCTTTGAATTTGGCGCGGCCTGTCCGCAGCCGTCGATTGCGCCGTTGATACTCATGCCGGAAATGGTGACCAATGCGCCGCTGAGCGAAGATTGTCTGTATCTGAACATCTGGGCGCCCGCGGGGGCTGCGAATCAGAAGCCGGTCCTCTACTGGATTCATGGCGGCGGGTTCGTCATCGGGGCGGCGTCGCAGCCGATGTACGATGGCGAAGAACTGGCGCGGCTTGGCTGCGTCGTCGTGTCAGTGAATTATCGCCTGGGGTCCTTCGGGTTTTTGGCGCATCCGGCGCTCAGCGCCGAATCACCCGATCATGTCTCCGGCAACTACGGCTTGTTCGATCAAATCGAAGGCCTGCGCTGGGTGCGGCGGAACATCGCCGCCTTTGGCGGTGATCCCGATCGCGTCACCATCTTCGGCGAATCCGCCGGCGGAATCAGCGTCGATTGCCTGATGGTGATGCCCGCCGCCAGGGGGCTTTTTCACGGGGCGATCGCACAGAGCGCGACGGCGCTGACGCTGCCGCGGCTTCGCGAGCCGGTGGGTGGGGAGGAGTCGTCCGAGCAATCGGGCCTCAAGGCGATGGCCGCCTGCGGATTGGATGCCTCGGCCGATGTCGCGAAGATGCGCCGGCTTGACGCCAGGGCGCTCGTCCGCGCTGTGCCGATCGCCACGGCTATCGCTTCACCACTAAAACTGCAGCCGCCATTTATACGCTGCGGACCCATATTCGATGGCGTCTGTATTCCCGACCAGCCGCCCGCGATCTTTGCCGCAGGCCGCGAACATCCGGTGCCGATGATCGTCGGCAACACGCGCAACGAATGGTCGCTGTTCCTGCTGGCCAGCAAGATACCCACGGACGAAGCGGATTATCTCAAGCAGCTTCACGACAACTTTCCCGACCTCGCCGCCGAGCTATCGGCGGCCTACCCCGTTCACGACGCCAGCCAGATCCGTCCCGAGATCATCGCCATGATGACGGATCTGAGTTTTGCGCGCGACACGCGCTCCGTTGGGCGTTCCCACAGCGCCGCCGGCCATCGGGCCTTCCGCTACCAATTCTCGCGCGCCAGCCATCGCCCCCTCCTCGAACTCCTCGGCGCTCATCACGGCTGCGAACTGCTCTATCTTTTCCAGCGCCCGCTGGGCGGACAAGCCGAGGACTTGCGCACAGGCAAGTTGATGGGCCAATATTGGGTCAATTTCGCCGCAACAGGAAATCCAAACGGCGCGGGCTTGCCGGATTGGCCCGCCTACGATGCGAGCTCCGAGCCGATGATTGACTTTGCCGAGGATGTCGAACTATTGCACGGCTATCGAAACGCACAGCTCGATCTCATGGAGAAAGTTGCACGCCGCGCGACGAATTGACGTGAGGGGTTATGTTATGCTCAGGGCCGACGGGCATTCCCAGCGGATCAGGTCCTACGCGGCGCCTTCCCGCGGTTGGCGTCGAATCAGGTTTCGTTCAGGATACCCTGCAGGACCCTGAGATTCTCCTTGGCATCAAACAGGGCGCGTACGGGAATCACAAAGCCATTGATCGCGCGGCTTCGAATTGTCCCATCCTTTACCTTGCGCGCGGAGCCGTAACGGTCGCCGGCAAGCACGTATAGCTCGACTGTCCGCTTGCGAGGATCGATGATCCAATATTCGCTTACCCCGTGCGCCGCATAATCCTCGAACTTGACTTTGCGGTCGATGTGCTCAGTGCTCCGCGAAATGATCTCGGCGACGAAATCAGGAGCCGGGAATTTCATCTGCCCAGCCCTGAATTTCGAGGATTTGGCCGTGCCGAAAAAGCAAACATCCGGCTCGTAGTCGTTGCGAGTCAACGAAACAAGCAGCTTTTCATGGCCGACGTACCCCAATTCGTGTCGCGTTGCGAATGTCTTGGCGAGTACGAGCAGATTGGTGGAAACCTGGTCGTGTTCCAGCGCGACGGGTGAATGCACGATCACCTCACCATTGATGAATTCCGCCTTTTGTTGCTCGCTGACCTCATCCTGAAACCTGCGACGGCGATCCTTCTCCGCCTCCAGAATGTCCTCAAGCTCCCGCACATATTGCGGGAACCTCGGCGATCGAAGCATCTGCTGAACGAGCGTCATCAGGTGGATTGTAGCAGAGTGGCTTTGACTTGGGCGAGTCTACTGAGTTCACTTCCTCGGCCCACGCTTCAGGCGGTCCTCGGTGCCTTGCCGCGGTTGGCTTCAAACCATTCGATTGTTGTTTTCAGCCCCTCCTCAAACGGCGTGTTCGCGACAAAACCCAGCTTCTCGCGCGCGGCGCTTACATCCAGGCATCTGCGGGGCTGGCCGTCCGGCTGCGAAGCGTCCCACGTGATCTTTCCCTCGAAGCGACAGAGCCTGGCGATGAGGTGCATCAGATCGCGGATCGTGATCTCGCGGCCGCTGCCTAGGTTGATCGGGTCGGGCGAATCGTAGCGTTCCATCGCCAGCACCAGGCCTTCGGCGCAGTCGGCGGCGTAGAGAAACTCGCGGCTTGCGGCGCCGGTGCCCCAGGCGATGATCTCCTTGTCGCCGCGCAGGCGTGCCTCGACGCATTTGCGGATCAGCGCGGGGATCACGTGCGAGCTGCGCAGATCGAAGTTGTCGCGCGGGCCGTACAGATTCACCGGCAGAAGATAAATCGCGTTCAGGCCGTACTGCTGGCGATACGCCTGGCACATCACCATCAGCGCCTTCTTGGCGATGCCGTAGGGTGCATTGGTTTCTTCCGGATATCCGTTCCACAGCTCCGATTCCTGGAACGGCACCGGCGTGAATTTCGGATAGGCACAGATCGTCCCCACCTGCACGAATTTCTTGATCTTATTTTTGCGCGCCCCTTCAATCAGATGAAGGCCCATCGCCGCGTTGGCAAAGAAGTAGCGGCCGGGGTTCTCACGGTTGGCGCCGATGCCGCCGACTTCCGCCGCCAGATGCAGCACGACCGCCGGCTTGGAGTCGGCATAGAGCCGCTCCACATCCGCTTCGCGCGTCAAGTCATATTCCTTACGCCGTGGAACGACGATCTCGTCATACCCGCGCGCCCGAAGCTTCTCGATGACAAAGCTCCCGAGAAACCCGGCGCCGCCGGTGACGAGGATGCGATCGGAGTGGGACGGGGTCGTGTTAGCCATGGGGAGGATAATAATGCCGAAGTCCGAATCCCCGAAATCCGAATCAAATCCGAATGACCAAATTCCGAATGAGAGATGGTCACGCGAAGAGACGAAGATGCGAAGCGGTCTTCAAGTCTTCCTTTCGTCATTCGGATTTCGGACTTCATTCGGATTTCGGGGATTCGGGCTTCGGATTTCCAGCCGGCCTACGCCACTTCCGACCGCATCTTCTTTTCCTGCTCGGTGAGCATGCGCTCGCGGCGGGCGCTGTGCCAGTCGGCCTCCACCATCATCTTCACCAGCCCCTTGAAGCTGACGCGCGGCTTCCAGCCGAGCTGCTGGCGCGCTTTTGATGCGTTGCCTTGCAGCAAATCCACTTCGGCCGGGCGGAAATAGCGCTCGTCCACCTCGACGTATTTTTTCCAATCCATCCCCAGGAAGCCAAAGCATTCCTCGAGGAATTGGCGGACGCTGTAGGTTTCGCCGGTTGCGATGACAAAATCCTCCGGCTTATCCTGCTGGAGCATCAGCCACATCGCCTCGACATAATCGCCGGCGAAGCCCCAGTCGCGCTTGGCTTCGAGATTGCCCAGGAACAGCTTGCGCTGCAACCCTTCCTTGATGCGCGTCGCGGCGCGGGTGATCTTGCGGGTGACAAACGTTTCGCCGCGCCGGGGGCTCTCGTGGTTAAAGAGGATCCCGTTGCAGGCGAACATCCCGTAGCTCTCGCGATAGTTCACCGTCTGCCAATAGCTGTACACCTTCGCGCATGCATAGGGACTGCGCGGATGAAAAGGCGTCGTTTCGGTCTGCGGCGTTTCGACCACCTTCCCGTACATCTCGCTGCTCGATGCCTGATAAAAGCGGATCGAGCGTTTGGAGACATCGCGAATCGCTTCCAGCAGATTGATTGTCCCCATCGCATCAGCCTGAACGGTATAGACCGGCTGATCGAAGCTGACGCGCACGTGGCTCTGGGCGCCCAGGTTATAGACCTCATCGGGCTTTACGCGGCCGAGAATCTCCCGCAAGCCGGTGCCGTCCACGAGATCGCCGTAATGCAAAAAGAGGCGGGCGTTGGGATCGTGCGGATCGACGTACAGATGTTCCAGGCGGCTGGTATTAAACGAGCTGCTGCGGCGAATGACGCCGTGCACCTCGTAATCTTTGGCGAGCAGAAACTCCGCCAGATACGAACCATCCTGACCGGTGATACCGGTGATCAACGCTTTTTTACGTCCAACGTGGGGCATAGTCCCTTTCCTGCTGTCTGGATGTTATGTCGGCCTTCGATCCCCACGTGCCTGATCGACCACACAGACAACAAAGTTTATCGGCCAAATCCACGCGCGACAACGCGTTAAATATCGGTCCACCCACATCAGCTTGTTAAGAGAGGCAAACTTTTGCGGATAGATCGCTTGCGGCCGCATGGCTAGACTAACGATTACCAATCATGACTCAGCAGAACCCCGCTAACGATCCTCAATCTCCGCCGCAACCCCCAACCGGCGGCGAGCCGCCGCACGCCGACGTTCCCGCTCCCAACCCGCCGCCAAAGCGGCGTTGGCTTCGGCGAACGCTTTATATCGTCGCCGGCCTGGTGATCGTATTGTTGCTGCTGGCGTTGCTGATCCCAACGATCGCCAGTACGGGGTGGGTGCGATCAATCGTGGTGGGGAAGGTCAACGATCAACTGAATGGCAAATTGCAGATCGCCGACTGGTCAATCGGATGGACCGGCGGCATCAAAGCGGACGGCATCAAAATCTTCGACGACCAGAATCGCCAGATCCTCGAGATCCCACATGTCAGCACGCAACTCTCACTGCTCAACGCGATCAGGGGCAAATACGCGATCGGCGACACGGTGATTCAGGGTCTGGATTTCTATCTGCTTCGCGATGGCGACTCAATCAACTTTCAGAAGCTCGCCAAATCCCCAACGTCCTCGACTTCAAAATCTTCCAAGAGCGAATCCGAAAAGTCCTCTTCTGGAAAGCTCCCGGAGGTCAGCGGCCAGATTCGCCTGGTCAATTGCCGCGGCACGATTGAGAACATCACCAAAGATCCCAAGACCGGCAAGCAGCAGCATGACATGGTGAAACTCACCGCCATCGACGGCGAAGTGAAAATTCCCGATATCAATTCGCCGATCACCAATAATCTGAAGATTGTCGAGGAGAACGGTGCATCAGTCCCCGGAAGCATTAGCCTCAATGGCCAGGTCATCGCGGTGAAGAATAATGAGATGCTTAAGCCGGAGCAGATGGACGTTGCGCAAACGCTGACGCTTGAGAATATCGATCTGAAAGGATTTGCATTTGCGGTGCCCGATACGGTGCTGGCGGGCAATACCAATGGCTCGATCAACGCAACGCTCAAGCCCGGCGAGGGCGCTTCGCTTTCCGGATCGATCCAACTCAAAGCCTTCCGCTATGGCGGCCCAGCGCTTTCGGGCGACACGTATTCTGCCGACACCTTGACGCTCGCCATCCCGCAGAAAACGGGCGCGACGCTCAAAACAGTTGGCGATACGGTGCAGCTTCAGCATCTAAGCACCGGCGGCGCTGCGGAGCCCATTACGATTACCGTCATCAATTCGGTGAATGGCGCGCCCAGCACCTCGACCATCAAGCTGCTGGCGGATGCTTCGCCGGCGGCGCTGCAGAATCTTGCCGACAACAAAGCTCCCGGCGCGCCGGGCACGGTGCGCGCGGATCTTGATTTGGATGTGGTCCCGCTGGCGCAGATGCTGCCGCACGTGCTGCACACGCTGGAAGGCGTCAAGCTCGACAAGGGACGCATCGCCAACACGTTGGAAGTCCGCCTCTCCGCGGCACAGGCCGACATCAGCCAGACCTTGAGCATCTCCGCAATCACGGGCGAAGATTCGACGCATAAGAAGATCGCCATCGACCCGATCAATCTCGCGCTCAAGGCCAACGATCGCGGCGGCCTGGCCGGCAAAATCCCGGATCTTCATGACATCACGCTGAATCTTTCGACCGGCAGCGATCCGAAGACCGCCTGGGCGTCGGCAAATGTCACTGCCGCCACGCTTTCATCGCTCAAAGGCGCGATCCATGCCGACATTCAGCGCGCGCAGGCGCAGCTTGGCCAATTGATCGACACCGGCGCGCTCAAGCTCGGCGGCGTGATGGATGTTGCGCTTGATTCCCAGGGCGATTTGCTTGCCGACGCCAAACCCGGGCAGACGAGCAAAGCCGCCATCTCTGTCAACACGACCATTCGAGATTTGGTCGTCGATGGATTGCCTGGAAAGCCGCCGGTGAAAGAGCCGTACGTCGGCTTGAATCTGGCGGCGAATCTGGAGCGCGGCTCCGACGGGCTGGTGAAGGCACTACATGAGGTGAAGGGGAAGATTCTCACCGGCAGCGAGGCCAACCCTTCAGTCAATGCGACGCTGACGGGCGATTACAACATGACCCCCGCAACCGGCGCTGCCACCGCGCCGTCGGCGAATGAATCGCTGCAATATGTCGTCTATATCTTTCCGGCGCAAATCCAAAATGAATTCGGCGCGTTTCTTTCCTCGCTCTCTGACAAGCATCTTCAATTCACCAACGGCATCATCGATCTGAACGGCTCCGTCACCTACGACGGGAAAAAAGCGATCCTCAATCCGACGCTCAATCTTAAAGACATCACGCTGGTCAAGGATAAGACCCATCCGGTGCTGAACAATTACGCACTGAATGCCAAGCTGCCGGCAACCTATGAATCCAACGGTGGCGGCTCAACGATCACGATTTCCAGCCTGTTCATCGGCGACAACGTCGGCATGGTGACGATGGAGAGCGTGAAGGATCAGCCGATCCGGATCGTGAGCACCGCCGACGGGCGACTTCAGCCAACGGCCGCGCTGCATATCATCAGAATCGATTTGAAGCAGATTAACGATCGGCTGAACAATTTCAGCGCTGAAGCCGTCGCCACCTCCGAGCAGGGGAGCACGCTGCGCAGCGGCTTGGTCAGCGGGATGGCCAATGTATCCGCCGCCGAAAATCATCAGATTCAGGTCACGAGCGATCTGGCGATTGACAGCATCACGATCTCCGCGCCGCAGGCCACCGGCCTGCAAAACGAGCAGATGAAAGTCGCGCTGAACCTTCGCGCGGCGGATGATTTCTCCGCCGCCACCGTCAACAGCGCTGATGTCACCGGGAGCTTCCTCACCGCGCACATGAGCGATACGCAGCTCATGCTCAAGCAGGGGACAGGGAAAGATGCGCAGTCCGTTTCGACGATGGACATGCTCCGCAAGGCGACAGTGAAAGTAGATGTGCCCTCGCTGGCGAAGTTGCAGGTGGTGATGGATGCATTCAACCCGCCGACTCCGACGGCGGCGACGCCCGCTCCCGCGCCGGCTCAGCCCGCGCGCGCACCGGCGCGCAACGCCCGCGCAGTGCCGCAGCAACCCGCGCCGGCCACCGACGCACCCAAGCCGCCGACGAAGCTTACGGGCGGTAGTGCGACGCTGACGCTCAATGCCACGCGTAATGGAGATCGTCTCAGCATCGTTCCCACCATGGCGATGCGCGCGGTTACCGCAAAGCAAGGCGATCAGGAATTGCCCGTCAAGGATGTCGATGTCTCTGCCAGTTCAATCGACCTCGTGTTGCGACCTGCGCCGGCAACATCACCTACGATGGTCGCTTCCGCGACGACGCAGCCATCGATTATGGATCAGATCCAGGAGTTGAAGATCGGCCAGCTTTCGGCGCGCGTTACTGGCGCGGAAGTCGTCGTGAATGGCTCGATCGTCGATCTGTCCAACACGCGCGGCTTCCAGAATTTCGCCGTCGATCTCAATTACGACGCGCCCAAATTGTGGCCATATCTCGTCCCGCTCATTTTCGATAAGGAGAGCCAGGCCAAGTGGCAGAACGCGAAAGTCGCCGGCGCCTATAAGAAACATTTCCCCGTGACCGGCAGCTACCCGACGACGCTTCCCGCGGGTAAACAGCCGATCGCGCTGCTTGCCACCAATGGTGATATCACGCTCGATCATTTCGAGGGACAGGGCGCGACGATTGATAAGCTCTTCCTGCCGATCACGCTCAAGGACGGCATCCTTTCCATCACTGACGCCTCCAAGCCGGCGGGCCAGAATCTTCCTGCGCCCGCAACGGTTAACGGCGGCAAGCTCGATCTCGGCGGCGCGTTTGCTGATCTGACTACCGAGCATTGGAAGCTCAATATCCCCGCTGGCAAGAAGTTGCTGGATAACATCGATCTCAATCCAGCCCTCGCGCAAAACGTCGGCGATTGGGTGAACAATCCGCTATATATCACGGCCAATCAGGCCGCCGGCAAGATGACCATCACTGTCAACAAGTGCGAGAATCTGCCGCTGGATGACACGGTGAAGCAGCCCGTTGCTTCCAACACCGGGATCTGGGATTCCAACATTACCGTCTCACAGGTTCAGATCGGCAATCCGATGCTTGAGAAAGTCTCCGGCGCCATTGCTGCGATTTCGCCGCAGACGCTCCACGTTGCCAGCCTGCAAGGGCAGATCAAGCAATGGCACGTGGTCATCGATCACGGCGTCACGCACACCGACATGGTTGTCGAGGTCGGCGAAAGCAAACGCCCCGTGCATCTCTTCGGCGACGTCACCATGCTGACGCGCAACATGAACATGACGCTCGATTTGCCCTGGGACCTCTTCGGCCTGCAGAACAACAAGACCTTCGCCGCGATGGCCGGCGGCGGCATCGCCATCCCGCTTTCCGGCCCGATCAACAATCCCCAGTTCGACGCCGGCAAAGCCGTCCAGCAAAACCTCATCCAAAACGGCGGACAAAATCTTCTGCAAGGAATTCTCGGCCAGAAGAAGGACGATAAGAGCAAGAATGGACAACCGCCGACTTCTCAGCCGGCCAAGGAAGATCCGCTTAAGTCGCTGCAGGATCTGCTGAATCAGAATAAGAAGAAGGACAAGGATAAATAATGGCGAAGCTGGACATCAAGTACCGCCTCGAGGGCAAGGCGCTGCCGCCGCGGCCGATCAAGGTGGCGATCGGCGATTGGGGCGGATCGGCCGAGCGCAAAAAAGAACATGGCTCGAGTCCCGAGGCGTGGCACTGCCCGGCATTCACCGATGCCTCCATTCACGGATTTGAACTGCTCTACCAATATGAAACCGAAACGCAGGTGGTGAACGAGAACGGGAAGGTGGAGTTCCGCTGGAGCCTCGACAAAGAGCCGGGCGAGGGCGGCGACCCGCGAAAGGATTTTCTCTCCACCCATCCGCCGGAGGTGGATTATCTGTTTCACACGTCGCTCGATATTCAGGCGCCGCCGGGTTACGTGCTGCGAATCGAGCCGCACCCGCGTTTCTACCGCGATGAAACCGGCACGGTGGCGGCGGCCACCTGCGGCCATGTGCAAAGCGAGTGGTGGCCCAAGAAGCTGTTCCTGGTGTTCAAGATTCCGCCGCCGGGGCAGCGCCACATTTTTCGCAAGGGCGAGCCGTACGCGCAGGCGCTGTGCATTCCTCGCGACGATTTTGTCCTGACGGAAATGACGCCCGAGGAACGGGAGAGCCGCCGCAAGCTCGAACAGCAGATGATGCTCGCCATGCCGCTGATCGCCAAACGGGTGTGGGTCAGCAACCACAATGTGGTCTTCACCGATTTCTATAACGTGCTGGCCCGCGCCTTCGCCCTCAACGGCATGGCGGGCGTCCAGGAGGTCGTCCATGAAAACATCGAGCGATATCACCAGGCCGTGCCCGTCGGCAAGACCGTCCCGGAATATATTGAGCTGGCCAAGCAGGCGATCGCCAAAGAGCAGTTCGTCGAGGCCAGGGAGATCCTGCAATACGTTCTGGAAAAGGTCGATCCGAAAAACGCTGAAGTGTACCGTCAGCTTGCGGTGCTTCAGTGGGACTGGAAAGTTCCGCACGGAGCGGTAGCCGCGATGCGGCGTGCGGTAGCACTAGCGCCCAGGGAGCCGTCTTTCCGCGTCGATATGGCGAGCCTTTACCTTCTCGTGCAGCGCCCGGACCTGGCGCGCCAGGAGCTGCAGACCGCCTTGGCCGTCGATCCAACCTGCGCGCCCGCCCGCCAACTGCTTGAGCAACTGATGGCATCTCCTTCAGACAAGGCGCCATCCAACTAGAACGGTGTCGGCCGTTGCGATACGTTCATGGATGCCGCAGGCGATCGGCGGGAACGGTTTCGTCGAAGCTGGCCGACCATCCTTCATAATGGACGCGAAACCCGCCCGGCTCGACCCGCAGGATCGTGCCCGCAAACCAGCTCGAGCCCCAATAAATCTGAACGCTTTGTCCGGCCTTGAAGTCACCTGATGTCGGCGGTTCCCCGGCCGGCAGGGTGGTCGCGCCGCTGCGCCGCGTTGAGGGGCGAACCGAGCGCGTCGTCGGTCCTCTCGATGAGCCGCCGGACACCGGACCTGTCGGCGTCGAAAAGGCCGGCGGACGGGATCGCTCAAAAGGCGGATCACGAGGCACGGACGGGTCGCGGGAAGGTGCTCGCCGCGCGCGCGTTACCGGAGTTTCGCGATCATCCTGCTGATTCTTGGCCGATTTGGCGCGCCCGAAAAGCACAACGATCGCCAGCACGCAAAACGCCAGCGCCACTACAGTGCCCAGCGAGAATTTCGCAAACCCCGTTACGTACGTGTTGGCGGTTCCCAGCCACAGCTTGTAAAGGCCGGGCTTCTTATCGGGCAGTTGGGCCAGGGCACTCTCGAGGTTGCGCCACTGCCGCTGCGGAATGCTGGCGGTAACGCGGGCGATCTCGCTGGAGTCGCGCGTGGCGCAGGGCATGAGCGTCGCGTCGATGTTGGTCCACGCATCGGCGCTTGGCCGCCCGTGATAAAGCAGCACCGCCGCCAGGCGCATGCCGAGGGTCGGCGGTCCGCCGGTCATCCGCGCCAGCGGCGCGTTCAGGATCAGCACCGCCGGCCGCCCGCCGCCGCCGGTGGCCAAATCCGCAAGGACGGCAACCCGCCACGGATTCTGCCCGATGACCACCGCCGGATTGACATCACCCATCCGAAGCTTCTGCTGCTCGCGATTCAGATCCTGGATTTCCAGCAAAACACCCGCCCCCGCGAGGATGAACATCGCCGGATGAATCAGCAACCCGCCGAGCAGCCCAAGCACCACGCAGGTGGCATTAAAAATAAGTCCGAAGCGATAGCAGTTGAGAAAATGAATCACATCCAGCCGCGACTGCGCCGGGTTGCTGGCCATCGTTCCGAACGCCCCAACCAACTGCTCCCGAGGAATCCGCGGCTCCGCAACCGCGCTCCCACTCGCCGGCTCCGGCGGCGCATCGTTGAGCTCATACCCCTCCGGCGGCTGCGCAAAATCCACCTGCGGATCCGGCACCACCAACGGCCGGCGACACGCCTTACAGGCCACCCGCCGCCCCGCGAATTCATCGCCGACGCGGTATTTCTTTCCGCACTCACAAGTGAATTCAATAGACATGAGCCCTTCCAGGGGCACCAATTTAGCGAGAACACCGCCGATATGCACTCCGCATCGCCTTCGCCCTTCACAGCGTGTAACTTTTGTTTGTGGTGATATTCGTGGGGGTAGGCGTTCCAGATCAGAATAACCGTCATGCTGAGGTACTCCGAAGCATCTGGCCCACTTGCGCAAGATGGCCAGATGCGTCGGAGTACCTGCTCTGAAAATGTCGTGATTTCATGTAGGATGGGTGTACTCGCCCACCACGTCGCTCATGGTGGGCGAGTACACCCACCCTACAACTCTCGCAAGCTCTGGCTCCTTCGCGCGAGACCGCCAGATGCTTCGGAGTACCTCAGCATGACAGGGTGCGCGTGGGGCGGAACTTCAAATCCAGCTCGATCTGCCCCAACATTGCAGTTCGCCACACTCGAGCGCCACTCCCCCTCCACAAATCTGCCGGAAAATCCTTGACGCGTAAGCATTCGCTTACGTATATTAGTGGCATGGTCGCACCCGATCACAAGCCCGATGTCTTTGGGGCGATCAGCCATCAGGCGCGTCGCCGGATGTTGGATCTGCTGCTGGACGCCGACCGCTCGGTGAACGTGATGGCGGGGCATTTCCAGATGAGCCGCCCGGCGGTTTCCCAGCACCTGCGCATCCTGCTCGATGCCGGCCTCGTGACCGAGCAGCGGCACGGCCGCGAGCGGCGCTATCACCTGATCCCCGCGCGGCTCGGCCCCGTACGTGAGTGGATCGCCCACTACGAGCGATTCTGGGATGACCGCCTCCAGCGTCTTGCGAAACATCTTTCCAAAAAGAGCAAATAATGACAAAATCGATTCAAAGAGAGATGCTCGTTCCGCAGCCGCGCGAGCAGGTTTGGCGGGCGATTACTGATAGCACTGCGCTGGCCGAGTGGATGTTCCCCAATGATTTTGAGCCGCGCGTCGGGCATCGCTTCACGTTCCAGGTGCCGCCGAACCCCAAGGTGAAATTCGATGGCCTGACGGTGCAGTGCGAAGTATTGGAATGCGAGCCGCCGCGCGAGAATGAGGGCGGGCGGCTCGCGTTCTCCTGGTCCGCCGGCGGATTGGTCGATACGCGGGTAAGCTTCCAACTCGAGCCGGATGGCGACGGCACCCGCGTCCTCTTCGAGCACAGCGGCTTCGACGTCTCCCAACCGTGGGGCAATCAAGCCCTTAAAGGCGCCGAGTATGGCTGGGCAAAAATGCTCGGGCAGCTTTCTACGGTGGCCGCGGGCCTGGCGGCAGAGCCGCCACAGGAACGCGATCGTTCGCCGGCGTGATTTGCCGGCAGCACAGAGCCCAACAACGCGTAAAAACGATGATATCCCTTGCCACATGCGACAGCCCGTTTTCGCTCGACGATCTGGCGGCTCGAATCCGCAATTCGTCGAACTTCAGTTTTAGTTGGCAGTTCTATCAATACAATGGAATCAAGCCCCAGTCGGTAGCAAGCATTCGCCAGGCGCTCGAAGCGATCATCGCCGTGCCCGGCCTGCACAAGTTTCTGCGGGAATCATTCGAGCCGGCTTATGCGCAGACGTTCGAAATCAAACCGCTTCACGAACACTGTCGGATTGAAGCGGTTGCGGGTCAGTTCGAGAATATTCTCGCCCAGGCAGCCGGCGATCATTTGGGAGCTTATTCGCAAGTACTACGCGGCGCGACCGTAGCCGAAAGACAGGAAATCAAGGAGTTATTCGCAAGCGCCGGCGAATTTCTCGCGTTTGAATTGCTGCCGGGGAACGTTCCGGGATGTCCGGTGTGCCGAGATCTTGACAACCACCTGTTCAGCAGTTGGTTTTTCCACGTGGCGTGGGATTGGTGCTTGCTCGCAGTATGGCCGCACCGCAATTTGCTGTGGGTTGGCTGTTTGACTGATACCGATTAGTGAGGAAAACCATGACGAAGACGAAAACCAGCGTCGAGGACGGAAAAGCCGGAGATTCTCCCTCTCATCTGATCGATGCAAGAATCAAAGAGCTAAGCGATTGGCGCGGCCAGACGCTCGCGCGAATCCGCATGCTCATCAAACAGGCCGACCCGCAAGTGATCGAGACATGGAAATGGCGAGGCGTTCCCGTGTGGGAGCACGGCGGCATCATCTGCACCGGCGAAACCTACAAGGACGTCGTCAAGACGACCTTCGCCAAGGGTGCGTCGCTCCCGGACCCGTCAGGCCTCTTCAACTCCAGCCTCGAAGGCAACACCCGGCGTGCCATCGATTTCCGTCAGGGAGATAAGATTGATGAGAAGGCGTTCAAGGCGCTCATTCGCGCCGCCGTGGAGCTGAACACGTCGGCGCCTGCCGCTCGCGGCGGGCGGGCTCCGAAGAAATCCAAGAGCACTTGAGGAGCAGTTGCCAAAACCTTCCGTTCAAATCCTCCCGTAGGGTCCGCCTTGGAGTTTGAGAACCTTTCATCGTGGCACGGGTTTTTAACCCGCGCATGCGATGCTCCAACGAATGAGGATACGGAAAACAAAGATTAAGATTGTTCCTCCGCCGCTTGCACGGGTTGAAAACCCGTGCCACACGAAAAGTTCTCACGCTCGACAGGAGTTGCGTCCCCGCGCGAAGATGTCCGCCAAGGCGGACCCTACGAAAGCTCGATACTCCGGAGGATTTGAGCCGAGGGTTGTCAATATGAAAGACGTCAAGCCAAAGAGCGGTTTGTCGCTGGAACAGCGTGACGAACTGCTCACCGCGTTGAGGGGCCGCTTTGAGAAGAACATGAATCGCCACAAAGGTCTTGAGTGGGCCAAAGTTCAAGCCAAGCTGGAAGCGCATCCCGAAAAACTGTGGTCATTGAGTGAAATGGAAAGAACCGGCGGCGAGCCGGATGTTGTGGGGCAGGATAAAAAGACGGGTGAGTACATTTTTTACGATTGTTCGGAGCAGACTCCCACAGGCCGCCGAAATCTTTGTTACGACTCCGAAGCGCTTGAAGCGAGGAAGCAACATAAGCCAAAAGATTCCGCGATGAACGTGGCCGCGGCGATGGGCATCGAGCTTTTGACCGAAGAGCAATATCGCCAGTTGCAGAAGCTCGGCGAATTCGACACGAAAACGTCGAGTTGGGTAAAAACACCGGCAAAGATCAGAGAACTGGGCGGCGCTCTTTTTTGCGATCGGCGGTTCGATACCGTGTTTCTGTATCACAACGGTGCGGAGTCGTACTACGCCGGCCGGGGGTTTCGCGGGTGGCTCGGGGTCTGACGACGGATTTCGACCTCTCAAACGCAAAGCGCATTTCAACGAGTGTAACTTTGCCCTCTGAAATCCTCACGAACGCAGAGCTTTCGTAGGGTGTGCTTCAGCATACGCGGTTCGAGCGCCGAGCGGTTCCGTGGGCGCTAAGGCGCACCCTACGGCAGAAATCAGAACTGATTTCAGCACAGCAGATTTCTATTTTGGCGATACTCTGCTGGAGAAGGCGTTCACTTCAGATAACCGTCATGCTGAGGTACTCCGAAGCATCTGGCCCGCTCGCGGGATCAGCCAGATGCTTCGGAGT
>DATBDZ010000178.1:0-15155 GCA_036276235.1 Humisphaera sp. | reverse complement strand
TCCTCCCCGAAGAAGGTTCCCCCCCTCCTTCTTCACCCCCCGACATTAAACTACTCTCTCAACCGTCCGGCCTCCCCTCCGGACGCATCCCCCAAGTTGAGAGCCCTCAGCCGCGGATCCCCCCGTCCGCGGCCTTTTTATGCGCACACTTTTTACCAACTTACTTTTTATGCACGCGTCCGTCGTTTAACATCCGGCGATGCGAACCCTCCTTTGGCTCCTCACCTTGTTGACTCTGATTGCCGGCGGACGCGCTTTCGCCGGCGGCTCCACGACTCAACCTTCGACGCGGCCGACGACGCGATCATCCGGCGTGACGGTGATGCCCGCCGCCGATGGAACGCTGCTCCTGCATGCGCGCGATGTGAGCGTGCATGGGACGACGGTGCGATACGAGCCGGCACCAAACAAAAACACGGTCGGCTACTGGTCGAAAAAGGATGACTGGATCAGTTGGGATTTTCAGATCGAGCGGCCGGGAAAATACATCGTCACCATCCTTCAAGGATGCGGCAGCGGATCAGGCGGATCCGACGTGGTCTTTGCCGTCGGCGATCAACAGTTGAAGGTCACCGTTCAAGACACCGGCGGCTTCCAGAATTTCGTCGCACGGACAATCGGGACGATCGAGCTTCCCGCCGGCAAGCTTGAGCTGACCGTTAAGCCGCTGACCAAGCCGGGGCAGGCGGTGATGGATTTGCGATCGGTCACGCTGAAGCCGGTTCAGGCGGGCTGATTGGACGCGAATTTGAGGATGGAGGATTGAGGATGGAGGATAGAAGGGCGTTGGCATTCCGCCATCCTGCATCCTCCATCCTCCATCCTCCATTCTCGATCCTCAAATTCATACGCCGCCGTCCTCAATTCCCCCTCCTCAAATTGAACCCGCTCAATCGGTAAAATCCTCACACCTTCTCACTGCCTTCTCATGTTCGGCTGATATAGTCATTAGTGATGACGGAGGCGGGGGGATGAAAGTGCAGAGGACGGGCTGCGGGAGGGCCAGCAATGGCCCTCCCGCAGCTTTTTGCAGATTTTCACAAGGCTTTAGTTTGTTCCCTCGCGGCCCCCGGTTGTTACCGGGGGCTTTTTTCGGAAATTTTTCAGCCGCCAGTGCTATTCGGCGGGACGCGCGGGACTGCTTGTGTTAAAAGCTTCGACTGTCCGTTGACCGCTGATGTTCATCGAATCGCTCGAACCCCGTCGCCTCCTCTCCGCCAGCGCGCTTCCGCGCCTTGTGCACCATCGCGATCAAACATTTGATCCGTCGGATGGATTCACCCCCGCGCAAACGATCAAAGCCTATGGCTTTACCGGCATCAATTTCGGCGGCATCGCGGGTGATGGGAGCGGCCAAACCATCGCCATCGTCGATGCTTACGATGATGCGAAAATCGTCGAGGATCTTGCGGTCTTTGACGCTCAGTTCTCCCTGCCTGCGCCTCCCTCATTTCAAAAGGTGAATCAGATCGGCGGCACCAACCTGCCCAAGTCCAATGCCGCGTGGGCCAGTGAGATTGCCCTGGATGTGGAATGGGCGCACGCGATTGCGCCGCAGGCGAACATTCTCCTGGTCGAGGCGCGTTCGGGAAGCGAGACGAATCTGGTGGCGGCGGCGAACTATGCCGCCTCGGCGCCGGGGGTCAGCGTGGTGTCGATGAGCTGGGGATTTAATGAATCCAAACGTCAGCTCACTTTGGACGGCGAACTTGCAGCGCCGGCGGGACATCCCGGCGTGACGTTCGTGGCGGCAGGGGGCGACAGCGGCCCCGCCGCCGGTGCTGGATGGCCGGCGGTTTCGCCACAAGTTTTATCCGTGGGTGGAACGAGCCTCACGCTGAAAGACCAATCGGGCACGTACGGCCATGAGATTTCCTGGGACAGCACCGGCGGGGGATACAGCACAATGGAGCCGCAGCCGCAATGGCAACTGGGCGCGCAATCGACCGGCGCCCGCAGCGCGCCGGATGTCTCCTACGACGCGGATCCGAACACGGCATTTGCCGTCTACGATTCGATTCCGTATCAGGACACGACGGGTTGGCAGCAGATCGGCGGGAACAGCGCCGGCACGCCGCAATGGGCGGCGCTGATTGCCATCGCCGATCAGGGCCGCGCTCTCGCCGGCCGCGCTTCGCTCGACGGGGTCACGCAAACATTGCCGGCCCTCTACGGGCTTTATTCCGCGCCGGGAACGGGCGGCTACGCAAACTACACGACGTTCTTCAACGATGTGAAAGATGCGGCCAACGCGACTGATGTACAAGCCGTCGCCGGTTATGACACCGCCACGGGCCTCGGCACGCCTCATGCCGCCAACATCATCAATGCATTGGTCGGCGTGACGACATCACAAACTCCGCCAACGCCTCCGATTACGCAATTCTCTGCGACGTTTTCCTCCATCATGCCGATAGGCGTTATCTCCGCGCATCATTCGTCGGCGACGATATCGCTGCGAAGTCTTGCCGGCGCTTTGGCTTTGGGAACTGCAAACGTCACGCTGTACGCTTCGACGGATCTGTCGCTCGACTCATCGGATATGCTGCTGACGACGCTCGACACTAAGACGATTCGGCTTGCGGTTCATCATCGCAAGCAATTGAAGCTGCGATTCACCGCCCCCGGCGCACAGCAGGGTGGAACCTACTACTTGATTGCATCTGTCACATTCACGCCATCGGCCGGGGGGGCCGCGACCACCCTCACCGCTGTCGTCGGCACGACCGCCGATTAGCGAGCCACGCGTTCGGCGGGATAAATCCCGCCCTACCTGCAGCGCGCGACGTAGGGCGGGATTTATCCCGCCGCGCCTCTTCTGTAGCGTGGGTGTACTCGCCCACCACGACTGCGAACCTACTGCGACTGTGAATGGTGGGCGAGTACACCCACCCTACATCAATTCTCGGCATGGTCGGGTACCTCGGCATCCGTTGCTTCACCGTGTTACGCCGGTTGTCCTTCATTCGAGCTTAAGGTGAGGAATCGTAAGTTGTCCGCATGTCGAGGCGATCGACCGCACTGCTTCATGCGACTCACCTTTCACATCCAGACCCTCGGATCGGCAACCGTTTCCTGTCGCTCATTTCGCTCTTATGCCGACCCGGTGTCTCTCACTTTTTCCATCGCGCCAATGTCGGGCCGGGCATCTCCGGCGCGGTGGAATCGACAACCGCTTGCGTGAGCCATTGGAGCGGCCGATCGCCGGATCTGAAGCCGGCCGGATCTCCCGCAGTTGGCCGGCAATTTGAAAGGAGCGACAGATGCAGACTCGTCTTTCCCAAAAGGCTCGCGCACTCGCTGAGTGCCTCGAGCACCGCGTGCTCATGTCATCGACGGTCGAATCGATCGACGGCACCGGGAACAATCTCGCCCACAGCACCTGGGGCAGCGCTAACACCGACCTTCTCCGCAAGGCGGTAGCCGCATATGCGGACGGAATCTCCGCGCCGGGCGGAACGAGCCGACCCAGCGCGCGGGTAATCAGCAATTTGATCGATGCGGAGCCGGATGGCACACCCACCAACAATCGCCAGTTGTCGAATTTCATCTATGCGTGGGGGCAGTTCCTCGATCACGATCTTGATCTGACCAACGACGGTACGCCCGCCGATGCGTTCAACATTGCCGTGCCCAAGGGCGACCCGCAGTTCGACCCGGCCGGCACCGGCACTCAGGTGATTACGCTCAATCGCTCGCAATACGATCCGGCGACAGGCACCAGCACGAGCAATCCGCGGCAGCAGACCAACTCGATCACCGCCTGGATCGACGCCTCGATGATCTATGGCTCCGACGCCGCCACCGCGGCTTCGCTGCGCACGTTTTCCGGCGGCAAACTCAAGACCAGCGCCGGCGATCTGCTGCCGCTCGATTCCTCCGGCCAATTCCTCGCCGGCGATGTGCGCGCTGAAGAGAACCCAGAGCTGACGACGCTGCAAATCGTTTTCGTGCGCGAGCACAATCGCATTGCCGCGCAGATTGCCAGGTCCAATCCAAAGCTCACCGACGAGCAGATCTATCAGCAGGCCCGAAGACAGGTCATCGCCGAAGTGCAGGAGATTACGTTTAATGAATTCCTGCCGGCCTTGCTTGGCCCGGCCGCGCCGCGGCCCTATGCCGGATATAACGCAAACGTAAATCCCGGAATCGCCAACGAATTCTCAACAGCCGCCTATCGCTTCGGCCATTCGCTGGTTGGCGATGACATTGACTTCCTCGACAACAACGGAAACACGCTTCGGGATTCGATGTCGTTGGCGGAGGCTTTTTTCAATCCCACCGTCATCGAACAGAATGGCGTCGATCCGATTCTCAAATACCTGGCATCCGACAACGCCGAGGAAGTTGATCCTTACGTTGTCAACAGCCTGCGAAATCTGCTCTTCGGCCAGCCGGGCGAGGGCGGCATGGATCTGGCCGCGCTTAACATTCAGCGCGGGCGCGATCATGGTTTGGCGGATTACAACACAACCCGCGCCGCCTACGGCCTGGCGCGCGTTACCAGCTTCGCGCAGATCACTTCAAACACGAAGCTCCAGGCGGAATTGCAGCAGGCGTATGGGAATGTAAACAACATCGATCTTTGGGTAGGCGGGCTTGCCGAGGATCATCTTCCGGGTGCGAGCCTCGGGCCGACCTTCGCGCGGATCATCGCCGACCAATTCGCGCGCGTGCGCGACGGCGATCGATTCTGGTATCAGCATATTCTGTCCGGCTCGCAACTGTCGGCGATCAACCACGTTACGCTGGCGCGGGTGATCGAGCAAAACACGAGCCTCACCAACCTGCAGGCGAATGTATTTTTCTTCCGGCCGTCGATCGGCGGCCGCGTATATGTCGAAGTGAATGGCAATGGCCGGCCCGACGCGGGTGAGATGGGAATTGCCGGCCGCAGGGTGCAGCTCATCGACAGCGACGGCACAATCATCGCAACCACCACAACGCGTCGCGATGGCAGCTATCTGTTCAATGATCTCTCGCTGGGTAGCTTTACCGTCCGCGAACAGCTGCCGCCGGGCGGGCCGCGAAGCGCAATTGTCTCGGCGGCAATTCACATCACCAGCGGCAACGGTGTGAACAACATCAACTTCGCCCAGCGTCCGATCGGCATCATGCCGCAACAACCGCCGCCTCCACCGCCACCACCTCCGGGTGGAATCGGTGGCATGGCGCCGCCGCTAAACGGACGCGTGATTCCCTAGGCGGCTTCATTGCCTCCTCGCCCGGCACTCCCAAATTTTACGTGAACAGTCTGACTCAAGTTGCCATCTGCATTTCGAATTCAGGATTGGAGACAACCGTCATGCTGAGGTACTCCGAAGCATCTGGCCCGATTCGCGAAGTGGCCAGATTCTTCGGAGTACCTGCTCTGAAAGTGTTGGCGGTTGTGCACGAACGCCACGGGTATGCTGTCGCAAGCCCATGCCACCCAGTTTGATCGCGGGTGCCATGTCCCACGCTTGCGTGGGCATGTCTTTCTTCCGATGGCTATTTCCCTGCGCAGGTGTCCCAAACACATGCTCACGCAAGCGTGAGGCATGGCACCCCTGGCCGCCGATGCCACCCAGTTTGAGTGCTAGCGCAAAATCGGGTGGCATGGGCTCGCGACAGCGTGCCCGTGGCGTTTCATGCTTTCGCGGGTGTGCCGAAGGCGCGTGGTGGCCACTCAGCATGACAATGTGCGAGGGTAGTGGACAAAAATTCACCAACCGCAATCTCTCGGAGGAGGGGACAAGACCCGTCGCCAATGGTGACGCACCCGCGATGGTCATTTGGCGGAAAGATCCACCGCCGCGATTTGGCGGTCGGTTCGGAACATCAGCACGCCGTTGCTGTATGCCGGAAATCCCCACGCCCGGCCCGCAAGAAGGCGGGCGCGGGAGATTTCCTTGTAGGCGGCGGGATTGACCTCGGCGAGAATCAGCAATCCCTGTGAGCCCTGAATCACCAGCTTTCCATCGACGAGAATGACTTCTCCTTCGCCAACAGTCGGCCCTGTCCACATTCGTTTTGCCGTCGCAAGCTCGATGCATTCAAGCGGCGCGGTGTCCTGCATCATCGAACCGTAGATGCCATAGAGATAGCCGTCTTTCACCACCGGCGTGGAGAAGTGATTCATGTTGGCGTTGGCGGTCCGCCAGAGCTGATTGACGGTGAACTTGCCGCCGCCCGCGGTGACCCGCATCGCCGCCGCCCCGACGCTGTAGCCGGCGGAGCAATAGACGATATCGCCGCTGACAACCGGCGACGCACAAACCGGCTGCTGCGAAGGCATCGCATATCGCCAGAGAATCTTCCCGTCGTTTACATCGACACCGGCCAGACCGCTCTTGGTGAAGAAGATCGCCTGCCGCACGCCGCCGAGCGTGGCGGGTGTTGGCGTGGCATGTGTGATCAGATCGTCTCCGCTCTTCCAGGCCAGCTCGCCGGTGGCTTTGTTGAACGCCATGAACGCCGCGCCGGGGCCGCCGCCGTTGATGATGACCAGGTCTCCCTCGACGATCGGCGAGCAGGCGCTTCCGTATTGCGCGATGCCGCGCGTCCCCACCTGCCCGCGGAACTCCGAGGCGATGTCGTGCTGCCAGACAAGTTTGCCGTCCGCGGTATCCAGGCAGGCAAGTTTCAGATACGTGCTGTAAACGTAGACATGCTGCCCATCAATCAGTGGCGTCGAGCGCGGCCCGATCCCGCCCGTGCTGCGCAGAATCGTCTTATCGACGTTCGTCGCCCAAATTCTCTTGCCGCTTCGCAACTCCACCGCGCAGCAAGCTTCCGCGCCCTTGGTTTGAATCATGAAAAAGGCTCTGTCGCCGACGATCGCGAACGAGCCAAAACCGTCAGCCACATCGGTCTTCCAAAGCAGCGGCGGCTCCGCCGGCCACGGCGCCGCCATCGGCTCAGTCGAAACGCCATCATGCGTCGCCCCACGAAACTGCGGCCAATCGGCGCGAGCGACAATCGGGCTGGCCATCACGATCAGGGCAATGAAATTCAAAATCACTTTCATCCAATTTCTCCTTAGCTGGCATTCAATGTAACGGAATTCGTAGGGTGGGTGTACTCGCCCACCACGAGCGCGAAACGGTGGGCGAGTACACCCTACAAACGAATTTACGATTCGGCTTTATCGTTCTCTCAGCCGTCATGTTGAGGTACTGCGAAGCATCTGGCCCACTCGCGCAGGCCGGCCAGATGCTTCGGAGTACCTTCAGCATGACAGTGTGCGAAGAAGGTCGAAAAATCCACCAGCCGCGCGGATGCAGTGGGCGGAGTGCATGACAATTTCTTGTCCCCTCCTCGGGTACTCCGGGGGAGGGTGAGGGAGGGGGTTCGCGCGAAAGGCGCTTGTTCTACACATCCCCCTTCCCAGCCCTCCCCCGGAGTACCGAGGGAGGGAGAAATGCAGCCACGTACGTGCCATGCGCGTCCGGCGGGCGAGGCCTGCCATATTTTGGTTCGCGATCACACGCGGCGAGCCCACCGTAATTTCGCCGAGCGCGAACGCGGATTCGTTTCGCGCTCCTGCTCATCGGCGATGATTGGATCGGCACTGATGTCCGAATAGATTCCCGCATCCAGCCCTGCACGAAACGCGGCCTTCACCCGTCGATCCTCGCCGCTATGGAAGCTGATAATCGCGGCGACGCCGCCCGGCTTGAGGCGTTGCGGAATCACCGCTAGCAGGCGATCGAGGTTTGCCAGTTCGCGATTCACGAGGATGCGCAATGCCTGAAACGTTCGCGCCGCCGGATGCAGCTTAGCGCCAGCGGCGCGCTTGAGCGTGAAGTCGCGCGCTTCGCAAACAATAGCCGTCAACTCCTGAGTCGTTTCAATCGGCTTGATCTTGCGGCGTTCGACGATCAATCGCGCGATCCGCGGCGCATCCGTTTCATCGCCCAGTTCAAGCAGCGCGGCGGCAATCTCTCCTTCGCTCATCCGATTAATCAGCGCGGAGGCCGGCTGCCCGCGAGACTGATCCATCCGCATATCCAGCGGCCCCGGTCGACGATAAGAAAAGCCCCGCGCCGGATCATCGATCTGCGGACTGGCGACGCCGAGATCGGCAAGAATAGCATCGACTTGCTCGACGCTCGCCTGCGCAAGAACGGTCGGCAACGCCGCGAAGTTATTGTGAAAGAGCTCGAATGTGCCGCGGGTTGCTTCGAGCTTGGTGCGGGCGATCGCTAGATTCGCCGGATCGAAATCGATGCCGATCAACTTTCCGTTTGGCGTGATCTTTTCGAGCAGCGCCGCGGAGTGACCGCCGAGGCCGACAGTGCAATCGGCGATGGTTTGGCCCGGGCGCGGCGACAGTGCCGCCAGGATCGGATCAAGCAAGACGGGAAGGTGACGAATCTCTCGTTTCATACTTCCCGATTGAGCGCACATTCTCCCTCTCCCCTGTACTCAGGGGAGAGGGCCGGGGTGAGGGGACCGATGCGCCGATCGACCAAGTACGCACCCCGGCGGATCGCTGTCCCCTCACCCTGCCCTCTCCCCTGAGTACAGGGGCGAGGGTTCTAATGCGACGCGCCATCGGCAAACCCAAGGTTCGCCCCTACGACGCGCTCGCGAAATCACCCGCCGCCTTTCCTGCTAGATATCCAGTTGCCCAGGCCCACTGGAAATTGAATCCGCCGATGCGGCCGTCGCAATCGAGTATTTCGCCGGCCAGATACAGGCCGGGAACCTTGCGCGATTCCATCGTGCGGAAATCGATTTCATCCAGCGGCACGCCGCCGGCGGTGACCTCGGCGTAATTCCAGCCGCGATGCTGCTGAACCGCAAGCGGCAGCGCGGTCAGCGCGTGCGCCAGCGCGCGGCGATTGTCCCGCGTGATCTGGCCGCAGGGGGTCGTCGCATTAATCTCGCAGTGCCCGAGAATCGCTCCGGCCACACGCTCGGGCAATCGCCTGGCGAGCGCGTTGATGATCGTCGTGCGCGGAATGGCTGTCGCCTGCTCGATTAGCCATCGCTCGATCAGATCGAATGAATCCGGATGGAGGAGATTGCATCGCATCTCCGGCTTGCCGCCCGATTCGCGGGCGATGACCCAATGTCGGCTGGCGTCCATCACCACCGGGCCGCTGATTCCAAAATGTGTCCAGAGCAGGCTGCCGGCGCGGCGATCGATTCGTTTGCCGTCGTCAAAAACCGACAGCTCCACCTCCTGCGAAATTCCCGCGAGGCTGGCATGAAACATCGACGGCGCCAAAACCAGCGGCACCAGCGCGGCAAACGTCGGTGTCACAGTGTGGCCAAGTGCCGCGGCCAATTGCCAGCCCGAACCATCGCTGCCGCTGCGCGGGAGGGAGCGCCCGCCGGTCGCCAGAATGATGCGCGACGTTGTCCACGTGTCCGCATTCGTTTTAACCGCGAAGGGCGAAGCACCTTCGGTGGCGTGTGCGGCCGATTTGACGTCCTCACCCGTGTGGATTTCGATTTTCAGTGCGTCGCAGCGACGCAACAGTGATTGCAGAACCGTTCGCGCCGAATCGGTGACGGGAAAGAGCTTACCAGTCGGCTCGCGTTTGAGTTCGACGCCGAGCGATTCAAACCATTTCACCGTCGCGGCGGCATCGAACGCCGCTAGAATGTTCCGCACGATTGTCCGACGGCCGTTGAAATCTTCCGGGCGGACAATGTCGTGCGTAACATTACAGCGGCCGCCGCCAGAGACGAGGATTTTAGCGCCGAGCGACTTGGCGCGATCGAGAATGATGATGCGACGAGAGGGGCCAGCCGCCTGCGCCGCGAAGATCGCCGCCGCCAGGCCAGCAGCGCCACCGCCGATGATCGCGATGTCGGTCTGCGGCATGCGTGTGAGTGATTACACCACTGGGTCGCGGCGCCGCTCTCTATTCCTTCCTACGGTAGCCCCAGCATTTTGCAGGAGCGCTTTAATTCACGTTGCCGTCCGCAATCCAATTTAGAATTCAAGATAACCGTCATGCTGAGGTACTCCGAAGCATCTGGCCCACTCGCGCAGGCCGGCCAGATGCTTCGGAGTACCTCTGCATGACGGTTTGCAAGCTCCGTGGCCAGTCCAAATCCACTCAGCCACAGTCGCCATCAAGTAATCAGTTGCGGCGCAGGTGCAAAATGTTGGTATCCCGGAGGAGGGAGCAATACGGGCCTTCTCCGCACAGTGATCTCCTCACGGCGCCGCCGACGCGGCCTTATCTGCCACAATACGATAGCACGGCCCGTTGGCGTCGAGCATGTACATCTCGCCCTGCGCATCTTCCGCGAACGATGCCGGCTGGCTCGGGCGGCGAAGGCCGCCTCGGCGCGTCGGGTCTTTCGGATCGATGATCAAACCGTTGGTGGCGACTTTGCCGTTCTCGTATTTCAGGGCGTAGTAGAAGCCCTGCGAGTAGTCGCCGCAGAGGTACCAGCCGCGCAGCTCGGGGATTTGCTTGCCGCGATAAACGTACCCGCCGATGATGCAGGCGGCATTCCTGTTGTGGTTGTACTCAAAAATCGGATCGATGGTTTTGGCGTCGGCATAGTTGGGATCGGGCAGCAGATCGTGCGCGCCTTCGCGCAGGCTCCAGCCGTAGTTGCCGCCTTTGACGATGATGTCCACTTCCTCCCAGTTGTCGAAGCCCACGTCGCCGCCGTAGAGCAAGCCGGTTTCGCGATCGAAGCTAAACCGCCACATGTTGCGCAATCCCCAGGCGTAGATTTCCGGCTTGACGTTCTCGCGGCCGACCAGGGGATTGTCCTTGGGGATCGCATACCCCTGTCGCGGCGTGACGTCGATTCGCAGCAGCTTGGCAAAAAACGCGTTGAGATTCTGGCCCATATGCCGCCCGTCCGCCTGCGGGCCGCCGTCGCCAAAACCGATGTAGAGATACCCATCCGGGCCAAAGTTAATCTGCCCGCCCTTATGGATCGGCGTCACCTGATCCAGCGTGAGCACAACGCGCTCTGAAGAATCATCGATGTGCTTTGCCTTCGGATCGACGTGATACTCAACGATCATCGAGCGGATTTGCTGTGGAGGCAGCGGCCCGCGCCCGCGACGGCCGCGCCCGCGCGCAGGAGCTGTCGCCGGTTGAGTTACCGGAGGCGGCGGCGGAGGAGGAGGCGCGAGATTCACCGCGTAGAAAGCATAGAGCAATCCGTTCTCCGCAAACTTCGGATGAAACGCGATGCTCGCCAACCCGTTCTCGTAATCCAGAAAGGTCTTATTCGTGATATCAAGATACGGCGTCTCATCCAGCTTGCCATTCTCATAGAGGCGGATTCGCCCCGCCTGCTCGACAAAAAAGAACCGTCCCATCGGATCGGCGATCGCGTATGTCGGATGCTCGAGCGTGAAAAGATTCTCAAAACGAATGCGCGGCAAATCCGCCGTCGGCGCGGTCGTGGGCCGTACAGTCGTGGACTGCGCGAGTGCGCTTGTGACAAACGCCAGCGCGCAGAACATGCCGGCCAAAGTGAAAAATGTTGTTCGATTCATAGAGTGAGCAAATAGTAGCGGAGGGCGGCGATGAGGACAACTACGGCATTGGGCCCGGTAAAACCCGGAATGGGTTGCTCTGTTTTGCAAGGGAACCTGGGGACCGGTATCTTCGAATCGCCGCTCAACAATGCGGGGATATTCGACGCAGGGCGATTGAAGGGTAGACGACTAGAGGGAGCGCGATGATACCAGCCAACGATCCGCCGCACGCTCCAGACGCGGCTGAACCCGCGGCGGGAAGCGTCGTCAACGGGATCGTTGTTATCGATATCTCATGCCGCAAATGCGCCTATGACCTGCGAGGGTTGCCCGTCGAGTCTAATTGCCCAGAGTGCGGGACATCGGTTGGCGCTTCGTTCAAGAGCGACTTGCTGCGTTTTTCGGATCCTGGGTGGCTTGATGTCCTGCGCAAGGGAGCAAACTCCACCATCGTGGGCGTTTGTGTCGTCGTGCTTGGAAGTGTGATCCTTATCGGCGCGAGCATCGCCGGCAGCAGTGCGGTACCGCGACTGGCCAGTGGCTTCATCCTATTAGTGGGTTACTTCCTGGTGATTCGCGGGGCGTGGCTGCTCGCCTCGCCCGACCCGCGCGGAGTGGGCGAGGATCAATACCAATTTTACCGCCGAATCTTCCGCGGCTCATTGTTGATCGGCGCGGCGTATCTGTTGGTTCCGACACTCCTGGGGACAAGGATTCTGCCGCAAGCTGTCGGAAATGTTTTGGGTGTGGTCATCGGTTTGCCGGCGAACTTGGCTATCTTTACTGCGTGCGTTTTGCAGGTGCTTTATCTGCGCAAGCTTGCCATGCGAATTCCTGATGAAGCGCTTGCCAATGGGGCGACGTATCTAATACCAGCTTTCGCCGGAACTGCGGGTGTGTTTGGCGTCGTGAGTGGCCTTTTTCCATTGGTATTTGAGAGCTTCCGGGCCGCCAGGCTTTTCAGCTCACTGCTGGATGGTGTCAACAGCGGCGTTGGCTGGCTGATTCTTTTCATTTTCTACATTCGTCTGTTGCAGCGGCTCGGGGCCCGCTTCAAAGAGCAAGCGGATTACGCCCGTCAAACTCAGGCTGCGTCGCCGCTCAATTCCCCGCCGGCGTCTGGTTCGTCACCTTTCCGCTCGGCGGAATTTTGAAATCCTCGAATCGATCCGGATGTGACGGATCAAACGACGCGAAATCATCGACGATCTGCTGGCTGATCGGCAGCTTCATCTGCTTCAATCGCTGCACGATGGCTTTGGCGATTTCGTAGCTGCCGTAGTCGCTGTGATGCGTGTTTTCGCGGGCGTTGGCGAAGGCGCGGTGCGAGGCGTCCGGGCCCATCGCTTCGTAGAAAGCCGCGCCCGTTGCCTGCAGGTCTACCAGCGGCACGTTCTTTTCCTTCGCCACAAGCTTCACCGCGTCGGGATATCCGTTGAATGAGTTGGTGATTTTTCCTTCGTTGTTGAAGCTGCGTCGGCTCACGGGTGTGAAGAGGATCGGCTCGCCGCCGTGCGCGCGGGTTTGATCGACTACTTTACGGAGGTCATTCGTGTAACGCTCCAGCGCATCGGGCGCGGTGCTCTTCATGTCGTTATGGCCGAACTGGAGGAACAGCGTGTCGCCGGACTTCATCTGGCTCCAGATTTTATCCAGCCGCCCCTTGGCCAGCGCGCCCGCGACCGACTCGCCCGACTCCGCATGATTGGCGACGGCGATCGTCGGCTTGAAAAACCGCGTGATCATCTGCCCCCAACTGTTGTAAGGCTCGCTGGGCTGATCGCAGACAGTCGAATCGCCAATCAGAAAAAGCGTCGGCACATTCGCCGGCTCGATGTCGATCTGCGAAACCGCCGGATGCGCGCCGTTGAATTCCAGGGTGAGCCGATCGTCCCACGCCCATTTTTCCGACGTCTGCTCGCGCTGCACAAGGCGGACCTCGCCGCCGCCGGCGATTTTGGGTTGGCGGATGTTGACGATGAACGACCGCGTTTCGAATTTGCTCGGTGCAGTCTGTACGCGCTCGATCATCAGCCGTCGCAGCTCGGCGAAGACGGTGTTGTCCGATTCCGCTAGTGCGTTGCCGAATGTGACGGTGACCTTGTAATTCCCTTCCGGCAGTTTGACGGAAAAGTAGAAGGGCCTGCCGCTCACCGGCCCGGTAGGGGCGCGGCCCGGCTCAAAGCCATAGCCGATCTGATCGGAATAAATTCGATCAGCTTCGACAAGCATGCGGCCCGGTGCTGCAGGGGCATCGTTGAAGACAAATTTGAAATTGCCCGCCGGCGCTTGGGCGAAAGACATGGATGCCGCTAACAGGAGCACGAACACACCGCCAAGAAGTAGTGCCCGCATGAGATGTCCTCCAAATTGATTACCAACTGCTCTGTTAGAAACGGATAGAACGCCCGGCATTCGTAGGGTGCGCTATAGCGCACGCGGTTCGAGTGCCGCACGATTTCCGCGTGCGCTAAAGCGCACCCTACGACAGAAGTCGGAAAGAATTTCAGCGTCGCAATCTCACATTTCAAATTCAAAACGAAAATGTCACGCGAAGCAACGAAGCTGCGAAGAAATACTCTTCGCGTCTTCGCAGCTTCGCGTGACATCATTTCCGATCTCAGATTCGGTGGTGGGTCAGCTTGAATTCGTGGATGGGTGCCACAGGTCGCGGTACTCCGAGACCTGTGCTTTTTCGGCACAAGAAACGCACAGGTCTGCGAGTACGCCGACCTGTGGCACCCAAAATGACCCACTACCCCGGATTGCGGACAGACCGCAACTCACGCGCCAACCGCCGTCGGCTCCAGCAGGCGATTCCACTTCCGCCCCGCGCGGCCCTTCCAGCCGGCTTTATGATAGGCGTATCCGACAATCAGCGGCACCGCGATCGTCGCCTCGCTAAACACCATCTGCTCGTACACCGTATCCACCTTGCCCCAGGAGCTGGCTTCCTTCAGCGTGCTGCTGGAGAGCGCGCCATCGCGCACGTCGGCCACCGTAATCTGCACGGCGTACTTGTGCATCGGGGCTTCGTCGTCAGTGAGAATCTCCGCCGCCACCACGATGTCCTGCGCGAAGTTTTTCGGCACGCCGCCGCCGATCATGAACAGGCCCGTGTCCTTGGTCTTGAGCTTGAGCTGCGTCAGCTCATAAAAATCCCTTCCGCTGTCGAAGCTGACATACGGGCGGCCCTCGGTCTGGCGGGCATGCTGGTGGGCGACGATGCCGAAGCCCGCCGAGCAGTCGCTGAACGCGGGGATGAAAATCGGCACTTCCTTTTTAAACGCCTCGTAGATGATGCTGTCGGGAGTTTTCGGGCCGCCGTTGCGTTCAAGATACGCGCCAAACTCGCGCAGCAGTTCGCGCGAGCTATACGGGCGCGGCTCCACTTCGTCGAAGATCTTCTGCGTCGCCTCATCGCAGATGCGCAGCTCTTCCTCGTCAATCAAGGTGTCGTAGATGCGGTCGATCATCAGCTCGCGCAGCTCGCCGTCGCGGGTGCCGCTCTTGAATTCATCCGTGGCGATGTAGTGCTTGAATCCCAGGGCCTCGAAGAAATCCTGGTCGATGATGTTGGCTCCGGTGGAGACGATCGCGTCGGCCATGTTGTTGCGGATCATGTCCACGAAGATTTTCTTCAGCCCCGCGCTGATGAGCGAGCCGGCGAGGCAAAGGATGACGCCGCACTCCTTGTCGCGGA
>DATBDZ010000177.1:0-6164 GCA_036276235.1 Humisphaera sp. | reverse complement strand
GGATTGAACGACCGATTCGTCATTATGTACAGCGGAAATCACAGCCCCTCCAATCCCTTGCGGACGCTGCTGGATGCGGCGGTTCGATTGAAGGACGATGCGACGATCCGCTTCCTCTTCGTCGGCGGCGGCTCCGGCAAGAAGGAGGTCGAAACGTACATTCGCGAGCACAATCTCACGAACGCGATGTCGCTCCCCTATCAGCCGCTGGCGGAGCTTCGCTATTCGCTGGGCGCTGCCGATGTGCATGTCGTCTCCCTCGGCCAGGACATGGTGGGCATCATTCATCCGTGCAAGATCTACGGCGCGATGGCGGTTGGCCGCCCGATCCTCTACTTCGGCCCGCGGCCATCTCACATCACCGACCTGCTGGATCGTCACGACTTTGGCGTCACTGTGCCGCACGGTGATGTAGACGGCGCGGTCGCGGCGATCCGTGGATTTCGTGGCGCGGATGCCGCTGTCTTGAGGAACAAAGGGAATGAAGCGCGGATCTTGCTTGAAAGAGACTTGAGTCAGTCAATCCTCTGCGCGGGGTTTTGCGATCGATTGGAAGAAGCGTTGTCGGCACCGCGCTGAGCATCGATTGTGATCTTGTCACGCGGAGTGATGATGCGGCTGCGCCGCAACCGCGAAGCATGCAATGGGAACTGTAGGGTGGGCGTACTCGCCCACCACGAGCGGAAGATGGTGGGCGAGTACACCCACCCTACAAGAATTGCCACATTTTCAGAGCAGGTGCTTCGAAGCATCCGGCCTCTTCGCGAGGAAGCCAGATGCTTCGGAGTACCTCAGCATGACGGCTAGAGGTTTTGTGTCTCCGAGTTTACCGCCCGTCGGTTAGACGCCTGATGGGCGTGTAGACCAAAAGCTTCCCGAGCATTTCATACCCAACCACAGGATACAGCATCGCCCCTGCATGGCTGGCCATTAGCACTGAAACCTTTGAGCCCAGCTTGCGATCATCGCGCAGCATCCGCGCCAGCAGCGATTTGCCGATGCCGCGCCGGCGGTATTTGGGAAGGACGTGCATGTTGGAAACCCAGGTCGCGTCATCGACAGCGATGCTTCTGACCCAGCCGGTTGGTCTTTCATTGTCGAGCGCGACGTACTGGCGAAGCGGAGCATCGGCGTGGAGATGTACTGGGAGGATTTGCCGCTGACCGGCGGATTTGGTCAGGCGGTCGGCCAGGTCGGCACTCAGCACCCGCTCGATCGGAAATGGCTCGGGGAATTTGGGGATCGATTTGAGGCGATGGGCCATGAGAAATTCGCTGGTGCCCAGGCGATATCCCAGCGATTTATACGCCGCACGCAGCGGGCCATCATTCTGCCCCTCCGGCACAATCGCGCAAATGCAGAAATGGCCGCGCGCGTTCTCGCGGGCCAGCGCATCGAGTTCCGCCGGAGCGATTTGGGCTCCCACCCATTCTTCCCGCCGATAGTCGGCGCCCCGTTTGCGCGGTGTATCGCGTACAACCCACGCCTGCGCCATTTGCTGCGGGTGATAGGGATGAGTGAAACTCCGTGTGAAGGAGTAGCCGCGCACGAAGACTTCCATCGCGCGGTTGATGCTCGCCGCGTTATCGGATGATTTGGCCATGGTTCCCTCCACGCGCGCCGCCGCCAATTACTTGCCGACAAGCTTATCGGACGATTGATCCTTGCGGCTCCAGTCACTTGTGCGCGCAACTGCTTGAGGCGCATTTATGTCAATTTTCTGCTCGACGATGCATGTTATCGGTAACGCTGGCAACGCCGTGCCCGCATAGACGTTGCAGGCTTCCAGCCCAACCGTCAATTCCGTCCTGAACCGAAGGATTCGGCGCGAATCTTCCTTTTCATTGGGTCCAACGAATTCGATGTAGATGGTAACGCGGCTGTCGTGAGTGCGACGGCCTCGCGGTTCACAGGGGGAATGATTGAGGCTGCGTGGCAGCCTTACAAGGTTCGGAGGATTGAACATGCATCGTACTACGTCACGCCGCGGATTCACGCTGATCGAAATTTTGATCGTCGTGATCATCCTCGGCATTCTCGCGGCGATCGTCATCCCGCAGTTCAGCAGTGCCAGCAACGATGCTCGCAAGAGCAGCCTGGCCAGCACCGCCCAGACCATGCGCAGCCAGATCGCGCTTTATCGCCTGCAGCACAATGACACGCTGCCCGGCGCCGGCGCTTCAGGCTTTGACAGCACGGCCTTCTGGACACAGATGACGACCAAGACCGACGCGACCGGCGCTGCCTACAGCGGCACCTCGCTCTCGGGCCCGTTTGGTCCGTACATGCAGACCACGCCGGTCAACCCGCTCGCTGCCGCTCAGAGCTGGCAGAGCACCGTGACCGACGGCACTGCGGCCACGACGTTGTCCACCGCCACCGGTTTTGTCTACGACTACACCGGCGGCACCGGCAACTTCTGGGGCACCGATGCGACCGGTAAGCTTGTCCTGCCCTAAGTTGGCTTGACGATCGAAACCGATTGACTCTCGAACGCGGCCAGTCTCTCTCTCGGAGACTGGCCGCGTTATTTTGCGCGCCCCAACCAAGCGACCGGAGTTTGCGCCCATCGCACCCGAAATCCATTTCACGGGCTTCCATCTGCGCCGTCGAACAATGCTGGTATCCTTGTCTACCCAATGCCTATCCGCTCTGTGACCGTTTATTGCTCTTCGAGTCGCCAGGTTGCGCGACAGTATTTTGACGCCGCCGCGGAACTGGGATCGCTGATCGCCGCCCAGGGCTGGCAGTTGATTTATGGCGGCAACGATTGCGGCTGCATGGGCGCACTGGCGGGCGCGGCGCGGGCCGCGGGCGGCACCGTGGTCGGTATCACGCCGCAGGTGTTGGTTGATGAAGGGCTCGCCGACGAGCAATGCCACGAGCTGATCGTCACGCGCGACATGCGCCAGCGCAAAGCGTTGCTCGAACAGCGCGGCGATGCATTCATTACACTCCCTGGCGGATTGGGAACACTAGAAGAGGTCTTCGAGATTCTCGTCGGCCGCACGCTTGGATTGCATGATAAGCCGATCGTTCTGCTCAACGTGAACGGCTTCTACGGCCCGCTGCTGGAGATGATCCGCCACGGCGTCGAGCAGCATTTCATCCGCGCCAAGGCGTGCGAGAAGTTTTATGTCTGCTCCACGCCGGCGGAGGCGATTGCGTATCTCAAGCATTACCCATCGCGCGCCATATAAAACTGGTGGAGCAGACATTCTTGTCTGTTATCTGGGTGGAGCAGACATTCTTGTCTGTTTCGAATCCGTGAGTGGGGACATTCTTGTCCCCCGAACGGATTCGAGTCTGCTCGAGTGGCAAGAATGCCACCACTCCCAGACTCGATGACAGACAAGAATGTCTGCCCCACCAGATCCATCCCGCAATGATCGATGTACGCCCGATAAATATTGTCGCGCTGATTTGCCCATCGGCGGCAGTCTGGTCGATGCTATAATCCGGTTTCGTCCGCGCGGCTCGCATTTGGATTCATGACTCGCTGGCGATTTAATTTCGTCTTCGCCCTGGGCGCTTCATTGGCGCTGCATGTGGTTCTGTTCACCGCCGCCGCGCCGATGTGGAGCGCGTGGCTGGCCGCGCCGGCCCGTCGGCCGCGGCAGATCGAGGTGGCGGTCGCGCTTCAATTGCCGGACCCGCTGCCCGCCAGCGAGGCGGACATGGGCGAGGACAAGGCGCAGGGGACGGGAAGCAATTCCTCGCAAGGCGATCGCCCCATGCAGGCGCGCTTTGCCGAGGATAATCAGGCGTTATTGGGCCGCAATCCGCACGGACCCGGAACCCCTGCCGACCCGGCGGACTTGCAGCAAGGTCCGCTGGGCGAAAATGGATCGGGCGGCCAGCAAGGCGGCTTGCCGACGCCCGTGAGCGTCGCCGTCGCGACGCCGCCCACTGCGCCACCAGAGGCTGTGAAGCCCTCAGAGGCAACGGCACAAGCCGCCGCGCCGCCGGCCGTGCGATTGCCGGAGCAGGATGACACAGTCGCCCCATCTCTTGTGACGGCGGATCAGCCGCCAATTGAAGTGCCCAAGGTTGCGCCGCAACTTCCCACAACAGCGCCGGCGCAGCCGCGGCCGCAGGTGGCGGTGGCCCCGCCGCAACCGGCGGTCCGCCCGCAGACCGGCGACGGCCGCGCGCCCGGCGCCGATCGACGGCCGACCGATCCGGCGCAGCAGAGCGAATCGGTATCCGATCCCTTTTCGCGAACATCCAATGCCGTCTTCCGCGACGGGCGGCTGGATATCCAGAATGGCCGCAAGTTTAAGATCACGACGCGCCCGCGCATCGGGCTGGGCGGGCAGGCGGATCTGATTTCGATGGGCAAGGCGTCGCTTCTGCTCAACCTCACCATCGACGTGAGCGGCCGCGTCACGCACGTGGACGTCGTTCATTCCAGCGGCAGCACGGGCGTCGATGAGCCCTGCGAGATCGCCGCGTACGACTGGTGGACAGAGCCGTCGCGCGACAAACAGGGTCGGCCGATCCCGGATGTTATTCCGTTTACGATTCGCTTCGAATGACGAGCGGTGAACGAGGATTTGTGGAAAAGAAGACTCTCGATTACGCGACTCCCGAACCCCAACCCGGTAACGGCATCAGTCGCTCCGTTCTCCCCTCGCTATGTGTCCTGCCGCTGCTTGTAAGCCTGTACTTGGACCGTGCGACTCTGATCCACATAAGCTGTCTTTTGACCTTCGGAGGACTCATCTTTTCCCTGGCCGGGCTTTCGGCAAACATTACGAAGCGGGCCGCGGGCGCATGGATGGTATCGCTCGGTATAAACGCTATTGGCAGCTACATCGCATGGCACTTGCTCTTTCGATAGCTCGCATCCGTGCCGCATCGAGTTGTGACGCGAACGCGTCTACCCAGTCGCTCGGTGGCCGCGCATTCTGGATGGCATGGGCTTGCGACAGCATGCCCGTGGCGTTCGTGTTTGATCGTCGTCAACCAGTCGGTGCTACTTTGAAGCCGTCACCATCGTCGGCCCATTGGTCGGAACGCGTGCGGCATTTTGCGCGCGGCGGGTGAGCATGTCAGTGGCGGGGAAACAGATGCCATAGAAGAGCGTGCCGACGACGGAGAGGACGACCGCCGCCGTGATCGGCAGTGAGCCGAATTCCTGATGCGGCTCGGCCGTGGACCCGGCGAAGGTGGCGTCGGTCGATTCGGTGCGGAGGAACAGCGCGGCGACGATGCGGAGATAGTAGGCCGCCGACACCGCGGCATTGAGCATCATGATGACGACCAGCCACACCATCATCGTGCTGTAGGTCGGATTGGACATCGCGCCGACAACCGGCGCAACCAGCAGCACCTTGCCGAAGAAGCCGATCGTGAGGGGAAGGCCGGTCAGGCTGAAGCAGCAAATTGCCATCGCCAGCCCGAGCGACGGATGCCGCCGGCCCGCGCCGGCAATATCCTCGAATGTTTCGGCGGAAGTTGCGGTGGGAAGCGGCTCGCCATTAGGCCCGTGGCGGCCCTGCGCATCGGTGCGGCCGGGCAAGAGCATCAAGACGCCGAACGCGCCGGTATTCATGATGCCATAGGCGGCGAGATAAAAGAGCACGCCGCCCAGAGCTTGCGTTTGCACGACTTCCGGATGAGTCGCACCCGCGCCGGCCCGCGCGGCAACCAACGCCGTCAGACCCACGAGCATATATCCGCTGTGCGCCACTGAGCTATAAGCCAGCACGCGCTTGATGTTGAATTGCAGGAGGCCCAATGCGTTGCCGAACGTCATCGTCAGAACCGCGATGACCCACAGCAGCTTGAAGACGACATCAGGGACCATCCACTGCTGCCCGCCGACGGCGGCGAGAATCTTGATAATCGCGATGAACCCGCTGGTCTTGGGGACGTACGCCAGCAGCGCCGTGACCGGTGTCGCGGCTCCCTGGTACACATCACCCGCATAAGCGTGCAAAGGAACGGCGGCGATCTTAAACGCCAACCCGGCGAGGACCATCACCACTGCAAATATCTGCCAGGCGTTCGGCCCCGCTGACCCGCGGCCGTGCAGGTACTCGGCGATCGTATCCAGCCGCGTCGTACCGGTCGTTCCGTATAGATAGCTGAAACCAAAGAGCATGATGGCGGCGGACATCGCGCCCAGGAAGAAGTATTTGACGCCGGCTTCCTGCGCC
>DATBDZ010000176.1:0-40083 GCA_036276235.1 Humisphaera sp. | reverse complement strand
CCTTTAGTGTCCTGCCCGCCGGCGCAGCCTAGCACCGGCTGACCCTCGTCAGCTTGCCCGCGTCGGGGCCACTTGTCAAAGCAATAATTCTGTTGACTCGGCCACGATTAGCATGGTTTCTGTTCGGATTATGAAATTATCACCTCCACCAAACAAATCATTTATTTTAATGACAATAATTTGAGCGTTCGCGCTTATAAACGTTGGAATCGTCGCTCTTTGACAATCGAATAAAGCAGGAGAATTAACCGCAGATAAACGCGGATGAACGCAGATCAATTCAGAGAATCAAGGATGGAGAATTGGGCATCGCGGGACACAGCAGGGAGCCCCAGCGCGATTCTCAATCCTCCATTCTCCATGCTCGTATTTTCTTATTTCCTTTTTCGTCTTCTTCTTTTTCGTTTCCGCGTGATATGCCCGGCAACCCGCGACATGCATTTCAAAATAGGACGAGTGTCGCACAATCGGACCCGAATCAATTTTTCGCAACCCGTTTTAAATCAATATCTTATGTCTTAACGCTTGATGGGGTGGACGCGACAAATGCGACACTTTAGCATTTTTTGGGAGGCACGAAGGGACGAAGGCACGGAGGCACGAAGGGGGAAAGCCGGATGCCCATTTCTGCCTACTGACTACTCACTCAACAAGGCACGGCGGATGTTACAGGCTTCCGTGGTGTAACACGAGCCTTGATGAGCTAAATTACTCTGTTGTAACCGGTTGCGCGATGAGCAGCGCCCGTGTGACACAGGCGCAGTTGTAACATTTGTAACCTGCTGGCGGCGCCGAACCGACGAAGGATCAAGCGTGGCTGAGCCTACCTTTATTGGCTCTACGGGAGAGGCACACTTTCGCGTTGTTGCGGGAAGGGATGAGTTCCCAAGAAGGGACGAAGGCACGAAGCGACGAAGGCACAAAGGGGAAAACCAAATGCCTCCATCTCCAGCAACTAGCGACCAACAACTAGCAACCCATTGAATTGGCGAACGCCCCCACTGGCAACTGACAACTGACAACTGACAACTTCTTAAAGCATCACGCTCCAACCGCGGCGGGTTCGCCGTGGCCGCGCTGGCGTAGGCCTTCTATGTTCTGGCGGATTTCCTGGGCGATTCTGGAATTGGGGAAGTCGCGGATGACGGCTTCGCCGATTCGGACAGCATCGGTCCAGTGCTGATCGTGCACCGCGCGGGCGAAGTCTGCTGAGAGGTTGTTGAGCTTTTCCTTGAAGATGCCGCGGGCGGTTTCCTGCATTTCCTCGGCCTCGGCGGGCGTGAGGTACGGGTCGAGCCGCTTGAGGGCTTCGATGCTGGTATCGACATCGTGCCGCGCGACGGCTTCATCCCATTGCATGCGAAGCTGCTTCTTGAAAGCCTGCCGGCGGACGTCAATCTCCAGCGGGAGATTGCGGACCTGCTCGTTGTTGGGGTAGGTGGAGATGAGCTTTTCGGCCTCGCGGATGGCGGCGTTCCATTGCTCGCCGCGCGTGTGCTGATCGATGACGGCGACGACTTCGTCGATCGCGTTGCGCATCGTTTCGTCCTGGCGATCGCGGATCTCGCCGCGAAGGCGGTCAGCCTCGCCCTTGTAGCCGAAGGCTTTTTCGATTTCGTCGGCCAGCGACATCGCCGCTTCCCAATCGTGGCGGCCCATTTCCTCCTGCACGGCGCGCCGAAGGGCGTCGCGATCTTTCACGCGAAACGCCACGGCTTTGGCGCGATCGCTGAGCTGCAACTGCTCGCTGAGAAGGTTGAGGAGCATCGCCATCTGATCGAGGCGCTCGTTGACGGGAGTGAGGGCGGCTTCGCGCTGGCGATCGGTCATTGCCTGTGCACGGAGGGTGGCGCAGAGCGGCCATGCGACGGCGACAGCCGCCAGGCACACGCAGCCGGCGGCCATGACAGTCCAGTCGTGCTTAGGCAGCGTCGCCAGATAAATCCCCACCCCGAGGACGGCCAACGAAAAGACAAACCCGATCGGATACCACGCCTGGGAAGGGAAGCCACGCTTGTCCACACCAACCTCCAGCGACAGATTCACCTGCCGGAAAGCGACGCGGATCGAATCTAAATGGCGATGTGCGACAAGTCAACGAGCGGGCTTGGTGTTGCCAATTTGTTTTGCGGGTTTTGTGGCGGGAGAAGAAGGCGCAGAAGTTGCCGATTCGGGCCCCGGCGCCGGCTCGACAGGCGTGGGAGGGCGCAGGCGGATCTGCCGCTCGCGCTCAGAGCTGAGCAGAGCCAGCATCGCCCAGGCGGCGATGATGGAGCCGAGGATGAGGGGGAGGTGTGTGGCCACAGTTGTTGGCGGAGCGATTCTCTCCCTCTCCCCTGTACTCAGGGGAGAGGGTTGGGGTGAGGGGACCGATGCGCCGATCGGCGCAATACGCCGTTTGGCGCACCGCGCTGTCCCCTCACCCTGCCCTCTCCCCTGAGTACAGGGGAGAGGGTTCTGAGCACTCTTCGTAGCGCTTTACCGCGCGGAGCGCAACTCGCGGATTGGACGCTTCCGCGTGTGCTGAAGCACACCCTACGAAGAACAGCCCTCGCGCGAGGGTTGTGAACTACACGTTTATCGACAGATAAGGTGTAACGCGTGATCGATCTATTCGACCGACTGAATTCGCGCCCCCGGCGGCCAGGGGTGGCCGCGGCGGTAGTCGGCTAAGGACATGACGGCGCGGCTTTCGGGTTGAATGTCGAGAATCTCAAGGCCGCCGGTGCCGGTTTGGATGAGGCCATTGGTCATGATTTCGCCGGGATTCCAGCGATCGCCTTCGGTTTCGCCGGGCCGCGCGCGGGCGAGACGCGCGGCGGCGATTTGGGTTCCGGCGGCGTCGCACATGCGCACGCGGCAGCCGGGCCAGGGATACAAGCCGCGAATTCGGCGGGCGAGATCGATCGCCGGCCGCGAAAAATCGAGCACGGCGCTGCCGCGCGAAAGTTTCGGAGAGATCGTGGCGCGCGATTCATCCTGAATCGTTTCGACCGCAGTTCCGCGGGCCAAGTCGTCGATCACTCGGAGGACAAGCTCGACGCCGTCTCGCGCCAGGCGATCGTGCAGCTCCCCCGCCGTTTCGGTTTCACCGATCGTGAGTTCCGATTGCGCGAGGATCGCGCCGGCATCCATCTTCGGGGCGAGGCGAATGATCGAGTTTCCGGTCGTTGGTTCGCCGTTGATGACGGCCCAGTTAATCGGCGCGGCGCCGCGATATTTGGGCAGCCGCGAGGCGTGGAGGTTGATGCTTCCCAGGCGAGGATGATGCACGACATGCTCGGCGATCTTCTGGCCGAACGCGATGACGAGCATCAAGTCTGCCGCGGGAAGGGCCTCGGTGTTGATGTTGGCGGTGGTGAGAAGTGGAAGCTTGACGGCGGTTGCCGCCGCGCTGATCGGCGTGGGCGTCAGCCCCCTGCCGCGACCGGCGGGTCGATCCGGCTGGCTGATGACCTGAACGATTTCATGTCCCGCCGCGCGCACCCCCTCAAGCGTCGGCAAGCCGAATTCGCCGCTGCCGCAGAAGATGATGCGAAGTGCCGTCATGAGACCGGGGAAAAAAACGAGGATGGAGGATAGAGGATTGAGGATGGCGGTAGAGAAGCGACTGGATACACCGTCGCTATCCTCAATCCTCAATCCTCAATCCTCAATCCTCGTCTTCATCCTTTACCCTTCTCCCGCCGATACTTCTCCTCCAGCTCCTTCAGCAGGCTTCGATTGGCGATTTTGGCGACGGGGCCCATTCGGTCGGTCAGGAGAATGCCATTGAGATGATCGGTTTCGTGTTGCCAGACCCGCGCGACGTAACCCTCGCCGATCTGGTCGATTGGATTTCCCGCCACATCATGGGCCTGAATGCGAAGCGAGCGGCTGCGGACCACCTTGATGCGTAGTTCGGGGATGCTCAGGCAGCCTTCTTCGCCTTCTTCTTCGCCTTGGGCGTCGCTGAGGATCGGATTCACATAAACTTTATCGTCCTTGGGATCGCCGGTGGCGTTCATGACGAATAAGCGGATATTTTTGGCGATCTGCGGCGCGGCCAAGCCGACGCCCTTCTCCTGACGCATCAGAACCAGCATTTGCGCCGCCAACTCGGCAAGAGACGGGCCAAAATCGCGCACGGGAGCACTGGGCTTTTTGAGGCGGGGATCGGGGTAGTGGATAATCTTTAACTCTTCGGCCATGGAAAAGGTCGTCTCGCTTTCCTCTTTTGCCTACAATATTAGGCGAAGTTTATGTGCCAGTTGGATTTATTGACAGGTTTACCAAACTGGGTGTAGATTGACATAGTGTTAACGTTTTGGCCACGCGTGCTGCGGTGAGCGTCCGCAGGCGCTGGTCCTCTCTAGACGACAGACCCCATGGCTAGTAATCACACCGACCACGCCAGCAACAGCCCCGAATTGCCGCCGGGTTACCAGGCAATTCCGGAGGAAGAGCAGAAAAAGGCCGTCCGGTTCTTTGATTACGGGAAAAATTCCGCCGACACCAGCAATTTTGAATACGCCATCGAGCTGTACATCCAGGGGCTGGGGGTTGACCCGGAAAATGTGAATGCCCATCAGGCCCTCCGCGAAATCTCCCTCAAGCGCAAAGCCAGCGGCGGCAAGTCGATGGGGATGATGCAGAAGATGAAGCTCAAGGCGGCCAAGGATGACAACAAAGCCTTGATGCTCAACGCCGAGAAGCTCCTGGCCTATGACCCGGGCAACATGGACCACATGCTGGCCATGTTTCAGAACGCCTTCAAGGCCGGGTATTACGACACCGCCATCTGGATCGGCGGCGTTCTTTTAAAAGCAAACTCCGAAAACCCAAAGCCTGAATATAACAAGTTTATCGCCCTCAAAGAGGGGTATTCCAGCTTTGAGCAATGGCATCTTGCGGTTGAAGCCTGCGGGCTCGCCCAGCGCATGCGCCCCGAAGATATGGACCTTCAAAAGGAACTGAAGGACCTCAGCGCCCGCGATACGATGGCCAAGGGCAAGTACGGCGTCGCCAAGAGCTTCCGCGACAGCATCCGCGACACCGACTCACAGCAACGCCTGATCGACGAAGACCGCGACGTTCAGACCAACGAATTCCTCATCCGCAAGGCCCGCGAGGCGGAAGTCGAATGGCAGAATACGCCGGGCGATCTGATCCTTTTCAGCAAGTACATCGACGCTCTGCGCGGCACCGAGTCCTCCGATTACGAAAATAAAGCGATCGAAGAACTCGACAAGATGCACAAGCAGACCGGCCAATTCAAATGGCGGCAAAAGATCGGCGAGATCAAGATGGTCCAGCTCTCGCGCGTCGAGCGCGTGATGCGAGCGGACAAGGAACGCGATCCGGCGCTGAAACAGGAATACATGGCTTTCCTGCGCGAGAAGATCATGCTCGAGATGCAGGAATTCCAGCTGATCGTCGAGAATTATCCCACCGATACCACCGCGCGATTCCAGATGGCCAGCCGTATGTTCCAGCTTGGGCAATTCCAGGAAGTGATTCCGGTTTTCCAGCAGGTTCGCAACGATCCGAAATTCCGGGTGCAGGGAAGCGTTCTGCTCGGTCGCGCATTTCTGGATGCCGGCTACGGCGAGGAAGCAGTCGAAACACTTCGCGCCGTGCTGGATGAATATCCCGCCAAGGGAGATGAGCGCTCGCGCGAATTGTATTATTGGTACGGCCGCGGGTTGGAGAATCACGGCGATATCCCCGGCGCGATCAAGATGTACAGCCAGGTCGCCCAGTTGGATTTCAACTACCGCGATGTACAGGAACGCATTAAGCGGCTCCGCGGGCCGGGTAATCCCAAGTAGGCCAATTCCCCTCAAGGACAAAACGCCACCGCAATTAATTGTGAAGAGGAGCCATCGTGCGGGTGCGCCCCTGCGCGAATCCGGACGAGCGCGCCTTCGCCCTCTCCCCTGTACTCAGGGGAGAGGGTTGGGGTGAGGGGACAAACGCATCGACTTGCAAACGGCGCGATATCGCGACCCGCTGTCCCCTCACCCTGCCCTCTCCCCTGATTACTGGGGAGAGGGTTCTGAGCGCGACCGCTTTCCCGTTGCGTTGCATTCACACTGCATTTTTCCGTCAGTCCATTGGGCGAACGCAACGTTCCTCGCTACGATTCTGCTTTAAGGAGAATCTCCCAATGTCATCCTCTTCCACATCCATCCAGGAACTACTCGGCAAAGACGCCGACGATTTGCTTCACTACAAGGCCAAAGGCTTCCCGCGCGAGATGCTGCATCTGCCGGGGCCGGATTTTGTTGATCGGGTTTTCGCGGCCAGCGATCGCAATGCTTCGACGCTCCGAAACTTTCAGCACATCCTCGGCCACGGGCGGCTGGCCAACACCGGCTTTGTTTCGATCCTGCCGGTCGATCAGGGGATCGAGCATTCCGCAGGCGCGAGCTTCGCACCCAATCCAATTTACTTCGATCCGGAAAATATCGTGAAGCTGGCGATCGACGGCGGCTGCAACGCCGTCGCCTCGACGCTTGGCGTGCTCGGGTCCGTCGCCCGCAAATACGCTCACAAGATTCCGTTCCTCGTCAAGCTCAATCACAACGAGCTGCTGACCTATCCGAACAAATATGATCAGATCGCGTTCGCGCAAGTGAAGCAGGCGGTGGATATGGGAGCCGTCGCGATCGGCGCGACGATCTACTTCGGCTCGCCGGAATCGGATCGGCAGATTCAGGAGGTCTCACGCTGGTTTGCGGCGGCGCATGAATATGGATTGGTCACCGTGCTCTGGTGCTATCTGCGGAGCAACGCCTTCAAGACGCCGGAGAAGGATTATCACGTCGCCGCCGATCTGACGGGGCAGGCGAATCATCTTGGCGTGACGATCCAAGCCGACATCATCAAGCAGAAGCTGCCTGAAAATAACGGCGGCTACAACGCGCTGAAATTCGGCAAGACCGACAAGCGCGTCTATTCCAATCTCACGCCCGGCGATCATCCGATCGAGCTTTGCCGCTATCAGGTGGCCAACTGTTATCTCGGCCGCGCCCCGCTGATCAACAGCGGCGGCGCCTCCGGCGACAACGACTTTGCCGAGGCGGCCAAGACCGCCGTCATCAACAAACGCGCCGGCGGCATGGGCCTGATCAGCGGCCGCAAAGCCTTCCAGCGGCCGATCACCGATGGAATTCGGTTGCTGAATCTTGTTCAGGATATTTACCTGAACAAGGAGATTACGGTCGCATAAAGTCGTAAAGATCGTCTACAATAATAACGTCAGCACCACCGATTACGCCATGGATGGATGAGGAATGTCATGCGGTACACTGTCGTCCTTGAACCGACCAATGAACCCGATCAGCCGGGTTGGTACTACGCGCATATTCCTACCCTTGACCTGACAACCCACGGTCTTGGGGTGGAGGGTGCGCTCGCTGCCGCCAAGGACCTTGTGGCCGGCTGGATTGCGGAATTGGCGGCTAATGGCGAAGTTGTGCCGCAAGAGGGGCAGGGTTTCGTGAGCCAAATCGAGGTCCCTGAGAATGCCCTACACGGCGCGTGAAGTAGTGTCGCGGCTCAAGCGAGCGGGATTTAAAGAGGTGCGCCAAACGGGGTCACACTTGTTCCTTCGTCACAGTGACGGGCGGCTTACGTTCGTCGCGATTCACCGAGGCGACGTTCCGCTTGGCACATTCCGCAAGATACTTAAGCAGGCGCGCGTGACGCAGGAGGAGTTCGATCGGCTTTGAATCGGTCGCCCATGCCACGCAATCATCGCGATGCCAGCGCAATGATCGTCACAATAATTGCGATGATCGCAAACACCAGAATCACAATCTTCGCCCAACTCCAAGGCCGCTCCCCCTGGACTTCGCCCGTTCTGGCGTTCACTAAAAACCGGAACGTGCGGTTCTGGAATTGATAGGCGCTGATCCAGACGGGCAGCAGAAGGTGTTTGAACGTGATGTTGTGATAGGCCGTGTTGACGTTCAGGACGCGCTGATGATCGCCGCCGATGTCGGCGCAGATTGTTCGATTGATGATCGGCTGCATCATTCCCTTGGCGCGCTCAAAGCCGTCGGCGAGCGTCACCTGATAGCTCTCGGCGATGAAGCCGCTCAGGTATTCGTCTTCATAGGCGACCAGCGCCGGCAGGTCCCACGGCTCCAGGCGATTGAGACATTTGGGCGGCAGCGTGCCGGTGGCCATCACCAGTAGATCGTCAAATGAATTGCTGACATGCCCGCTGGCGGGCCACCAGCGCGTGCGCTGTACCTGGCGGGTGCGTTGGACGGTGTTTCCCTGGGCATCGGTTTCGGTATAGGTTTCGGTTTCCCAGTAATCTTCGCCGCGCTCGCCCACGTAATCTGTTTCGGTGAGGCTGTCATAGGTCCAGGCGGGGACGTAAGCGCCGCGGATGACCGATCGCCGCGCGCAGGATTTGAGCGCGTTGGGGGCGAACCAGAGACTGGCGACCCAGCGATTAAACAACTCCGCTGCCTGCTCGCGCGCCACTTTGAACGGAAGCAAAGCGTGCGGACGGATGGCTTTTTTGGATGTTCCGGTGGCGACAATTCCGCTGCCGCAGAAGGGGCAGAGTCCCGCCGTCACATCTGGTGCGAAGCTGCTCTCGGCGGCGCAGTTGGCGCATTTGACGACGAGCGTTTCATGCACGCCGTCGCCGGCGGGAAGCTCGTGCAGATAGGTTTGGAAATCAAGCTCGGCAATTGTCGAAGGCGTTCCGCCGAGGCGATTCTCCGTGCCGCAATAGGGACATTTGAGCGCATCGGTGCCGGGCGCGAATTGGAGATTCGCCCCGCACTTGGTGCAGGGAAATTGCCGCTGGGTCGGCGTGGCGGAATTGGTTGTCGTCATTGCGGAAGCTCCGGCGCCCGATGTTCCATCAAGGATGGTAAATCGGCCGCCGGTTGTCAAAGGGCGTTCACGCTTTCGTGGACGCTTGTGGCATCAACGCAATGACGAAGAGTCGAAGCCACGCTCAATGAAGCGTTCGATCGCGCGACATGAAAACAGCGCGGCGAATGCACGCCGCGTCGGCGGCATTCATCCTTGCGATCGCAGCCCGCGCCATCTCGCGCGACGCCAGATCCAGCCGTTCAAGCTCGACCAGCGCCGAGTGCAAATCCTCGACATCCCCTTCGGACAAATCCGGGTAATCTTCCGGCTCGGTGGTGATTTCACGAAGCCGGCGAAGTGGGGCGCCCGTCGCGGGGTCGGCGCCCAAGTCCTGCTCGATCATGGTCCTCACGGCGCTACTCCTTTCGCAGACAGATATGAAGCACCCTATATACCGCAAGTTGCTGATTTCGCCAAGAAAATTCGCCAGTCCGATAATCGCTGTTGCTCACCGACAACAGCCGATCTTGCCGATGCAAAAAGTAGACGTGCGTTGCCGCGACGCAACATTCTTCCTTTTCACCGGCGATCGACCCCATGCTCCAAGCCAATACTCCCGTTAAGCCGAGGCTGCTGATCCTCGACGAAGATCGAATCATCCTGCAATCCCTCTCGCAGTTTCTCCGCCGCGAGGGATATGAGGTCCGCACCACCGATGACCCGGAAAATGCGTCGGCGATTCTAGAGACGGGACAGACTGAGCTGTTGCTGGCCGACATCAATATGCCCGGCATCAAGCCAACCGAATTTCTGCGCGATGTTCGCCGGCGATATCCCCACGTGGTCGTGATCATCATCACCAGCTACGGCTCGATCGGCGGCGCGGTCGAGGCGACCAAGATGGGCGCCTTCGACTATCTCACCAAGCCCATCGTCGATGAGGAAATCCGCGTGGTCGTCGAGAAGGCGGCTCGCCAGCAATCGCTGCTCTTTGAAAACCATTCGCTCAAGCAGCAACTCGATCTGCGCTTCGGCTTGGAAAACGTGGTCGGGCACGATCACAAGATGCTCAAGATTTTCGACTTGGTTGAAGCGGTGGCGGATAACCGCACGACGGTGCTCATGACCGGCGAAAGCGGGACGGGCAAGTCGCTGATCGCCCGCGCGATACATCATCGCTCGCCGCGGCGCGATAAGCCGTTCATCGAAGTGAGCTGCGGCGCGCTGCCCGAAACGCTGCTGGAATCAGAATTATTCGGCCACATGCGCGGCTCATTCACCGGCGCGGTTGCCGACAAGCCGGGACGATTCCTGCTGGCTGACGGCGGCACGCTTTTTCTTGACGAGATCAACTCCGCGTCGGCTGCCTTTCAGGTGAAGCTGCTGCGCGTGTTGCAGGAACGCGCCTTTGAGCCGGTCGGAGCGACGGAAACCAAGACAGTCGATGTCCGCGTGATCCTCGCAAGTAACGTCGATCTGGCGAACCTCGTGGCGGCCAATCAATTCCGCCAGGACCTTTACTATCGAATCAACGTGGTCAACATCAAATTGCCGCCATTGCGCGAGCGGAGCAATGATCTGACACTGCTGGCGACCTCGTTCCTGCGGCGATTCAACGCCGACAGCGGCCGCGAGATCATCGGCTTCTCCGACATGGCCCTGGCGGCGATCCAGCGCTACAACTGGCCCGGCAATGTCCGCGAGCTGGAAAACGCGATCGAGCGCGCCGTCGTCCTCTGTCGTCGTCCGCAGATCGATCTGGAAGATCTGCCGGAAGTGATCCAAACGTTCACAGGCCGCCCCGTCGCGGAACTCCAGCAGGACGCAGAATATTGCGCGCGGCCATTGCCGCTACAGGTTGCCCTGGAGACGCCGGAGCGCAAGATTATTGAGGCCGCGTTACGCCGCAACGACTGGAATCGCCAAGCCACCGCCGCCGAATTGGATATCAATCGGACGACGCTCTACAAGAAGATGCGGAAGTATCAGTTGGATGTGGGGGAGATGAATTGAGCGGCATCCGTGGAAAGCCGGCTCAACCCAGTCTCAGCCCCATTTCGCGCAACGCGGTGGTGACGCGTGGCTGCTTGTCGGCGAAAACCCAGCGCGGCCGGATGTAAAGGCCCTTGATCAGGCCCGAATGAAGCTTCCCCACTTCTTCAGCCAGCGATTGATATTTCCCGCCACGATTAAGAATGTAGGTTTCCATCCGCCTGCTGTAAGGATCGATCACCCAATACTCGCTAACTCCCGCACGCTCATATTCCAGGAACTTATCTCGCCAGTCGGGGGAAACGCTGTTCGGTGAGACAACTTCCATAATCAGATCCGGCGCGCCCTCGACATGATTCGTCTCGATAATCTTGGCGCGCGAAGCAGCAACAAACAGCACGTCGGGCGTACGGCGGCGGCGCTGCCGGGGAAGTCGCACCATGAACACGGGGCCCTTCACCTGTCCCAGCTCGCGCTCATCGACAAACAGTTGCAGCAGGCTGCGCAGCCACCATTGAAGATTGTCATGCTTGCTGCTGACCGGTGACATCATGATTACTTCCCCGTCCACCCATTCCGCGCGTGTGTTTGAGTCCACCCACTCAACAAATTCCCGCTCGGTCATGCGGCGGCCCGGATGCGGCTTGCCATCGCTGACCCATCCTTCGCGCTTCGTCGATTCTCGCAATACGGTTGACGCCATAAAACCTCAAGGCAAGTTTAGCATTGCTCAAAGGCGGATACCATGAGCTTTCCGAACCGACGTTCCCGACTCGCCCCGCCTCGATCCCTCGCCTAAACTCCGGGCATGTTCACCGGCATTATCGAACGAACCACGCGCGTCATCGCCGTCGCCGATAATCCTATGTTCAGACGGCTGACACTCGCGAGCCACTGGCCCGATCTGCGGCCGGGGGAAAGCGTCGCCGTCAATGGTGTTTGTCTGACTGCGGCCGAACTGGAGGATGGGAAGGTTGGGTTTGACATCATCGCCGAGACGCTCTCGAAGACGAATCTTGGCTTGCTAGCCGCCGGGGATGATGCACATATCGAACGTTCGCTGCGCGTGGGCGATCGGCTCGATGGTCATTTCGTGCAGGGACACGTGGATGGCACCGCGCCACTTCTAGAGCAAATCAGCAATCACAACGAATTCCGCCTGCGGCTTCGCGCCCCTTCTGCGCTTGCGAAATATATTTCGCCAAAGGGATCAGTCGCGCTCGACGGCGTGAGCCTGACGATCGCCGCCGTTGAGGGCGAGCAGTTTGAAGTCGCGCTGATTCCGACGACGTTGCAGCTCACGGCGCTGGGCCGTCGCGAGGTGGGTTGGCCATTCAATCTTGAGTGCGACATACTCGCAAAAACGGTCGTTTCGTGGCTTGAACGGCAGTCGCGATGAGCCGAAGATACATCTGTTGGACTTGCGCCGTGCACTAACCCGCGGCGGGCAGTGCCCGCCTTACGCAGGCGCGATCGGAAGGCGGGCAATGCCCGCCACTTTTGTTTATGGACTACCGACCGACCATCGCGATCACCATGGGCGACCCCGCCGGCATCGGCGCGGAGGTGATCGTCAAGGCGCTGTCCGATCCGGTGCTGCGGCACAAGGCGCGCTACATCATCTACGGCCTCAACGAGATGCTGCACTACGCGGCCGATCTGGCCGAGTTTGATGTCTTCTGGTGGCGCGATCAATACAACGGGCGGCTGCGGAGCTATCCACACGATGTGGTCGTCGTCGATTACGACCAATACAGCATGCTCGGGTCGGCGATTCGCACCCCCAGCAAAATGGGCGGCGAAGCTTCCATGCGCTTTTGCACCGACGCGATCGATTCCGCCCGAAAAAATCTGGTGGATGCCGTTGTCACCGCGCCGATCGCCAAGGAAAGCTGGAAGCTCGCCGGGTATCACTTTCCCGGCCACACCGAGTTATTCGCGCAGCGCACGGGTGCTCGCCGATTCGCGATGATGTTCGCCGGCGGGCCGTTGAAGGTTGTGCTGGCGACAGTTCACATTCCGCTGATGGGCCTCTGGGGGCGGCTCAACATCGGCGCGGTTTTTCAGCCGATCGAATTAATTCATCAGGCGATGGTCGAGTGGTTTGACACGCCCAAGCCGCGCATCGCCGTCTGCGGCGTCAATCCTCACGCGAGCGAAAACGGGCAGTTCGGCGACGAGGAAGAACGGATCATCAGCCCCGCCATCCTCATGGCCCGCGAGCAAGGGATCGACGCCACCGGCCCGTATCCGCCCGATACGATTTTCCTGGCCGCCCGCGACGGGAAATTCGACGCGGTGGTCGCGATGTATCACGACCAGGGCCTGATTCCCGTCAAGCTGCTGGCATTTGATCAGGCGGTGAACGTGACGCTCGGTCTGCCGATCATCCGCACCAGCCCGGATCACGGTACGGCGTTCGACATCGTCGGCCGCAACCGCGCCAACCCCGGCTCGATGCGATCGGCGATTGAGCTGGCGATCGACCTGTCAGTCCGACGCCATCGCCGTCAGCACACGCATCCGCCGGTAACCCGATGAAGCGCGTTGTGGGTAATCGAGCACCGTAATCTGATGTGTCACGTGGCCGCATGCGAACCGCACAACGGCGGGATAAATCCCGCCCTACGTTGCGCTGCTTGATGTAGGGCGGGATATATCCCGCCGCTTCCCTTTGTCGGGGGAATCACCAGTGCCCGTGATGGCCCCACCCATCGCCGCTATCATGATCCCAGCCGCCATGATGATGATGACCCCATCCGCCATGGTGATAGTTGTAAGTGCAACCACTTCCAACCGCCAGCAAGAGCGCGCAGACCGGTAGCAGCAATAGCCTTCGCATGGCATCGTCCTTTCAGAGCTTGCCTGGGCATGATTCGCAGCGGCGTTTGATGGCGCCGCGGCACAACGCTTCCATGAAGGGCGCGGGTCGCGTCCCTCGCCGTGTAAGACACGTCAGCAAGCTTTTGGTGAGGGTCAGAGGTTGGAAAGCGCGGACCGGTTTCTACTGAGCATTACCCTTCCAATTCCCAGGAGGCGCGTGATTCGGCGCGCCTCACTCGTTAGGATTCCACCGGGCCGCAGAACTCATCGCACGGAGCCGCGTCGGATGCCGCTTATTTTGTTTCACACGAAACGCGTGCGCGAAGCCCTGCGCACACCGACCGGCCTGCTGGCGGATTTGGCATTTCTGGCAGTGGCCGCATCGGTCGTCGGGCTGCTGGTGCTGATGACGAAGCAGGCCTCGGCCCCCTTTAAGCAGACGACCGTCATCAGCCTCTCGCTGCTTTCGCTTCCCAAGTACACGATGCTCAGCCTGTGCCGCGGGTTTGCTGCCTACTTTCTTTCACTGGTTTTCACGCTCGTTTACGGAACGATCGCCGCCCACAATCATCGGGCGGAGAAGATCATGATTCCCGCGCTCGATGTGCTGCAGGCGATTCCCGTGCTCGGATTCCTGCCGGGCGTCGTGATCGCGATGGTCAGCCTCTTCCCGACGCGCGAGCTGGGGTTGGAAGTCGCGTGCGTGGTGATGATCTTCACTGCGCAGGTCTGGAACATGACCTTCAGCTTTCACGGAAGCCTGCGCGGGATTCCGCAGGCGCTTCGCGAGGTTGCGAAGATCCACCGCTTCAGCGGCTGGAAGACATTTCGCCTGCTGGAAGTTCCCGCCAGCATGATCGGCCTGGTCTGGAACTCGATGATGTCGATGGCGGGCGGATGGTTTTTTCTGACCGTCAACGAGGCATTCAAACTGGGGGATCGTGATTACCGCCTGCCGGGCATCGGCTCGTACATGAGCGAGGCGATCGCGCGGAAAAACACGCTGGCGATGCTCGGCGCGATCGTGGCGATGGTGCTGATGATCGTGGCGGTCGATCAGATCTTCTGGCGGCCGATCGTCGTCTGGAGCCAGCGCTTCCGCATGGAAGACACGGCTCAGAGCGAAATTCAAAAATCGTGGATGCTGGATCTGCTGCGCCGATCGCGCGTGTATGCGTCGATCGCCGGCTTCATTGAACGATTGCGGCGGAAGAAGATCCCCGCCATCGCACAACCCACTGGCGCCTTGCCCACGGCGAGCATTGTTCCGGAGATTCCCTCCGCGCCGATGCAATACGAGTCTTCGGGCAAGGGACACACGCGCCAGGGAATGATCTGGGGCCCGCTGCTCAAGTGGTTCATCGTCGCCGCGATCGGCGTGGTCGCGGTGTTCGGATGCATCGAGCTGGTGCATCTGCTGGTGAGCCTGCCGATCGTCGATCGGACATCCGCGCCGGGCGAATTTCGGGCTGATTGGATTCACGTGCTGCTCGCGCTGTTCGCCTCCTTCGGCCGCACGACGGCGGCGGTGGCGCTGGGGACGGCCTGGGCGCTGCCGGTCGGCATCATGATCGGCCTGTCGCCCAAATGGTCCACGCGCTTGCAGCCAATCATCCAGGTCGTCGCGAGTTTTCCCGCGCCGATGCTCTTTCCGCTGGTGACGATGGCGCTGGTGGTGTTCAAGATCCCGTTCACGATCGGTTGCGTGGCGCTGATGCTGCTTGGCGCGCAATGGTATATTTTGTTTAACGTCATCGCCGGCGCGATGGCGATTCCCGGCGACCTGAAGGAAGTCGGCAATGTGTATCGGATGAGCACCGCCGAAAAGTGGAAGCGGATTTATCTTCCCTGCGTCTTTCCATCGCTGGTGACCGGCCTTGTGACCGCAGCCGGCGGCGCGTGGAATGCCACGATCGTTTCGGAATATGTGCAGATTCCAGCCGGAACGTTTGCCGCATTTGGACTGGGATCGCTCATCAGCAAAGCCACCGACAACGCGAACTACCCGCTGCTCGCGGCGGGCGTGGTCACGATGGCCGTCTTCGTCGTACTCCTAAACCGATTCTTCTGGAAACGCGTGTATCGCCTGGCGGAAGATCGGTATGCGTTGAATCTATGAGTTGCCAGTTCTCAGTTGCCAGTTGCCAGTAAGGACCGGTGCGATGGCGATTGGAGTTTCCTGACAACTGACAACTGGCAACTGACAACTGACAACTTATTACATTTATGCCCGAATCCCCCATCTGCGAAGCGATCGACGTTGACGTTGAATTTGGCGGTCGGCCGGCGATTGAGAACGTGTCGCTGGCGATCAACGCCAACGAAGTGGTCGCGCTGCTTGGCCCCAGCGGGTGCGGCAAGAGCACGCTGCTCCGCGCGCTGGTCGGCCTGATTCAACCCTCGCACGGCAAAATCCTGGCGCACGGAAAGCCGCTCGAGGGCGTGCATCCGGGCATATCGATTGTCTTCCAGAACTTTGCTCTGTATCCGTGGCTGAACGTACGGGAGAACATTAAGGTGGCGCTGAACGGTTTGGAGCTGGACGATGTCTCCGCCGCCGCGCGGGTCACGCGCTGCATCGATATGGTCGGCCTGGACGGATCAGAGGAAGCCTATCCCAAGGAGCTCTCCGGCGGGATGAAGCAGCGCGTCGGCATCGCCAGGGCGCTGGCGCGGGGGCCCGAACTGCTCTGCATGGACGAGCCCTTCAGCGCGCTGGATGTGTTTACCGCCGAGAGCTTGCGCAGCGAAGTCTATCGGCTCTGGACCGGTGGCAACCAATCCGCCTCTGGAGATGGCAACGGCGATAAATCCAACGGCCACATCATTACCGGCCTCAAAAGCGTGATGATGATCACGCACATTATCGAGGAGGCGGTTTTCCTCGCCGATCGAATCGTGGTGATGGGGACGAAGCCGGGCCACATTCGGCAGATCATTCCCAATCCGATTCCGCATCCGCGCGATTATCAATCGCCGCAGTTTTTGGGGCTGGTGCAACGCCTGCATGACATCATCGTTTCCGAGCATCTGCCCGAAGATTCCGCCACAAAGGCCACCGGCGCGGATATGGATATGACGCTGGCATGCGAGCCGGTGCCGCACGTGAACCTTGGCGAGGTAACCGGCCTGCTGGAAGTCGTCCGCGACAACGGCGGATCGATGGATGTCTTCCGCCTCGATGCACTCACGGACTACGACTTCGGTCACACGCTGGCAGTGGTTAAGGCCGGCGAGATGCTTGATTTTCTGGACACGCCCAAGAATCGCGTCGTGCTCTCGGCCCTTGGCCAGAAGCTGCTCGACGCCGACATCAATGGCCGCAAGCTTCTGATCAACCAGCAGGTGCAAAGGCTCGCAGTATTCCGCTATCTCGTTCAGATGCTCAGGGAAGCGAAGAACAATCGCCTGCCCAAAGAGATCGTGCTCGAAGAGCTGGCGGTGCGATTGCCGACCGAGGATGTGGAAGGGCTCGCCGAAACGCTGATTGCGTGGGGCCGGTTTGCGGAGCTGGTCGGGTATTCGTCGGAAACCGACGAGGTCTATCTCGATCAACCGACGCCGCAGACAATCGCTGGGTGAAGGTGTCATTGGTCATTGGTCATTGGTCATTTGTCATTGGTCTTTGCTATTTGACGCACCAAATGTCGCGACAAACGACAAATGACCAATGACCAGTGACAAACTTCCGAAAGCCCCGCCAACAACTTTACACTTTTCCCAGTTAGATTTTCCGGCCGAGCCCGTCTTTCCCAACAGAGAAATTTTCCTCTTGCAATCTAAGACGCCATGTCTTAAATTGGTCGGCAGTACAGGGAAGGCATTTCATGGCACGTGAACCGCAGGATGTCACCGAGGCCGAGCTGGCGCTGATGCAGGTGCTGTGGGATCGCGGCACTTCGAGCACACGGCAGATCGCCGGCGTGCTCTATCCGGGCGGGTCTGCTTCAGAATATGCCACCGCGCAAAAACTGCTGGAGCGATTGGAGGATAAGGGATTTGTCCTGCGCGATCGCAGCGAATTTGTTCACACGTTTACCGCGGGCGTCAATCGAGATGAACTCATCGGCCGTCGATTGCGCGCGATGGCCGACAAATTGTGCGGCGGATCGATGACGCCGATCCTTTCCCAACTCGCCCGCAACGAAGCGCTATCGCCGAAACAGCGGCAGGCGCTGCGCGATCTGATCGATGCGCCGCCGCCGACGCGCGGCAAAGGGAAGAAGGGGTGAGCGATGGAATGGTTGATGCGAATTGCGCTGAGCAACGCCGCCCTGGCGAGCATCGCGGCCCTGCTGGCATGGGTCGCCGGGCGACTGGTTCGCAAGCCCGCGCTCACGCATGCACTGTGGGTGATCGTGCTGCTGAAGCTGATCACGCCGCCGCTTTGGTCGGTGCCGGTGCAGTGGCCGGCGGAGCGGAGTAAGGGTGCGGTGAAAGCGGCGCCTGCGGTCCGGCCATTTGAGTTGGCGCGACCGCGCTCAGGTGATTCCGTAGTGTCTGCACCGGACCTCGACGAGTTCAGTCGAGCCGCGAACGTGGATCGGCAAACCGCGAAGGGCGAAGCGACTCCGAGAGGCATTGTGCAATCTCACTTGCGTTCCGATTTGCGGGTCGCTGAATCAGAAGTATCGCCGGGCGAATCTAGAGAAGTTCCTTCAGATGTGATCGCAAGCGATGCACCGGTTCTCACGATCCGCGCGCCCGAGAGCACTGCTTCCGCAACGCCCATCCGCTGGGCGCATTGGGCCTGGATCATCGGAGCCACGATCTGGGCGATCGGCGCGATGCTGAACGTGGGCGTGTCGGTTGCGCGAATCTCGCGGTTTCGTCGCGTCCTTCGCTTCGCGCTTCCGGCGGAAACTTCGTGCCAGCGCCGGGCCGATCAGCTCTCGCGAAGATTGGGGCTGAGCGCCGCGCCGCGCATCGAGATCGTTCCGGGCGCGGTCTGCCCGATGCTCTGGTCGGCGGGATTTTCGCCGCGTGTTTTGGTTCCTTCGGGATTGTGGGAGCGGCTCGATTCGGCGCAGCGCGACACGCTGCTGCTCCACGAGCTGGCGCATCTGCGGCGGCGCGATCACTGGGTCCGCTGGCTCGAGCTGCTGGTCACCGCGCTTTACTGGTGGCTGCCGATCGTCTGGTGGGCGCGGCACCAGATGCGCGAGGCGGAAGAACAGTGCTGCGATGCGTGGGTGCTCTGGGCGATGCCGGATTCGTTTCGTCAGTATGCCAGCGCGCTGCTGGAAGCAGTGGATTTTGTCTCCGTCCGGCGGTCTGTGCCTTTGTTGGCCAGCGGGATGGGGCAGTTCGGACATTTGCGAAGGAGATTGACCATGCTAAAGCAAGGCGATGTCGCGCGGGCGATGAGCTGGACCGGATTCTTTGCCGCCTGCGGCACAGGAGCGTTACTACTCTCAATCGCGCCAACCTGGGCGCAAAGCGTGACGACGGAAACGAAACCGGAAACGACGAGCACGACGCCGATCGTAACGCAAAGCACGGATCAGGCGCAGCCGGGCGAAACAGCGCCCGCTGCGGCGCCGGCGGAGAAATCCGACGTGAAACCCGCCGCGCCCGAGGCGCCCGCTAGCGCGGCGCCGGCTGCGCCAACGCCGGTTCCGCCGGCGGCACCCGAGCCGGGTGCCCTGCCCGTGGCGGTAACGGTCGCGCCGTTGTTTACAACGCCGGAAGATGTTGCGCCGGCGTCACCCTCGCCGCAGCCGCGCGTGCGGACCGATTTCCAGTTCAATAACAACAAGGACACGGAATTTCGCGAAGAGCTGAGCGTCGTGAAGAGCGATGTGGATGGGCAATACGTCGTCATCGGCAAGAATAACAAGGACGCCAACGATGAGCTGGCGCAGGCCCGCCGCGACGTTCAAGACTTGAGCCGCAAGCTTCAGCAGGCGGCGCAGCGCCTCAAACAGCTCGAGCTGGCGCAGGCGACGGCGAAGAATCCAAACCAGTTCGACGTGCAGACGCGCGACGGACGGATCGTCAGCGTGCGTCCCAAGGGCGCTAACGGCTCCGCTTCGGTCGATGCACCGCCCAAGGGCGTTCCCAACAATAATGACGGCGACAAGGCGCAGACCAGGAAGGACGCCGCCCAGGCGAGGATGAACGCCGACCGCGAACGCCGACTGGCGAATGTCGAGCGGCAACTCTCGCAGTTGCTCGATGAGGTCAAGCGTCTCCACAACGATAATCCGGATGAGCCGAATGCCACGCCTTCCAACCGTGCCCCGCGCGGGCGGCAGGGAAGCTAGTCCGGTCCCCACGATTCAGCAGCGCCACGCGGCACGGCTCCCTACCGGCAGGGACCGTGCCGCTCTTGTTTTGTTCGCAAGTGCCACAGGTCGGCGAGTACGCCGATCTGTGGCACTGACCGGACGTTCCAGAATTTCGAGCGTGCCTATAAGATTCCCTCAAATGAACGTTTTGGCACCGATGCTGCCTCTACGTTCGGCCGCTCAACCTTCGATCTGGCGGCGTGTCTAACGTATTGAAAGGCTCATGATGCGATGGATTGCGATGACGTTGCTGGTGCTTCTCACGGGCCTGCCCGCGCTGGCGGATGATCCGGCGATCGATCCCACGCTCGACGCCCTGGATAAACAGGGAAAGAATCTCAAGGAATTCACCGCCAAGGTGAAGATGTCACAAACCGACGCCGCCTTCGGCACGGATGACACCTGGGCCGGCAACGTCGCGTTCCAGAAGAAGAGCGACGGTGACGCCCGAATTCACGTGGTCTTCGATCAGCACATCAGAGGCAAAGTGGCTATGCCGATCAAGAAGGAGAGAGAGTATTTGCTCGACAACCGAATGCTTGTCGATCGTGACTATCCAAAGAAGATCGAAGTGAATCGGCAGGTCCTACGCGAGGGCGAAAAAATCAACCTTCTCAAGCTGGGCGAAGGCCCCTTCCCGCTGCCGATCGGGCAGAGCAAGGAAGACGTTCATAAAAACTTCGACGTGACACGCATCGCGCCCGCCAAGGATGACCCGGCCGGCACGATTCATCTGAAGCTCGATCCGAAAAAGGGAACGGCTCTCGCAGCGAAATTCAAGTCGCTGGACATCTGGGTGGATCAAAAGCTGCAAATGCCCGTGCGCATCGACACGCTCGACGCCGCCGGCACCGAGCAACGGCGAACGGATCTCACGGACATCAAGATCAATCCGCCTGGGGGACTGAAGGACGCCGAATTTCAATTGCCGCCGATCGTTGAGCGGGAATGGTCGAGGAAGACGGAGTTGATGGAGAAGTAGCGGGACTCTTTCGCGGGCGGATACTCTCCCCAAATGAGCATCGCTTGTTGAGCATCGCACGTCGCGCACTTAGGAGCCGCGCAAGGATAACTCATCCAATTCACTCGTCATTCACGTGTGTGTTACGGGTGCCATGTCCCACGCTTGCGTGGGACATGGCACCCCAATGAACATATGAATTCGGATAGGTTTTTTGTGCGCGGCACCTTAATGGACCGACGAATCGCCCCTCTGGTCCATGAAATGGCTAACGGCCATCAACGGCTGCGGCAAAAGAAGCCGGTGATAGAGCCCCCGCCCGAGGTATTTGCCGAGCAATTCGGCGCGGCTGTTTACCCCCGCGCGGCGATACAGAATCTTCATGTAATCATTCACCGTGTGAGGGCTCAAGCCAAGCGTGTACGCCACCTGCTTCATGCTATGCCCCGCAAGCAGCAGCTCGAGCGTCTGCTCCACGCGCGGCGGAAGATCCACCAGCTCGACCGGCGCGTGCTGCAATGCCTCGCTCTTTCGCAGCGCGCGCAACAAACTCAGATGAAAATACCGTAGCAGCCGCCGCTGCCGCACTTCGAAATACGGTGCGCCCCAAGCCCGATAGAGAATGAATCCCTGCAACGCCCCTGGCGCGATCGCGCATGACGAGCAGATGAAATCATCGACATTCCCCGATCGGCGCGCTTCGGAAACCGTCGGCGAGGCGTACCAGGTTTGATCATCCACCAACTGGCCGCGCAGGACCGAAAGCAACGGAGTGCGTTGTATCTGCTGGAAATAAGCCTGCGCGGAAGGGTCTTCGCGGATTTCACCGGACTCGTGATAAGCGTAGTAACGCCGGCGACTTGCCTCATCCCCTTCCCACCCGACATCGAGCGGATCGACCAGCATCGGCTGCTGGCCCGGCGCGGTGCCACACATGTCCATTGACAGCCCGACGCGCCCGCCCGTCAACTTCACGGCTCCGCGCAACGCATGGGTACGCCACGCTGTCGGATCGCGGCCAATCTCGACGACCTCCCCCACCAGATCGAAGACCCGGCGCAGATCAGACAACCGCAATCTTTGTGAACGCGCCATGTCGCCGGCCTGCATCGTCGCGGACGCCGCCCGCAACCGTCGCGGGCTTTCCCGGCGGATTGTTGCACAAAGCTGTCAGAATTGAAACATGTCAACCGCCATCTCAAATAAAGGTTCGCGTCACCTTTAATTGGATTTCGCCCTGTTCAAGCCACGTCGGAAAGCGCCTGCGTTCGATTTGAAATCATCTCCCATTCGAGCATCGCGCCGGCCTGGATCGGCTGGAGGATTCGGCGGCCGCTTAATTCGGTGATCTTTGCTGGAGAGATGCCGGTGCCGGGGCGCTGTACCGTCAGATCGCTTTCGCGGAGGATCTCGCCGGGCTTCATGCTCCGTCGAACGACAAGGCTCTGGCGGCTGCCATTGCGGACGTCCTGCTCGATTTCAAGAACTTGCTTGCCGGGCGAGCCGCGCAGGGTGTCGGCGTCGCGGATCAGCTTCACATATCGCTCGAAATGTGCCGGATCGCTGCTGGCGGCGTGGTCAGGGCCGCGCGCGGTGCGGTCGTAGGTGAGATGCCGCTCGACGATGCACGCCCCCGCCGCCGCGGCTAACGCGCCCGACATCATTTCAGTCGTGTGATCGGAGAAGCCGACGGGCACATCAAATTGTGTCGCCAGTTCGTTGATCCAGCAGAGATTCGCCTGCGCCGCGGGAGTCGGATAGGCGCTAATGCAATGCAGCAGCGCGAAGCCCGCGCCCCAGTCTTTCATCCATTCGACGGTTGTTTGAATCTCCGTCATGTCCGATGCGCCCGTCGAAAGCAGGATGGGCCGGTTCGCCGAGACGGCGCGCTGCAAGAGAACACGATTAATCAGATCCGGTGATGCGATCTTGATGGCGGGGATGCGCAGCGTCTCGAGCATTTCCACATCCGGCGGCGAAAAGGGCGTCGCCAGGGGAATCATCTTCAGCTCGCGAATCGTCTTGACGATCCGCCGCAGGTCGTCGGTGGGCAGCTCGTATTTGCGCAGCAGATCGACCGGCGTCGTTTCGCCGGCGCGGTCTCGTTGATAGCCGGCAAGAAATGATGACGCGTGCAGGAGGGTCGTCGCGCGGAAGAGCTGCAGCTTGACGGCGGATGCGCCGCAATTGGCGGCGATGCGCACCAGCTCCAGCGCCTTGTTCACCGAGCCGTCGTGATTGACGCCGATCTCGGCGATGACAAACGTCGGATGCCCAAGGCCGATAGGTTGGCCGTCGATATGAAATGAGATCATGAGGCCTTTCGCAGATGTGGGTTGGCCTGGTCGGCGGCCGCGCGAAGCACGGCCTCGGCCCAGTAGAGATCGCGAAGCTCGTCGATCTCCACAGTTTCGCCCGCCCCTGTTTCAAACCCGCGCCGATCCATGCCGAAGAAAGCGTGCGGATCGGGATCCACCTTCCCACGGAGCATCGCGGCCCGTGTGACGGCAACGATCGCGCCATCGTGCAGCCACAGCGGCGCCAGATCCTGCCGTCGATGCGTGCTGCCCGGATAGAGCGGCACCACGCGATCCTCCTTGAGCTTCGACATCCACGCCGGATGCCACTTGCCGACCGGGCAAAAGCTGCGGACCGAATCGCAGCCGGTTTCGATGAGCATTTTCACGGCGCGATCGATTACACCCGCCGGCCGCACCGGCACGTTGCCGTAGAGCACAAGAAAAATATCAGCGCGCACGTCGGCGATCGCCTGCGCTTTCTCCATCGCATGAAGCATGACATCCTGCACGGATGCTTCGGAGGTGGCCAGGGCCGCCGGCCGCTCGACCGCCGCGAAGCCCGCCGCCGTCGCCATGCGACGGATCGTCTGACAATCACTCGATACCACCACTTGCGTGATCGATTTGGCCGCGTGCGCATGATCGAACGTGTAGGAGATCACCGGGCGGCCCAGCAGCGGCGCGAGATGTTTTTGCGGCAGGCCCACACTTCCAGCACGGGCGAGGATTACAGCTAATGTCTTCACAGCAAACTCCATTATCTTTTCGGCACTACGGTCGATGCCACTCGCGGCAAGTGGCGCAGGTGGGATGATCGGCCCACTTGCCCGCGCGGTGATCCGCTCGCAAAACGTTCATTCTCTTCTGCCAAATATCGGCAATCGAGTCGGTTCCCAGTTCACCCAATTGCTGCCGCCCGAGCACATCCTGCTCGCAGGAGACGTAACGCCCATCACAGAGCAATGTAAGCCGCGAATTCAGCCGACTACAGGCGCTTCGCCGCGATGGCGCCATATCAGCGACAGCGAGACCCGGGATCATCCCGCCGAAATCGCTTGGGCCGCGAATGACCGCGCAGCCGACGGCGCGCAGCCATTGGTCGTACCACGTTTCCATTTCGGCCAGATTTTGGCGGCATTTGGTGAAGGTCGGCACGAGGATCGGCACGCCGCGCCCTTGCCGGGCCGCGAGAAAGGCGCCGATGTTTTCCAGCACGCGCGTATATCCATTCACGCCCATCGTCGCGGCGTATGTCTGCGGCAGCACCGCCGGCAGATGCATCGAAACCACATCCACCGGCATCGTCGCCAGTCGGCGAACGTTCTCCGGCGTGATGTCATGCAGATCGGTCTCGACATGAATGCAGGCGATTCCCTCAACGCGCGCAAGCTCGATCAAATCAAAAACGCCAGCGTGCAAAAGCGGATCGCCAACGCCGGCAATGGTCAACCGCACATCGTCATATCGGGCCAGTTGCTCGAAGAGCGCCGGCGCGGCTTGCGCCGAAAAATCCGCGCGCTCGATCGGCTGATTTGCCGCCGGCCAAAAGATCGGCCGCGTCGAGCGACGCGTGTTGATCTCCAGCACCAGCTCGCGCGGCAACGCATCGATCGCATCCCACGCATGCAGCCGATGCACGATCTCCTCAGCACGGCTGGAAATGAGCTGCCCATTTAAGCTGACGGTGGCAGCGCTCACGCGCGCCAACTGCCGCTCGGAATCGAGCTTGAATCGCTGCGTCGTTCGCGCCACCGGCGTCGGCAACGGCGCGCACCAATCGCTGGCCAGCGGCTCGCGGCTGATCTGATCGGGCAGATAATGAAACAAGCGGCCAATGTGTGTTTTGGTGACGGCGACTTTGTCCAGCAGATCGCGCTTCACCAGCGCGCCGCCTAGTCCTGGTGCCGCCGGCACAAACGTGATCGGCGCCTCCGGATGATTTTCCGCTTGAATGACCAGGCTATCGAGCAGATGGGGATCTACGAGCGCCGCCGCCGGATCGACCAGCACAACGGCCTCCGCATTCACCTTCGCTGCCAATTCGCCAAACCACGGTCCATAGAAGCCCAGATCAAAATCGCAGGTGCTTAAAAGTCCGCCGCGCCAGCCATCGGACCATCGCCGCGCCGCGGAGATTGATTCGACCTCCGGCAGATGCACGCGCGGGCCCTTGGCCAGCACAAAGGCCTCGGCCTCGGCGGCGATGCGCGCGACATGATCCATCTGATCTTCCCAGCAGAGGATCGCCGTCGAATCCAGTCGCTGCGCGCGAGCGAGGCGTTTGAGCGTCCAGCGGAGAACCGGCTCGGCTCGAAATAGGCGCGTGGCACTGTTGGGACCAGCGCCTTCGTGCAGCATCGATAAAATCGCCGTGACGTTTTTCAAGCGGCAAGGCTCCTGGGTTGGTCTTCGCTTTCGGAATGATCTTCACTTGCGGCGTGCGATTCGGCCGGGGCGTGTTCCTCGTCCGCGCTAGCCTGTTCGTCTGCACAATCTTCCACGCCCACACCATCTTCTTCCCCAGCGATTGGTTCCTCGCCGCGCTCCTGCAGAAGCTCGATGACTTCGTCCATCAGCTTCTGGAAATCCGCCGCGGCGTTCATGACGCCGCGCACGTTGCCGATGTCTCGATCGACCTGCTTCTTCTGCAATTCGACGCCACAGGCTTTCGAAGCGGCGATTCGCCGATCCGTTTTGAATCGTTCGAATTCCGTGTTCTGCGTGAGCTGCGTCACCAGGTCATAGCACGGTCCCAGCTCGTTCATTCGCGCGCGGAGCGTATCGATTGATGCAATCGCCCGATTGACGCGCGTCTGATCTCCATTGTGATCGCGAATCTCCTCCAGCAGCGGAAGCGTCTGGCGGCTGATCCGCTCGATCTCCCGCGCTTCTCCGCAGCGCCGCCGCAGGCAATCGATCGCAGCGCCGTCGCGCGTTGTGTTGATGCCCGGATACTGCGCGCGCAAGCCTGAAAGCGGCCGCGTGCAAAACTCGGCGATCGCGCTGGCCAGCGGCATCACCGTCGCGCCGCGCTTGGCGGCACCGCCTTCGGTCGCATCGATCACCCGCGCGCGGGCGTGCGCGAAATCTCGCTCGAATTGCTGCAAATACGTGAACAGCCGTTCTTCGGTATACATGGGTCGCCCTTCAAAATCAGGGATGCGGCGAAGGATGAATCGCTCGCGCACAATCACGTCCCACTGCTTCATCTCGATCGTGCCAAATCGCGATAGCTCCGGCCGCCAAACGTCTTCGTGACTCGTGCCCGGCGTATAGCAAAGGCCATCGCCAAAACCCAAATCCTGCCCGATGAAGATGATTGGATCGCACCCCAGATGCTCGGCCAGGTAATACGCCAGATGGGCAACGGTTGCGCCATCGCGCAGCCGCGCTTTGTTGAGCTGCATCTCCCGCAACAAGCCTTCAGCGAAAGTGTTGCCCAGCACCGACACCGGCCCCGGATATGCCTTGAGAATCGCCGCGTTGGCTTTGGAATCCGCGACCAATTCCGCCGCGAGATTTCTCGGCAATTTTTCGTAAAACTGTGCGCTGATCTGGTGATAATCCAGCGTCGTCACAAAGCGCGGCTCAACGCCCATTTCCAGCAACGGCTGGAGTGTCGTCTGCACCGCGATCAGCACCGCCTTGTCGGCCAGATCCTTCAGCAAATGCTTGTTTTTCCGCAGCGAGGGCCCAGCGGAAACGATGATCGCCGGCTCTCCCTTGTGCAGGTCCTTCAGCCGCGAGATGCACGGGCCGGAAAGATACCAGCCGACGTTGCGGGCGATATTTTCGGCGGTCCGCTTGCTGTTGAGCACCAGCGTCTGCAGGCTGGTGCGGCCGTACGATGCGAACTCCTCCAGATCGCGGCGAATCTGCGCGTAAAACTCCGGCGACGCCTGCTGGCTGGGGATGTGCGTAATTTCCTGAATGCCGACCGCCATCAGCGCGGCCTGGCCAGTCAGGCGGGTCATAATCTCCGATTTATCCGCGCGAGCGAAAAACCAAACGCGCCGGCTTTCGATCAGCTGGGAATAATCGATCTGCTCAAACGCGATCCGCAGCACATTTAGGTCAGCCTCGAAAACGCAGATCATCGCCTCACCGGCGGCTTTCTCGAAAAGCAGCTTGATGTGGTAACCCAGCCCGCATCCAAAAACGTAAAAGACAAGGTTGGTGTCAGTCTTGGCCGGCTCGACCAGCTTTGTGGCCTCGGCCAGCGGCTCGTAGCGGCTGTGCAGATAAACCGTGCGGCCGTCCGCGGTAGGAGCCGCCAAGGTCGGCACGCCAGCCTTGGAAGGCTCAACGCGATAGCCGGCAGGAATTTCGATTGCCTCAATCTGAGCCGCCAGCGCCGGGTGGGCCGTCCACAGCGCGGCCAGGTTCTTCAGATACGGAGCATCCGCCGGAAGAACAAAGCGCGAGGAGATTTCAGTGCCTTCGGTCATGGACGCTGTGACTGTTATCGGACCGAAGCGGTGGAAATGTTGAGGGGAGTGGAAAGGTTGGGTGCGTGGTGACTAATGCGTGATGCGTAATTCGTAATGCGTAAGAAGAAGGGATGCATTACGCATTACGCATTACGCATTACGCATTACGCATTACGCATTACGCATTACGCATTACGCATTACGCATCACGCATCACGCATCACGAATTAAGCCCGACAAATCCGCCCGATACAGGATCCACCCATGACCGACATCCTCTTCGATATCCCCCTCTGGATTCCCGCGATTCTGGCGATCTTTGGAGCGGTCGTCTTCTGGAACGGCAACACCCGCCAAAACCGCGCGCTGCGCATCAACGGCATCAGCGTGATCATTGTGGCGGTGGCGTGGTTTGCCCTCAGCTACTTCGTCGATACCGACAAGGAAAAAGCCCAGAAGGGAACCGAGCAACTCCTGGCGATGGTCTCCCACGGCGACTGGTCCGGCTTCCGCGCCAAACTCGCCCCCGATGTCACCTTCCGCTACGCCGGCGGCAACGCCAACACGAGCGGCAGCGATCAAGTCGCGCAATACGCCCAGGCCGGCGCGCAGATGATCCAGCTCAATTCCGCCTACATGCAGCACAGCGATGTCGAGCAGACCGGCACGATCATCACGGTGACGGCCAACATCTTCAGCAACCAATCCGCACCCGGCTCCCCGCCAACAATGAACAGCAAATTCCAGTTCGACTGGAAGCTGCTCAACGAAGGCTGGCGAGTGAGCGATATTCGGTTGCTACAGATCGGGGACGTGCAGGATCGAGATTTGCAGAGTGCTTTGCAGAGGGTGCGGTGAGGGGTCTCGGACTGGAAGGGGGTCGGGAGTCCTTCCTCAGCGTTCTTCCAAACCCAGTTTAGCATCAAATTCGCCCGAAAATAACGCGTCTCACCAAATGGAAGGACTCCCGACCCCCTTCCAGTGCTTGACAGGTGCCGCGTTGGGGATAAATCCCGCCGATTGCGATTTCTCTACGCTGTGAGAATTGGGAATTTCGTGCTGCTGATCGGCAGATGGCTGTACTCCTCCACGAGCCGCCGATATTCGCGCGCGACTTTGCGTGGCTTGCGGGCCAGCGTGTAGAGGCCCACTTTGTTTACCGTGCCGCGCGTTTGCGTGAGGGCGGTGTCCCAGTCCTTCATATCGACCAGGCCAAACCAGGTGAAGCCGATGATCGGCACGCCGTCTTCGCGGAGGCGAAGGAGATTCATCCATTCCTTCCAGAGCCATTCAACCGCGAATTGTGCCGTGCGGTTGGTTTCGGTGTGCATCACGGGTAATCGATAGCGATCGTAGTATTGACGAGTAATCACGTAGTAGCCGTACACATCCCCCGCCCCGATGGCGCGGCCGTCAGACTTGAGCACATGCTCATTCGTCACGTAATAATCCGTCCCCATAATGCAATGGCTTCGCAGCTCGCGCTGGCCCATGAACCAGAGGTATTCCTCGGCGCTCATGCCGCCGGCCAGCAGATAGCGATAGATCGTCGCGGTGACATCGTGGCCGAAGAGTAGATCGAGCGAGAGGAATCGCCGCTCGTTCATGAAATGTGCCGCGGCGACGGTGTCGGGGCTGCCGGGGTGTACGTATTCGGTGCTTTCGCTGTAGATGAAGATCGCATCCGGCCGCAGATCCAGAATGCGCCGCATCGCCAGCAGCGAAGCGCGGCAGCAATGCTTGATGTTGGTGACGAAGCCGGCGTCCGTCATCAGCCGCTCGTTCCACCAGCCGAAGGACGCGGAGAAAAGCGCCGTCACGTAAATTTCATTGACCGGCGTATAGTATCGCACCCACGGATAGCGCTCGGCGAACTGGCCGGCATACTCCGCAAAATATTGCGGCCACTGTGGATTCTGAAAATCCCCCAGCCAATCGGGCAAGCCAAAATGCAGCAGATCGATGATCGGCACGATGCCCAGCCGGCGCATCTCGTGCATCACGGGGTCGAGCCAAGTCCAATCGTAATCGTCCTTGTTTCGCCAGATGCGATAGATCGGCGGGCCGTAGCGCAGATAGCGCAGGCCCAGCTCGCGAACCAGCTTCAGATCCGTCCGCCACATTTCGTAGTGGCCGGTATCGCGAAGCTGATCGACGCGCCCGCTCGCATTGCGCGGGCAGGAGCATTCGATGCCGACCGCGAACATGAATCGCAACGTATCCACCGAGTCGGCCGGGCGGATTGCTGCGCTGGATGAAGGATTTCCTGTCACGAGACCGCGTCCTCGAAGCCTTTACTATCACGGGCTCAGCGCCTGTTCAAATGACCTTATACTCTTTCGAGCAGCGGACGCGACAGGGTATAAATCCCTCGCGGCGGCGAGTATTTGTTATCAGACCCGCCACAGGATTCCAGCGACAAAAATCCAGCCTGCCAATAATTCCGTCAGCAGGCGTCTTCGGTTGCCTTGGAAAGGACATGTGACCATCACCTTCCAGCAATGGATGCAGCAGGGAGAGACGCTCTATCAGGCCGCCCTCAAAGAGGTGCAGTCACTGAAGGCACAGCTGGATGAAATCCAGGCGCGCCTCGTTTCCAAGCAGGCGGAGGTTAAGCAGATGGAGCAGCTGCTCGGCAAAGCACCTTCCGAACCCGCGCGGCGATTGTCGGCGACGGCAATCGTTCCGGCCCCCGTCATTACATCAGCGATCATGCCACAGATTATCGGAGAACCGGATCGGCAAGTGTCGAGTCCATCAAACAACGCCAACATCGCGCGGGCGCTGACGGGGAAGAGCGTGCGATAGCAGACATGCTCAATTCGTACCGAGATGCGTCATGCTGAGGTACTCCGAAGCATCTGGCCCCTTCGCGCCAGCCGGCCAGATGCTTCGGAGTACCTGCTCTGAAAATGTCGCGAATTCGTGTAGGGTGGGCGTACTCGCCCACCACGTCGCTCATGGTGGGCGAGTACGCCCACCCTACACATCCGTTTTCATGCTTCGCGGGTGCGGCGCAGCCGCATGGCCACTCAGCATGACAGTTGGTTTCCGCTTACAGGGAAACGGGAGCCGCACGATGCGGTTCGATCACGAGCGAGCCAGGCACAGCCAACGCTTGCGCCGTACCGCAAGCCATGGACAGGATGCCCATGCCACATTTTTGCCCTATCTCGAAACCGGCGATTGCAGCGCTTTGCGAACTTCAGCGAGGAGTTGATCGACTTTGAACGGCTTAAAGAGAACCGCCTGCAGCCCTTCCTGGCTGGCGCGGACGATGGAGTGATTGGGGTCGTAGCCGAAGCCGGTCATCAGGATGATGGGGATGGTGGGATACTTCTTGCGGGCGGCGGCGAAGACATCGTAACCCGTTTTGTCCGGCATCTTGATGTCGCTGACAACCAGCGCGAATTCACGCGCTTCAAGCTGCACGATCGCGTCGGCGCCGTTGGTGGCCATCGTCACCGTCGCGCCGTACTTGCGAAGAATGTCGCTGATCGTCGCGCGGATGTTTGGCTCATCGTCGGCGACGAGAATCTCGGCGCCATCGAGCACCGGGTCTTTCTCCGCCTTCACATCGCTGGCACCCAGCACGACATTGGGCCCTTCGGCCGCCTGGCGCATGCAGCGGCGGATATTCGCGACGTTATCGAGAATTTGCTGAAGCTTCTGCCGCAGCTCGTCGTGGCCGATGTACTCTTCGATCAGCGCGGTGGCATCCGAGGAAATATCATTGAGGGGGCCGGCGGCTTCGCTGCAGACGGTATCCGCCACCGTATGGCTCGTGCTGACGCGCTCGACCACCATCAGATTGAGGATGTTCAGCGCGATCGCGACATAGCGGCCGAAGATTTCCGCGAACTGTCGATCGTCTTCGTTAAAAGCCGCGCGCTGGCGGCTCTCTATGTTGAAGACGCCGATCACGCGATCGTGCAATGTGAGCGGGACCGTGAGGCTGCTCTTGGCCTGGTCGAGGCCCATCACGTAACGCGGATCGCGCTCGACATCCGGGCAGATGTAAGACCTGCCGCTGGCGGCGACATATCCGCTGATGCCGTTCCCTTCGGTCTGGGCGAACAGATCGATGTTCAGCGCATCGTTGGGCAGGCCCGTGCTGATCACCATCTCCAGCTTGCCGCTCTTTCGATCGAGGACGCGAATTGCGAAATGATCGAAATGCATCAGCTCGCGCGTGAAGCCGATGATTTTTTCTTCCAGCAGCTTGAGGCGCTCGCCGACATTGAGCTTGCTCAATGCATCGGCCTCGAGGCGGACCAGCTCGCGGCCGGCTCGGTCGATCGCGTCGAGCTTCTGCTGAAGCCGGCGCGTGCCCGTTGCATCCCATATCACCGCCACAACCTGCACGACCTGCATCGACGGACTGATCACCGGCGAGGCGATCATTTCCAGATACTGCTGATCGTCCACATTCAACATGTATCGCTTGGCACGATTGGCGGGAGAGGCGTCGGCGGGCTGCGGGGATTGCTGCTTGGCGAACAGATCAAAGGCTTCCTTGCAGGAGCGGCGAATTTTCTCGTGTACCTTCGGCGGCCACGCCTGCATCTTCTTGTTCATCCAGTTACAGCGGGCTTCCGAATCGACGATGCAAACACCTTCGCCGATCGTATTGAGCACAAGGCTCGCCTGCTGGGAAACCAGGGCGCGCTCCAGCGGAAGGAAATCAGCCGAATCGGAAAAGATCGCGCTGAAATGCTCCTTGCGGAGCAGCTCGATCGCCTGATCGATGGTGGGAATCTCCACCAGATCGCAGGCGGCGCGCAGGCACTCAACTGCCGCGGCGTTGGCCGACGATTGATTGGCCAGGACCAGAACTTTAGCGCGTTTAACGTCCAAAAGGTTCGGCTCGGCAAGATTACGCCCCGGTTCATTTTAGTTACACGAATAGTGAACCGTCAATGAGACGCCTTGACATATTCACTATTTTCAAAGTGAAGATGGATGGACTTCGCTGAATATCGAATCATGTAGGGTGGGCGTACTCGCCCACCATGTCGCTCTTGGTGGGGCGAGTACACCCACCCTACAAATCAATTTCTCTGAATTAGCCGTGGAGCAGCTTCATGACGTTTTGCATTTGAAGCGCGCAAAATGTTTCAGCGGCAGCGCTTTCTGGCGTATTTCCCTGGCCCGAGGCGCGGATGACCGGCGTATTCCCGCCGCGCGCCCCCACCGCTGCCGTGAGATGGATTTGGCCGGCGTTGATCGTCGCCAGCGCGCCAATTGGTGAAAGGCAATCCCCCTGCAAATGCGCCACCAGCGCCCGCTCGGCGGCAACGCAGGTTGCCGCTGATGGCTCACCAATCGCGCGGAGCAATTCGATCGTCGCGGCATCATCGCGCCGGCATTGCAGCGCCAGCGCGCCCTGCGCGGGCGCGGGCACCAGTTCGCTTGCGTCCAGCGGAAACATGATTGCCCCATCAAACAGCCCCGCCCGCCGCACGCCCGCCATCGCGAGGATGACGGCATCGAATTGCCCCTCGCGCAGTTTGCGCAAACGTGTGTCGATATTTCCGCGGATCGGCTCGATCAGCAGATCAGGACGCCGATCCAGAAGCTGACAACGCCGGCGTAAACTGCCAGTGCCGACGCGCGCCCCTTCGGGAAGATTGGCGATATTGTTGCAGCACATGCACGCCAGCAGATCGCGCGGGTCTTCCCGCTGCGGAACGGCGGCGACGATCAGCCGCGATTGATCCACCAGCGGCATCGTCGTCGGCATGTCCTTGAAACTGTGAACGGCAAAATCCACCTGTCCATCGAGCAGTGCCTGCTCGAGCTCGCGCGTGAAGAGCCCCTTGCCGCCCATATCATGCAACGGCCGATCGGCGATTTGATCGCCGGAGGTTTTGAGAATGAGCAGCTCGATCTTTAAGCCACGATGACGTTGCTCGAGCTGATCGGCGACAAGCTGGCTCTGCGTTCGCGCGAGCAGGCTGCCGCGCGTTCCGAGACGAAGGGTGCGCGAAGGGCTCGATGGCTGCTCGGAAGGGGTATTCAACATGGATGCGAGGGTTACTACTGCAATTCTGAAACATTTCCCGTAGGGTGCGCTTCAGACTTCGAGGAGCTGCGTCGAGTCGCGCACGCGGATGGTTCGCTCCGCGTGTGCGACTCGACTGAGCTCGTCGAAGTCTGAAGCACACCCTACGGGATTTAACGAGGCAGTGTACGGCGGGTCGAGCCGACTGAGAAGGAGACAAGATGGGCCGCGTGTTTGTTACGGGGGCGAGCGGGTTTGTCGGGACCGCTGTCATCCGCGAATTGCTTGCGCGCGGCTTTGATGTCGCCGCGCTGGTTCATCGTGGCCAAGCGAAGCTTAACGATCCGCGGATCACGATTGTTAGAGGCGATCTCTTTTCATCTGATCTGCTCGCCAACGGAATGAACGGCTGCGAAGCCGTCATTCATCTCGTTGGGATCATTCGTGAAGATCAGGGCCGAGGCGCGACATTCGAGCGAATTCATGTCGAGGGAACGCGGCATGTGGTTGAAGCCGCCACTCGCGCCAAGGTCCGCCGTTACATCCACATGTCCGCGCAAGGCGCGCGAGCGGGCGCGATCAGCTCCTATCACAAAACCAAATTTGCCGCCGAGGAGATCGTTCGCGGCAGCACGCTCGACTGGACGATCTTTCGCCCATCGTTGATTCACGGCCCCGGCGGCGAATTTACGCAAATGGAAACTGGCTGGGCAAAGGGAACGGCAATGCCGTTCATTGGCATGCCTTACTTTGGCGCGGGGATCCTGGGGCGAGGGCCGGCGTCCAAGGTTCAACCCATTTTCGTCGATGACGTCGCCCGTGCGTTTGTCGATGCGCTGCAAAAGCCGCAGACCATCGGCCGCACCTACGCCATCGGAGGAATAGAGCAAATCACCTGGCCGCAAATGCACCGGATCGCTGCGGAAATCATTGTCGGCAAACGACGAATGGTCCTGGCCATTCCGCAGTGGTACGCCCTGCTACTGACGCGAATCGTGCCGCGAAGGCTGCTGCCATTTAATCGCGATCAGGTGCTGATGTCGGCGGAGGATAATGTCGTGGACTTGAGTGAGTTCATCAGCGATTTCGGATGGGAGCCGCGCGGGTTTGCGGAGGCGTTGCGAAGCTATGCGGGAACCCGGACCTGACTCCATAGGTGCGCAAAGCGCCGAAGGATTGCCTTACTCCCTCTCCCCTGTACCCAGGGGAGAGGGTTGGGGTGAGGGGACGAACGCATCGACTTGCGAAACGCGCGATGTCGCGACCCGCTGTCCCCTCACCCTGCCCTCTCCCCTGGGTACAGGGGAGAGGGTTCTGGGAGCGACGCTCCCTCAAATCCTTTGAGACGTTTCCACCACCCGCGGCAACTCCGCTACTTCATAGCTAATGTTCCGGCTCTTCATCCACCGCACTGCCAGTAAATCCACAAACGCCCGCAGCGCGCGATTGCGCAGGCCGTACTTGGCCGTGCCGGCGAAGCGGGGAGAATGTTTCACGGGGACTTCCAGAACCGTGTAGCCGCGCATTTTTACCAGCGTCGGCATGAAACGATGCATCCCTTTGTAGAGCGCGATTCCTTCAAGGCAATGCCGCCGATAGACCTTGAGACTGCTGGCGGAATCCTGGATTGTCTCGTCGCTCAGCCAGTTGCGGATGCGATTGGCGATTCGCGATTGCAGCTTGCGCATCGGCGTATCGTGGCGATCGCGACGCCAGCCGTTGATCATGTCGTAGCCATCGAGCATTGGGATGAGCCGCGGAATTTCTTCCGGATCGTTCTGCAAGTCGGCGTCGATCGTCGCGATGATCTGCCCGCGCGCGGCTTTGAAGCCCGCGTCAAACGCGGCGCTCTGCCCGCTGTTTTGAGCCAGTCGCAAAACCCGCAGCCACGGCCTGCCCTTCATCGCCTCGCCCAGCAGGCGCGGCGTGTCATCCGCGCTGCCATCATCAATGATGACAACCTCAAACGGCTTGCCCAGCGGCATCAGCGCAGATTCCACGCGAGCAAGAAGCTGGGCGATGGTTTCCTGCTCATTGAACGCCGGAATCACGAGCGACAGATACGGAGCCTCTTCGAGCATGTACGGCGCCCATTGTACAGAGCGCTTCGAGCATGCGTAGAGGCGCGGCCGAACTATTCGGAAACGTCGATCACTGGGAACCCCGGCGGGTCGGGTTCAAGTCGCCCCATCACCAGCCGCGTGAAAAATAGCCCCAGGATAATTCCGATCCCCGCGCCGGCGACGACTTCGCTCACGTAATGCGCGTTTTCCATCACCCGTTCCAGCGCGACGATTGCGGCAGCGAAGTAATAGGCTGGTGCCCAGCGCGGAAAGAGAATCGACAGCGACGCCGCCGTCGTAAACGCACAGGTCGCGTCGCCGGAGGGAAAGCTCAGACCCGCCTGCGAATGAAACAATCCCGCGATGCCGCCGGGAAACGGGTGAAACGTGAAAGGCTCGATGCCCCTGACGGGCCGATGTCGGCCAACGATCCATTTAATCGGCCCGTTGATCCCCGAAGTAAAACCGCTGAGCGCCAGGGCCCCCGCCGCTCGCCAGCTTTTCGGGTGAATCACGGCGACGACGCACGCCAGTCCGATGGTGAAGCCGTAGTTGCCCGGCAAGCGCATGATGTAAATCAGCACGCGCGTCGCCTGATGAGATTTATCCAGCGGAACAGTTTTGCTCACCCATTGCGCGACGGTGCGATCGACAAAAAATGCGCCGACAAGAAGCGCGATCCAGATCGCGATCCACCAATGTCTTATATGGCGCGAGGGAGTCTGCACGCGCGTGATTGTGGAAGACCGCCCGTCGGTTTTCAACTCGCATCAGCGGCAGCTAGATTTGGGTGCCACAGGTCGGCGTACTCGCAGACCTGTGCGTCTCTCGTTGCTGCAAAGCACAGGTCTCGGAGTACCGCGACCTGTGGCACCCAATTTCCTGTCCCACTCACGCGACAAAAAGAACGAGCGAAGCCCCCAATGCGTTGTGCGGAGGCTCCGCTCGTCCAAAGTCACACCCTATTGCGCCTGATCAGATCTTGGACCCATACTGGGCCTTGAGGTCCTTCTGCAATTGGGTGAAGTCCGCCGCGAGCGTGGCCTTGTCCGTCGCCAGCGCCTTGGAGTCGGCGGTTAGCTTTGCTCTGGCGGCGATGACGCCGGGGTCCTTGTCGATGAGATTCTGGATCGCCGTCTGATCGGCTTTAATCGCCGTCGCGGCGGCGGTCAGATCAGTCTTCAGCTTCGTCTGATCGGCGGTTTCCTTGGTGGCGTTTCCGCGGTCAGTGCGAATCGCCGTGAAATCCGCCAGGATCGTTGCCTGCCACTTCGTGATGTCATTTTTCAAAGTGGTCTGAAGCGGCGTGAGCTTCGGCGCCAGCGCCTTGATGGCGGTCTGGACGGCCAGACGATCGGCCGTAAGCGTGGGCGCCAGTGTCTTTTGATCGGTCAGAAACTTCTGTTGATCGGTCTGAATTTTGGCCAGATCGGCCTTCACCGCCGCATCGGGCGCGGGAAGATGATTGAGCAACCATCCGCCCAGACCCATATCCGACCCAGACAAAAGCTGCCGCGATTCCAGCGGCTCAATGAGCGGCCGACGCAAATTCCTCTGCTGCATGCAAACCTCCAAATGAATGGTTCGAGATAAACCGCCACCCGCAGCGACAACATCTCCTCCCGCTACGGCGGCGAGCGATCAAGGATTCTGTCGAGAAGTGATGGACAAATCTTCCGAGCTTTCCGGAAATTTTGAAATTTTTTTAGGGAGCGGTACGACGCAGGTGACATGTGGTGCGGATGAGCACATCGTCATGCTGAGGTACTCCGAAGCATCTGGCCCATTACGCGGGGCGGCCAGATGCTTCGGAGTACCTCAGCATGACGATGCTCAAACCGGTTATTCACGTAAACCGACAGCGTATAGCCGTGAGAACCTCACCACCCAAACCGTTCTTCGCGCCACGGGTCGCCGTGCATGTGGTAGCCGTTTTGTTCCCAGAATCCGGGGGCGTCGCTTGAGCGAAGCTCGATCCCGCGAATCCATTTGGCGCTTTTCCAGAGATAAAGCCGCGGCACCAGCCCGCGCAGCGGCCAGCCATGATCCGGCTCCAAATCCTTCCCCTCCCATTGATACGCCAGCAGACAATCTTCCGCGATAAACTCCGCCAGCGGCACGTTCACGGTAAAGCCCGCTTCGCTGTGACACATCACAAACCTCGCCGACGGCTTGGGCTTGGCGCGATCGATGATGTCTTTGGTGGGGACGCCGGTAAACGTATTGTTCAGCCGGCTCCAGTGCGTCACGCAGTGAATATCGCAAACCACATCGCGCGCCGGCATCGCGCGGATCTGCTCATAGCTCAGCTCGTAAGGCTCTTCGACCTTCCCGAAGATCCGCAGCTTCCAACTCGGATGATCCGGATCCACTTCGGGAACCGATCCATAATGCAGAACGGGCCATTTTGCGGTCAGCACCTGCCCCGGCGGAGTGCGATCCTGCGGAGTCCCTTTGAGCGTGTCGGGACTGACGATTCGCGACCTGTTCTCTGAGTTCACGACTTCACCCTTCAGCGAGTGTAGGACCAAACCATCGTACGTCTCCAGTCCTCAGCCGCTTGCGGCTTCGCACCGCACTCATTGCGACCAGCTTCCCTGTCCCCTCAACCGTCGCGCATACGGTGAATTCGGATCATGCCCCGCATGCAAGGGCCAACCATCATACTCCGTGACAAAATCCCATTGCTGACGCGGAAGTCGAATTTTGATCGGATTGTCTTCGATGTAGCGGATTGTTCTACGGATATCTTCGGGGGAATCGAGGAAGACTTTCCAGCCGGGACCGCCCCAGACGGGGTGGTCGGTTGTGCGAAGCCGGGCGGTGCGAAGCCGCAAGCGGCTGTGTTCTTGCAAGTTCGCGATCATGTCTTCCGCTACATGCTTGTGTTTACGAATCAGGATGTGAATGTGGTCGGGCATGATTGCGCACGCGTAGCAGGTGTATCGATGGTTTGTGATCGCTTCGCGAAAGGATTCTGCGATTTCGGTGCGGTCAGGTACGGTCAAATCGAGTAGGTCGAATTTGAGTTTACTTTTGGCGGATGCGAGGAATTCGCGGATTTCTTTTCCTGCGGGTTGGACGCGCTTTCTGCCGTGGTGGAGGTTTCCTAGCTCGAAGATTACGTCGCTGTGGACGAAATGGGACATGCTTCCGCGGGGGTCGTTGGGGAGCCAGTAGCCGTATGCGGTCCAGATGAGGTGGTGCGCGATGACGATTGGGTGGGACACGGGTGTGCTCCCAGTCTTGACGGTTGTCGTGCGGATTACGGTGCGAAGCCGCAAGCGGCTGACAGGGACGCTTACTATTTCGACTTCAATCCCGCGGCGCTTCTTGCTTGTGTGAAGCTTCCGAATAATCGGATCGCGGCGCCGTAGAGCGAGGGGTTTTGCTTGCGGATCATCGAATCGGAAACCGGCCGGCCGTCTACCTGCGATGACTTGAGGTCATCCTTCACGCGCTGCTTCGTCCACGATCGGCGTTGGCGCAGTTTGTTGGGATCGAGCTTGGCGGCGCGCAGGGCGTGGTCGTAGGTTCCGAAATGACGGACCGCCGCCGCGTGAAGACCGGGGTCTTCTCGTTGCAGCGAGCCGCTGTTGAGCGACTCATCCTCGCGCGAGCGCGCCCGCAGCTCAAAGACGATCGATTCCTTATTCCACTTGCGATAGCGATTGACCTCATCGGCATCAAGTCCGGCGGCGGTGATCGCGCGATCCCAGCTGCCAAAGAGCCGCGGCTGAAGCGACGCGAACGCCGCCTTGCCAAGATCATCGCGGCGCGCGGTGACCGCCGACCAATGCAGATCATGCCCATCGCGCTTGCCGTTCTTGATTAGCTTGATGATCGCGGAGCGTGTCCAGCGTGGTCGGCGGGCGACGCCGGCGTAATCGACGCCCGCTTTCTCGACCGCCGATCGATATGATCCGAAATGGTACGCCGCCGCCGACACCAGCGGCTGATACTTTTTGGCGAGGGCGTTGTACGAAAGATCGGCCCCCTCCTTGTAAAGCTTCTTCAACGCCTTGAGGATCTGCGGCTTATCCCACACCATATCGGGCCTTTGTTGTTCGAACGGACAAACGTGCTTCGCGCGTGAAGCACACAGGGATTTTGCAGGAAACTGTCATTGTACCGTTAAGAGGCGTGCAAGTGAAAGGGCGCGCGATGGATGGCGCGGAAGAATCCTGATCACTCGGCCCTCCTGTCATGCTGAGCGGGCAAGCGGCTGCGCCGCGCCCGCGAAGCATGAAAACGGAGTTGTAGGGTGGGTGTACTCGCCCACCATGAGCGACTGGTGGGCGAGTACACCCACCTACAAACTCCGCGTGTGCTAAAGCACACCCTACAAAAACTGAAAATGCGGCGGGCAGTGCCCGCCCAACGCGCCGCGTCATCGT
>DATBDZ010000175.1:0-6729 GCA_036276235.1 Humisphaera sp. | reverse complement strand
AGGTGGACCTTCGGTCCGACCGCTACCCGGGGATTTCTGCACGTTCTGGAAATCCAGTCAGTTATTGCGGTCAACCGCGTCGCGGTCGGACCGAAGGTCCACCTCTCCGCGCGCGATCATTGCGCCGGAGGAAATGGATCCGCTTCCCCAAGCGATTGCGCCAATTTCCGAATCGTCTCGCGCAACAGTGAGACCTCCGCTTCGAGTGCAGTCACGCGCGACGCGAGCGGAGTTGGCGCGACATAAGCCGGCGCAACACCCGATCCCCCGGCACTCTGCTCAGTCACAGAAATCGGATGCGCATCCGGCGCCAGAAGCTGCATATATCTTTCCGCCCGGCTCCCCGGTGCCGGCGGCAGTTCCTTCACCATCGCCTGTTCGCGCGTGGCCAGCGCCGTCAGCATATTCTTGGCATCGTCGAGCGTTTCAAACGGATGCATGCGCGAGGCGCGCCCGCGCAGCTCGCCGAGCGTTTGCGGGCCGCGGAGCATCAACTCGGCGAGGATCGCCAGCTCTCCCGGCCGCGCATGAAGCGCTTCGCCGGCGGCGTGCTTGTACTTATTCACGCGGCTGCCGACCATATCGCTGCGAATCACCAGCCCCTGACCGCGCAATCCTTCCAGCGCGGCAAACGCCTGACCCTCCTCCATCGTCAACACCGGATCGCGATTGTTCTTCTGATTCGCCCCATTGACGACGGCATTCAGCGACAGCGGATACTGATCCGGCGTGGTCATCGCCTTCTCAATCAACACCCCCAGCACACGAGCCTCGTCGGCGTTCAGTTCGATCATGATTGTAAGTTTAGTCGCGGAGTTGGGGTTCGAGAAATGACGGCAATGTAATGCGTCGCTCCCTCCCCCGGAGCACCCAACACTTTGCATCTGCGCCCTAACTCCTTTTTTGGGGAGACCGCGATTGCTGAATTTCTGTCCACTGGCTTCACACACTGTCATGCAGAGGTACTCCGAAGCATCTGGCCCATTCGCGCGATCCAGCCAGATGCTTCGGAGTACCTCTGCATGACGGTTGTCCGGACTTCTGAGTGGGAATCGCAGATGGCAACTTGAGTTACTGTTCATGCAAAATGTTCGGAGTGCCGGAGGAGGGAAAAGGCGCGACGACGCCCCGACGATTCTCTCTGCATCTGCATCCGCCTGTGGACGCATCTCGAATTTTTGTTTAGCTTCCCCGCCTTACTTCTCGGGACACAGAACCTATGGCGACATTGCATCTGCTTTCTCCGCGGGGATTTCGCGCGACGGGGCTTTATGCCGGCATCAAGTCACGCAACGCGCCGGACATCGGCCTGCTCGTTTGCGAAACGCGCGCTGCCGCGGCGGCAGTGTTTACCACCAACAAAGTCGTGGCGGCGGGCGTGAAGATCGGCCGCCGGCATATCGCCGACGGGCGTCTGCGCGGCGTCGTCGTGAACTCCGGCAACGCCAACGCCTGCACCGGGCGTCGGGGTGAACGCGATGCGATGCGGATGTGCCAGCTCGCGGCAGAGGTCATCGACTGCCCCAAAGATGACGTACTTTGTTCCTCGACCGGAATCATTGGGCATCATCTTCCGATGGAAAAGATAGACGCCGGCATTCTCGACTGCGGCAAGTATCTGGGAGATAGCCTGGAGCATGCGCTGCTCTTCGCCGATGCGATTTTGACGACCGACACGAAGCGTAAAGCAGCCGCGGTGGAGTTCAAGATCGGGCGGGATGTTGTGAGCATCGCCGGCGTCTGCAAAGGAAGCGGGATGATCGGGCCGCGCTTGGCGCTGCATAGCGGCAGTGACGCGCGCAAAGTGAAGCATGCCACCATGCTGGCGTATCTGACGACCGACGCCTTGATCTCACCCACATTGCTACGCAAGCTCATCGCTCAGGCGGTTCAAACCAGCTTCAACACCGTGACCGTGGACGATCACGCCAGCACCAACGACACAGCCGCCATTCTCGCATCGGGCGCGAGCGCGGCGAAGATTGATTCCGCAAAATCGATCGCGGGTTTTACAAAGGGGCTGGATGAGGTGTGCCAGTCGTTGGCATATCAAATCGCCGCCGACGGCGAAGGCGCGACAAAGGTCGTGGTCGTAAAGGTCATCGGCGCGGCATCGGAAGAAGCCGCCCGCGCGATGGCACGCACGATCGCCAATTCACCGTTGGTGAAATGCGCGATGAACGGCAACGACCCAAACTGGGGCCGCATCGTCTCGGCGGCGGGTTTCGCCGGCGTTCCGTTCGATCCCGATCGATGCGCGCTAAAGCTCCAGGGAACGACCGTCTTCCGCAACGGACAGCCCGTTCCCTTCGACGCGGCAAAGGTCAGCGAAGCGCTCAGGGCGAAAGAAGTGACCGCCGAACTAATTTGCCGTGGCGGCAAAGGAACCGCGACGGTGTGGACGTGCGATCTGTCGAAGGATTACGTGACGATTAACGCGGATTACCACACTTGACGGGGTAGGTGGCTGTTATTCGAACGAATCGTGGTGCTGCGCGGCGAAACCGGAAATCGCGCCTTCTCCCTCTCCCCTGTACTCAGGGGAGAGGGCTGGGGTGGGGACGAACGCTTCGACCTCCGAACAGCGCGTAAGTTCGCGGCCCGTCCCCTCACCCTGCCCTCTCCCCTGAGTACAGGGGAGAGGGTTCTAAGGGCGAAACCGCGCCGCGATGAAAACTTGCAGACCTCGCCAGTTGGACGCCCATGCCGCCGGCAAGATAAGCTGGCTGACATCTTGAGCGACTCACCGCCCGCATCCGAGCGACTCGAACGTCTGTTGACGGCTTGCATTGAAGCCGGCGCTTCTGATCTGCACCTGGCGCCTGAAATCTCTCCGATGTTGCGCATTGACGGGGTTCTGCGACCGATCGAAGGTGCGCCCATTCCGAATGCCGGTGACTTGCAGGAGATTGCAGCCCTGATCGCGCCAAGGCACCCGGACGGCCCCGAATGTGGCTCGATCGACGGGGCGATGTCCGGCCCTCGGCTCACGCGGTTCCGGTTCAATATCTTCCGCCGCCAGGGAAACCTCGCTATCGCGCTGCGCCGGCTTGAAGAGACGTTTCTTTCGCTGGCGGAATTGGGACTGCCTCCATCTCTGGAGTCGCTTTGCGATCTGCGGGATGGACTTGTCGTCGTGGGTGGCCCCGCCGGAGCGGGCAAGAGCACAACGCTGGGGACTCTGCTCGATCGCATCAACCGCACGCGAGCCTGTCATCTTGTAACGATAGAAGATCCAATCGAATTCATTCATCGGCCGATCAAGGCGCTGGTGAACCAGCGGCAGGTGGGGATCGATGCGCCCTCATTTAGCGATGCGCTAATTGCGGCGCTGCGACAGGACCCGGATGTGATCCTCGTCGGCGAGGCGCGCGACCTGGCGACGATCCGCACCGCAATCACCGCCGCCGAGACGGGGCATCTGGTCTTCACGACCGCTCATGCCGGCGATTGCGTGGGGATTGTCGAGCGATTGATCTCGGTCTTTCCGGCCGAGGAGCAGGAAGGGATTCGCCGCCAGCTTTGCCTGGTCCTGCGGACGGCCGTTGCCCAGCATCTGCTGCCGACGGGCCACGAAGAAGGCCACACGCGCCGCGTTGCGGCGTGCGAGGTGCTGCACGTTAATTCGGCCGTCGCCAACCTGATCGCAACGGGGAAGACGACCCAGATATATTCAGTCATGGAGGCCAGCGGCGCGCAGGGCATGCAGACGCTGGAGCAGGATTTGGCAAGGCTTTGCGTCGCCGGGCAAATCAGCGAGCAAGTCGCCGCCGCCCGTGCCCGCAATCCGGGCGTCATGCGCGATCGGATGAATTATCTGTGGAAACATTCGATGCACTAACAATGAGGTGAAGGATGAACCGCACATTTCCGCGTTCCTGGATCATTGCGATCGGCTTGCTGGGGCTTTCGATGCCCGTCTGTGCGCAACCCGCGCCACCGACAACTCGCCCCGCCAATCGCTCTGACGCGAACGGCAATCCGATCCGCACCGCGACAAAGACCGGGCACATCTCCAATTACGATGAGGCAAAGGTCGGCACGTATACGTTGCCTGACCCGCTCGTGCTCGCCAGTGGCCAACCAGTGCGGGAGGCGGATACGTGGTTCAAGGAGCGCCGGCCGGAGATTCTCAAGCTGTATGAGACGGAGATTTATGGTGCCGTGCCGGCGAACGCGGCGAAGGTGACGTGGAGCGTCGCCTCGACCGATCCGGCGGCGATGAACAACTCCGCGATCATGAAGCGAATCGTCGGCCAGATCGGCGATCGCGAGAACAGCCCGCGCGTGAACGTGACGATGTACACGCCCGCTGGCGCGAAGGGGCCAGTGCCGATTGTTTTGTGTATTAACTTCGGATTCCCCGCCGCGGGTGCTCGTGGCCGCGGACCCGCCACCGTGCCGGCCCGTGCACCGGCGACCGCCCCCGCTCGCGCCAACGCGCCCGCCCGCGTCGGCGCGGGGTTTGGCGATCCCATAGCTGACATCCTGGCGCGCGGCTGGGGATACGCCACCCTCGTCTACACCGAGGTTCAGCCCGACAATGCGAATACGTTTTCATCGGGCGTGATTGCGATGACTCTGGCGCCGGGGCAGAGCAAACCTGCCGACGATCAATGGGGAACGATCAGCGCCTGGTCGTGGGGCATCAGCCGCGTCATCGATTATTTTGAGACCGACAAGGCGATCGACGCGAAGCACGTTTCCATCATGGGCCACTCGCGCCTGGGCAAAACCGTTCTCTGGGCCGGCGCACAAGATCGACGGATCGCGGCGGTCTTCTCCAGTTGTTCGGGCGAGATGGGCGCGTCGCTCGCTCGCCGCGATTGGGGCGAAACGGTGGACGACATGGCCCAGAATTTCGCCTGGCAATTCTGCGGAAACTTTCAGAAGTACGCCGGCCACTGGAATCAGATGCCGGTCGATTCGCACATGCTGATCGCCCTCAACGCGCCGCATCCAGTCTTCATCAACGGCGGCACAACCGACCAATGGGCCGACCCGCGCGGCGAATTTCTCGCGGAAGTCGCCGCCGGCCCGGTGTATCGCCTGCTTGGTTTGAAGGATCTGGGAACGACCGAAATGCCGCCGCTGGATGTCGCCCAGACGAGTGGTGATCTGGGCTGGATTTATCACACGGGCGGCCACATGGCCGCCCCGCAGGATTGGCGGGCGTTTTTGGAGTTTGCAGGAAGGCATTTCGCAGCGACGCCGGCGCGGTGATATGATTGTGAGCCGGAGAACCGAGTAAGGAATCGATATGGGTTTTGCTGTTCATGCAGAAGTACCGCCATTTCGCGAAGACCAGGCCGGCGCGATTCGCGTTGGTGAATCGCGCGTGCTGCTGGAGATCGTGATCCACGCGTTACAGGACGGCGCGACTCCCGAAACGATTGTTCAGCGATACGACACGCTCGCTTTGCAGGACGTGTATTCCGTGATCGCGTATTACCTGCGCCACCGGCGGGAGATTGAGGAGTATCTGGAAAAGCGCGAACAAGAAGCCGACGCCGTCCAAGGGCGAATCGAAGCGGCACAGCCGGACATGAGCGAGATCCGTGCGAGATTGACAGCGGCCCGCAAGAAATAAGCCTTCGATGCTTCGCCTCCTGAGCGACGAGAACTTCAACGGCGATATCGTGCGTGGGTTGCTGTTGCGCGTCCCAGACTTGGATCTATTACGTGCGCAAGATGTGGGCTTATCGCACGCGCGACTATAGCGCGAGGTATCGTGTGCGATCGGGTCGCCGCCGGCTTGTCCCAGGCCCAATTGGCGCGACTGGCCAGAATCCGGCCCGAGACGCTCAACAGGATCGAAAAAGCGAAAGTGACGCCGGATGTATCGACTGTCGCCAAGATCGACAGAGCCTTGAAAAAGTTTGGCAGCCCCGGGCGAGAATCACACCGACGCGCAAGTTGAACGATGGGGCAGTGCAGAGGAGCACGTCATGGTACAGAATCGCGCAGCGGTCTGGTTGGCGTTGGTTGGGGCAATAGCGCTGTCGTCGGGATTCGCCCGCGCCGGCGATTCGCGCTCGGATTTTCTCAAGCTGATTGACCGTCCCCGCGTTCCGTTGGCGGCGGAGGTTACGCCTCTACCCGCGCATGGGGATCTTTCGGAGTTTCACTTTACGTATGCCGCCGAGGCAGGCCAGCGGGTGCCGGGGATTCTGGTGAAGCGAACTGACAGCGTTGGTCGGCGGCCGGTGGTGATCGCGCTGCATGGAACCGGCGGGAATAAATCGAATGAGCTGAGTCTTCTGCGCGAACTCGCAGGTAAGGGGTTCGTCGCCGTGGCGATTGATGGCCGCTATCACGGCGAGCGGACCAAAGCCGGCAATGGGTCGGCCGAATATCAGCAGGCGATTTTGCTCGCCTGGCACGATGGCCGCGAGCATCCATTTTTCTTTGATACCGTCTGGGACGTGATGCGCCTCGTCGATTATCTGGAAACGCGCGATGATGTGGACAAGAGCCGCATCGGCTTGTTCGGCGTGTCGAAGGGCGGCATCGAAACCTACCTGTCGGCGGCGGTCGATGAGCGGATCGCGGCGGCGGTGCCTTGCATTGGCCTGGAAAGCTTCAAGTGGGCCGATGACAACAACTCCTGGCAATCGCGCATTGGCACGATCCAATCGCCGTTCGACACAGCCGCGAAGGAGTCGGGGGTGGCATCACCGGACGGTAAATTTGTCAAGCAATTTTACGATCGCGTCGCCCCCGGCATCG
>DATBDZ010000174.1:0-4880 GCA_036276235.1 Humisphaera sp. | reverse complement strand
TCCAAGTCTTCCGCCTTCCTTGACTTGATTTCCACGACCTTTAGCATCACCCGCTTTCGTTCCCGGGTACGCTAAAGGAGTGAATCAATCATGGCCAGGAAAACCGTCGCTGATATCGATGTGAAGTCCAAGCGCGTTCTGATGCGGGTGGATTTTAATGTGCCGCTCGAGGGGGCGAAGATCACCGATGATCGGCGGATCGTGCAGGCGTTGCCGACGATCAAGAACGTGCTCGATCGTGGCGGTCGTTTGATTCTCATGTCGCATCTTGGTCGTCCCAAGGGCGGGCCGGAGCCTAAGTTTTCGCTCAAGCCAGTTGCCGATCGATTGAGCGAGTTGTTGGGCAAGCCAGTCAAATTCGCTGCCGACAGCATCGGGCCGGAAGTGGAGAAGCAGGCGCGCGAGCTGCAGGACGGCGAAGTGCTGCTGCTGGAAAATGTGCGATTTCATAAGGGAGAGGAAAAGAACGAGGCGAAGCTCGCAGAGCAATTGACCAAGCTGGGGGATGTCTACATCAACGACGCATTTGGGACGGCTCATCGCGAGCATGCGAGCACATTTGGCGTGCCGCAGTTGTTGCAGGGGAAGCCGCGCGCGATGGGGTTTTTGATTCAGAAGGAATTGAAGTATCTGGGGGAAGCCGTCACCAAGCCGGCGCGGCCGTTCGTCGCGATCCTCGGCGGTGCCAAAGTCTCCGACAAAATCAACGTCATCGAACAACTGCTCGGCAAAGCCGACACGCTGCTGATCGGCGGAGCGATGGCTTACACATTTTTCCTCGCGCAGGGCAAGCAGGTCGGCAAGAGCCTTGTCGAACGCGATAAGGTGGAGCTGGCCAAGAGCCTGCTGGCCAAAGCCGGCGGCAAAATCAAGCTGCCGGTCGATACGGTGGTGTCGGATAAGATGACCGACGACGCGACGACGCGCGTCGTGGAAGGCGACATCCCGGCAGATCTGGAAGGCTTCGACATCGGCCCCAAAACGCGCGAGCTGTACAAGGCGGAAATCGCCAAAGCGAAGACGGTTATCTGGAACGGCCCGATGGGCGTGTTCGAGAAAAAGCCGTTCGCCGAAGGCACGCGCGTGGTGGCACAAGCAGTTGCCGACGCAACCTCAAAGAACGGCGCCGTAACCGTCATCGGCGGCGGCGACAGTGCCGCGGCAATCGAGCAAATGGGCCTCGCGGACAAAGTCAGCCACGTCTCCACCGGCGGCGGGGCGTCGCTGGAGTTTTTGGAGAACGGGCATTTTTCTACGCTGGATATTTTGGATTGAAAACCGATGCCGCTACGGCAATTTATTCAAGGTAATCCGGAGACGTTGTCGGACATGCTGTTGGCCGCCGACGACCGCTATCGGGAGGCTGAGCAATTGATTCTCGCCCAGGAGTTCGAAGGTGCTATATACTTGCTTGGTTATGCAGCGGAGATGTGGCTTAAGGCTGCGTGCATGCTACTTCAGGGACACAGGAACACGACGCTGGTCAAAGGTACATTGGCTCCCATAAGAAAGTGGATGCAAACTGTGTCGCCCACGGTTCCCTTTACAGACTATCACGATCTGGCATTCTTTGGCGAAGTGATACTTCGGTTGCGGCTGCATCTTGGTCGACCACTGGCGGCGGGCCTGGCGACTGATCTCCAGGCCCATGTTATTCGTGGCTTGCAAGAGGAATGGATTGTCGACATGAGGTATCGCAGATCGGGGTTGACCGCTACGGATGCCTGGCCCGCACTTGCTCGGACGTGGTGGGTTAAGAACAATTGGACGAATCTTATTTGAGGGTTTGCAATGCCGGTCAAACCGTATAACGCCGCCCGCCCGACAAACTACGACCAGCTCGTCGATCAATTGGAGTTGGAATGGAGAACGCCCGACCCGGCGGCGCCTGAGCCTGTCATACTTGAAGAGCGAAACTCTAAAGGGGAAGTCGTCCATGTATACGTTGTGTGGAGCGACTGGGGTCATTTGAGCCGCGAGCACCGCGGCGAGGTCATCATGGACGCTGCGGAGCGTGTTAAAACTGCTGAGGAGGTTTTGAAGATCACAATTGCAATGGGCCTGACACCGGATGAAGCGGATCGTTTCGGCGTCCGATGGCGTTAGTTCGGCCTCCCTCCTTCGGAATTGATTTGAAGTGATATCCGATCCATTCAACCATACCGGCCATCTCATCCTCCCGTCGATCCTCTCCGCCGACTTTGCCAAGCTCGGCGCGGAGATTACCGACGTGCTTTCCGCTGGTGGGGATTTTTTGCATCTGGATGTGATGGACGGGCATTTTGTGCCGAACATCAGCTTTGGTCCGCCGATCATTCACGCGGCGCGGCCGGTGACTACGGCGTTTTTTGATACGCATCTGATGATCTCCGAGCCGCTGCGCTATGCGCCGGCGATGGTGAAGGCGGGGGCGCAGAATCTGACCTTCCATGTGGAAGCGACCGATGACCCGGCGAAAGTGGCGCAGGAGATTCGAAAGCTTGGCTGCCGCGTGGGAATCACGCTGAACCCGGATACACCCGCCGAGCGGATTTGGCCAGCCTTGGAGCATGTCGATCTGGTGTTGGTAATGAGCGTTTTCCCCGGTTTTGGCGGGCAGAAATTCATGCCGGAAGTGTTGCCCAAGGCGCGGGAGATCAAGAAGCGATTGACCAAAAATCAGCGGCTGGAAATGGATGGCGGCCTCCACGCCGAAACCATCCGCGCGGCGGCGGACGCCGGTGTCGATTGGTTCGTCGTCGGCAGCGGAATCTTCGATCACCCCGATCGCAAAGCGGCGATCGCGGAGTTGAGGGAGAAGATCGGGCCGGGATAAGTTGCCAGTTGCCAGTTGTCAGTTGCCAGGGAAGACAATACGACGCGGGCCTCGTTCGCATCCACTGAACCGGCAACTGGTAACTGGCAACTTTGCTCTTCCCTGACAACTGACAACTTATTCGCTGACAACTCATTCGCTTTACGCATCACCCGCGGCGCAGTACCTATTACCCCATGGCAGAGACTTCCAACGACACCCGCGGCCAGCGCGAAGGCATTCCTGAAGGACTGTGGCTGCGCTGCCCTGGTTGCGGCGACATGCTTTTTCGCAAAGTTGTCGAAGAAGCGCTGCACGTGTGCCCCGCCTGCGACTACCACTTCCGCATCAGCGCGCGGCTGCGGATCGAGATGCTTTGTGATCCGGGCAGCTTTGAAGAACGCTTTGCGGATATCGAGCCGACCGATCCGCTGAAGTTTTCCGATAAGAAGGCGTACAAAGATCGCCTGCGCGCTGAGCAGAATAAGACGGGAAATTCCGACGCCGTCGTCTGCGGCAAGGGATTCATCAAGGGGCGGCCGATCATGGTCGCCGTCATGGATCCCACCTTCATGATGGGATCGATGGGGAGTGTCGTCGGCGAAAAGATCACGCGGACGATTGAGGATGCAGTGGAAGAGGAATTGCCGCTGCTGGTGGTGAGCTGCTCGGGCGGCGCGCGCATGCAGGAATCGGCGCTCTCGCTGATGCAGATGGCCAAAACCAGCGCCGCCCTCGCGCGGCTCGACGATTCCGGCGGCTTGTTTATCAGTCTATTGGCTGACCCAACCACCGGCGGCGTCACCGCGAGCTTCGCCATGCTGGGTGATTTTATTATCGCCGAGCCCAAGGCGCTGATCGGCTTCGCCGGCCCGCGCACGATTTGGAACACGATCAAGGTAGAGCTTCCGGATGGATTCCAGCGGAGTGAGTTCCTCAAGGAGAAGGGATTCCTGGATTTCGTCGTCCACCGCAAAGACCTGCGCAGCGAAATCGCGCGGCTGGTTGATTTCTGCGGAGATCACGAAGACCGCCCGCGAAGGAAACGACAAGCGGCGGAAGATTGAATCAATTCCGACGGCCGTCCTGCCGGTTCATGCTTGTCTTGCGGGCGCAGGATTCGGCCAAGTTATCACAGTCTTCCCGTCTGCTTCATGGACGAACCCGACGCCGGCGTGACATTGCCGATTGCGCGCCCAGGTTTTGGCTTGCTCTTCACCCATCACCAGACATGTGGTCAAAAGAGATTGCGCCGCAGCTGCGCTTGGGTCGAGGATGACACACATCGCTTGCGTTGTCAGCCGTTGGCCCGTGCGCGGGTCGATGATGTCGGAGACAGTTTGGCCCTGATCAAAGACCGACGCGCAGGCGAGAGCCGAATCGCGGAGCGGCAGAGGAACGCCGCCGTCCTTTGCATCGGGATGCGCGATCGCGACTTGCCAGGGCGATCCATCCGGCCCGCCGCCGCGCGCCACGATCGAGGTGCGGCCGGCACTGAGCAGTGCCGAATGGACGCGATGCTCACCCAGCATCTCATTCAAGCGATCTAGCGCGTACCCTTTGCCATAAGCACCCAGGTCAAGTTGAACATCGGAGTGAGCAAATGTGATCGTGCCACGATCGGCGTCGAGCGAGTAGGGCTCACTTCGCCCCGCACCGATTGCCACGTCGAAATTGCCGTCAGTCAGCCGCCGATGTTCCTGGCACGCTTGCAGAATGGCAACGAGCTCGCGCGTAACGCGATGCGTCGCGATCTCGCCGCGGCTATTGAGCCGATACACTTCGCCGGCGGGATCAAATCGCGAAAGTATCCGCTCGATGCGCAAAAGTTCGTCCCAAAGCAACTCAACGACATCGTCCAAGAAAGCGGAATCCTCGCCACAGAGGAACGCTTCGAAGAACGTCCCCATCGCCATGCACCGGGATTTGATTGTGACCGACATGAGATGCGGCGGGGATTATAACAAATCTCGCCGGCGCGCGCTTACGCACGAAAGAAATGCGAATGCGTAATACCTCATGCCGCCGCTTTTACTCCCCTCCCCCGGTACTCCGGGGGAGGGCTGGGGAGGGGGTTGTGTAGAAC
>DATBDZ010000173.1:0-5249 GCA_036276235.1 Humisphaera sp. | reverse complement strand
CCCCTTCGTCCCTTCGTCCCTCCGTCCCTTCGTCCCTGTTACCGCTCGCGTCATTTAGTGGAAGTACGAACATATGTGGATCGTCCGCCTAGCTCTTCGCAGACCTTACACCTTCGTCGTCATGGCGATGTTGGTGGTCATTCTCGGCGTGTTCGCGATTTTGCGGATGCCGACCGATATCTTTCCGGAAGTCGATATCCCGGTGATCTCGGCGATCTTCAAATATGACGGCATGTCGCCCGACGAGATGGAAGGGCGAATCGTCCGCGTTTATGAAGGCATCCTCACCACCACCGTCAACGATATCGAACATATCGAAAGTCAATCGATTAACGGTGAAGCCGTCATTCGCATCTTCTTCCAGCCCGGCGCGAAGATCGCCGAGGCCGAGGCGCAGGTGACGGCTGTCTCGCAGACGGCGTTGCGCACGATGCCGGCGGGCGTGCAGCCGCCGCTGATCATGCGCTATAGCGCCTCGACGGTGCCGATCCTCCAGCTTTCGCTGGGGAGCGATACGCTTCCAGAGCAGCAGCTTTTTGATATCTGCAATAACTTCCTCCGCCCCGAATTGGCCACCGTGCAGGGCGCGATGATGCCCTGGCCCTACGGCGGCAAGCAGCGGCAGGTGATGGTCGATCTGGAGCCGGACAAGCTCTATGGCTTTGGCATCTCGCCGGCGGATGTTTCCAACGCCATCAACAGCCAGAACATCATCGTCCCCTCCGGGACCGCCCGCATCGGCACGCAGGAGTATTACGTCCGACTGAATGCCAGTCCCGAAGTGCTTGATGAGATCAACGATCTGCCGATCAAGACCGTCAACGGCACAACCGTCTTCATCAAGGATGTCGCCCATGTCAGCGACAAATACATCCCGCAGATCAACCTCGTCCACAGTGATGGCAAGAAGGGCGTGCTCGAGCCGGTTTACAAGCTCGGCGGCGCTTCGACGCTGAGCATCGTGCAGCGCATCAAGGATGCGCTGCCGAAGATTTTGCCGCGCGTGCCGGGGTATAAGGAATTGAAGCTGACGCCGATCTTCGATCAGTCGATCTTCGTGCGTGCCGCGGTGATGGGCGTGGTAAAAGAGGCGGCCATCGCCGCCGGCCTTACCGGGCTGATGATCCTGCTGTTCCTGGGCTCCTGGCGCAGCACGCTGATCATCTGCATCTCCATTCCGCTTTCGATTCTCGTCTCGATCATCGTTCTGTGGGTGCTCGGCGAAACGCTCAACGTTATGACCCTCGGCGGCATGGCGCTGGCGGTGGGCATTCTGGTGGACGACGCCACCGTCGAAATTGAAAACATCCACCGCAATCTGCATCAGCGCAAACGTCTGGTGCAGGCGATTCTCGACGGCGCGCAGCAGATTGCCGTGCCGGCGTTCGTCTCGACACTCTGCATCTGCATCGTCTTCGTCCCCGTCTGGTTCATCACCGGCGCGGCCCGCAGCCTCTTTACGCCGCTGGCGATGGCGGTTGTCTTTGCGATGCTCACCAGCTATCTGCTGAGCCGCACGCTCGTGCCGACGATGGTGCACTTCCTGCTGGAAAATGAAGTCGAGCTATACGGCGGCGTCGAGCAGGAAGGCATCGCCCACCTCCACGAAAATCCGGATAAGCACATTAGCTATCTCAAGTCGAGCATCTGGGCATCGAAAATCTGGGCGATACTCATCGCGACGTTTGTCGTCAGCGCGCTGATCATCTGGAAGCTTCCGCAAGCGGCGCACGCAGCGATCGTCGAGGCATTGCCCGCGTTCATCACCGGCTTTCCCGCGGAGTGGCGCGATCATCGCGGCTGGGCGATCCTCTCGATCGTCCGCGTCATCGTGATCGGCGTCGCCCTCACGGCGGCCGTCTACTATGTCTTCCAGAACAACTGGATCTGGCGCACACATGAAGCGTTCAATCGCGGCTTCGAGAGATTCCGCCGCTTTTATGGCGGGTTCCTCTCATACGCGCTGGAGCATCGCGGGCTGACGGTCATCGCCTTTTCGATTTTTGTTGTCCTCTCCTGCGGGCTGGTCCCGTTGATCGGCAAGGATTTCTTCCCCACGCTCGACGCCGGCCAGATGCGGCTCCATGTTCGCGCGCCGGCGGGGACGCGCCTGGAAGAGACCGAGCGCTACTTCGCCCGCGTTGAAGATTTCATTCGCACCAAGATCCCCGGCGACGAGATCGAGGTCATGCTCGACAACATCGGCGTGCCCAATAGCGGCATCAACATGTCGCTCAGCGACGGCTCGCAAATCTCGCCCGCCGACGGCGAGATTCTGATCAACCTCAAGGAAAACCATCGACCCACCGCGCAGTACATGCAAATACTTCGCAAGGAATTGCCAGTGCAATTCCCCGAGTTGGGTTGCTGGTTTCAGGCGGCGGATATCGCCACGCAAGTGCTCAACTTCGGCATTCCCGCGCCGCTGGATGTGCAGGTGCTGGGGCCCAAGGCCAACAACGAGCAGAATCATCAGATCGCCGAGGCCATCCGCAAGGAGGTGGCGACCGTGCCCGGCGCGGTGGATGTTCACATTCACCAGGTCACCAACACGCCGGACCTGCGCATCGCGGTGGATCGCACGATGGCCAACCAAATGGGTGTCGAGCAGCGCGACGCCGCCAGCAATGTGTTGATCTCGCTTTCTTCAAGCGGACAGACGGCGCCAAATTTCTGGCTGGATCAAAAGCGCGGCGTGAGCTACGCGGTTGCTGTCATGACGCCCGATTACAAGATCGATTCGATGGGCGCGCTTTTGAGCACGCCGGTGCTCGGGCCCAAATCGCCCGATCCGCAGTTGCTGGGCAACATGGCATCAGTCACGCGGGGAACCAGCGCGACGAACATCACGCACTACAACATCGCCCCGACATTCGACATTCAGGCCAACGTGCAGAATTCCGATCTGGGATCGGTGGCAAAGCAGGTCGAGCAGATCGTCAACCGAATGCGAGCCAAAGCAGCGCCGGGAACCGCCATCACGGTGCGCGGGCAGGTGCAGAGCATGGAATCGTCATTCTCGGCCCTGGCGATCGGCATCATCGGCGCGGTCGTTCTGGTGTATTTGCTAATGGCGATCAACTTCCAGAGCTGGCTCGATCCGCTGATTATCCTGATGGCGCTGCCGGGGGCTGTTTGCGGGATTTTGTGGATGCTCTTTGCCAGCCGCACCACGATTAATGTCCCCAGCTTGATGGGATCGATCATGTGCGTGGGTGTGGCTACGGCAAATAGCATATTGATGATCACGTTTGCGAATGACTACCGTAAGGAGCATGACGCCAACGCGCACGACGCCGCGTTTGCCGCCGGTATGACCCGACTGCGGCCGGTCGTCATGACCGCGCTTGCGATGATCATCGGCATGTTGCCGATGTCATTAGGCTTGGGAGAAGGCGGCGAACAAAACGCGCCGCTCGGCCGCGCCGTCATCGGCGGCCTGAGCATCGCAACGTTCGCCACGCTCTTCTTCGTGCCGGTGATCTACAGTGCATTGCGAAAACTTCCGCCGCATCGGCCAGTGGAGCCGGAGTTGCAGGAAGGGTGAGGAGAAGAAATGAGTTGTCAGTTGTCAGTTGCCAGTTGTCAGTAAAGACAAAATGCAAATGCATTTTTCACTGACAACTGATAACTGGCAACTGACAACTTATTGTTACCCGGAGCCTTAATGGAAACAACAGAAGCCAAACCCTCCCATCCCCGGACGCGCGATCCGGTGCGGAGTGTTCCGCGCGCGCCTGCGGCCGCGCCTGCGCACGAGAATGGGAACGGCAACGGCGCGGCGAGCCACGATGGTCACGACGATTGGGGCCACATCGCGCCGGTTCGCAATGGCAAAGTCATCTTCGTCAGCGTTCTGGTTTTCCTGGCGCTGGCGGCGTTGTTTGCCACTGGTTTCATTCCGCGCGTGCGTAACACCGCGCAGCTCAACGCTGAGGCCCAGGCCGCCGGCGGGCCGGTGCCGGTATCTGTCGTTCAGCCGAAGGTCGCGCCGAACGTCATTGAGATCGCGCTGCCCGGCACGCTTCGTCCGTGGCAGGAAGTTTCCATCTATGCCCGTTCGACCGGCTATCTCAGCAAGTGGTACGCCGACATTAGCAGCCAGGTGAAGAAAGGGCAGTTGCTGGCGGAAGTGGATTCGCCGGAAATCGATCAACAGCTTCAACAGGCACGCGCCGCCGTGCTGCAAACAAAGGCCGCGCAGGCGCAGGCGGCTAGTCTCCTACAGATGGCGCAGATCACCAACAGGCGCTATCAATCGCTCAAAGGCACGAGCGGGGTCACGCAGCAGGACCTGGACCAGAAGGCCGCCGACCTAAGCGCCGCCGATGCCGGCGTCGAAGCCGCCAAGGCCAACGTCGCCGCTGCCGATGCAAACGTGCGGCGCCTGACCGAGCTGCAGGGATATCAGAAAGTAACGGCGCCATTCGACGGCGTCGTCACCGGCCGCTCGTTCGATACCGGCGCGTTGATCAACGCCGACCCGACGTCGGCTGACATCAAGCCGATGTACAAGATCGCCGAGAACGATGTCCTGCGCGTTTTCGTGAATGTGCCGCAGACCAATTCGCTGTCGATCAAGAAGGGGATGGATGTGAAAGTCACCGCGCGCGAGCGGCCCGGCGTGGTCTTCAACGGCAAGGTGATGGGCACGACCAACTACCTCGACCCCGCCAGCCGCTCGCTGCTGACGGAGATCAAAGTCCCCAATACCGACGGCGCGTTGCTGCCCGGCATGTTCGTGCAGGCCAGCTTCAGCCTGATGCGCGACAAGCCGCCGCTGATCATCCCGTCGCCGTCGCTGATCGTAAACGCTGAGGGTACGCAGGTGGCGGTGGTGAAAAGTGACAACACGATCCACTTCCAAAAAATCAAGCTAGGCGAAGACTACGGCAACACACTCGAGGTCACCGAAGGCCTCAACGGCGACGAGCAAATCATCGCCACGCCAGGAGAAAAAATCTCAGAAGGCGTCGCGGTCAATGTCATCCAGTCGCAGACGGCGCAGCAGAAGCCGTCGCCGCAAAAGACGGATAAGGTTGCGGAGGCGGGTAAGTAATCGCAAGTGAGTCTCTTTCTCCCTCCTCCGGTACTCCGGGGGAGGGCTGGGGTGGGGGTTGTGTAGAACAAGTGCATCCTGCGCAAACGACCCCCACCCTAACCCTCCCCCGGAATACCGGAGGGGGGAGAATACGTCCCCGGCGAGGGGCTGCCTCCAGGTGCGAAACGTAAAGACGTGAAACGTGACG
>DATBDZ010000172.1:0-7318 GCA_036276235.1 Humisphaera sp. | reverse complement strand
GAGCTGACGGAAGGGCCAGATCGCCGAGGCAATGAACGCCACTGCAAGGATCAACAGCGGCCAGCGGAGCCCAATCGCAAAGCGAAAGAACGGCTCGTAAAGCAACTGCAACGCGCGGCTGATGGGGTTTCTCTCTTCGTGAATGATCCGCTGCGGGATCACCAACATTGCGACAATTGCGCAAGCTCCGATCACAATCCACACGCGATATTCGCCGAGCAATCCCGGCGCGGAGGCGCTACTCACGACGACGAGCGCACCGATGACGACTACGGCGACGTGAAGAAACACCCGAGCAATTGGACTACGCACGGCAGACGTGAGCCTTGGCGTAATTAGATAGATCATCAACACCGGGATGACCGTCACCGAAAGAATCGCCGCCGCGGCCATCGCGAAGGTTTTGGTGTAAGCCAGCGGCTTGAAGAGCCGGCCGCTTTCTCCGCCGAGCACGAACACCGGCAGGAAGCTCACCGTGATGATCAGCAGACTAAAGAAGAGGCTGGGGCCGACTTCGATTGCCGCCTCGAGAATCACCTGCGCTCGCGGGCGCGGCGGCTCGCCCAGGGCGAGCCGATGCTCCTCGCGATTCAGATGTTTGTGCGCGTTTTCGATCATGACGATCGCGCTATCGACGACGACACCGATCGCGATCGCGATCCCGCCGAGGCTCATGATGTTGGCGTTGATCCCCAGCAGCGACATGATCAGCAGGCTCGCCAGCATGCTGCACGGGATGACGAAGATCGCCACCAGCGCGCTGCGGCCATGCAGCAGAAACAGCAGGCAAATCAGCGAGACGACGATCATCTCTTCCAGCAGCGTGTGGCTCAGTGTGTGAATCGAGCGCTCGATAAGTTGCGAGCGATCGTAAGCCGTCTGAATCGCAACGCCCGGCGGCAGGCCGTCCTCAAGCTCCACGAGTTTTGCCTTGGCGTCCTTGATGACCTGCCAGGCATTAGCGCCGTAGCGGGCGATCACGATTCCGCTGACGGCTTCCCCCTGCCCGTTCCATTCGCCGATGCCGCGCCGCTCTTCACCGGCGATTTGCAGCGTGGCGATATCCTTCAGAAATATCGGCGTGCCTTCCTTTGCCATGCCGACGGGAACTTTCGCCAGATCGCTTAGCCCGCGCAGATACGCGCGGCTGCGGATCATGTACTCGTTCTCGCTCATCTCGATGACCGACCCGCCGACGTCGTTATTCGAGCGCTGAATTGCCATCATCAGATCGCGAATCGAGATGTTGAACGCGAGCAATTTTTCCGGCTTGAGGACAACCTGATATTCCTTGACGAATCCACCAATGCTGGCGACTTCCGCGACTCCGGGGACTCCGGTCAGCGGATATCGCAAATACCAATCCTGCACACTGCGCAGCGACGCCAAATCCTGATTGCAGAGAAGCAGCGCCGCGCCGCCGAGCGGTGATATGCCCGGCGCATCGAAGGCGCGAACCTTCACAAGAATTGAACGACGATCGGCCGGCGCATCAGCGACTGCCGCATACCACAACCCGCGCCCTTCGTCGCGCCACAGCCCGCGCGGATGCGCGGGATCGTAGTAGCCGGGATGCAGGACATATTGATAAACCCAGCCGACTCCTGTGGCGTCCGGCCCCAGGCGCGGCTCAACGCCCGCCGGCAATCGATCGCGAGCATAATTCAGATATTCCAGCACCCGCTCGCGCGCATCGCGCAGGCTCGTGCCGTCGGGGAAGATCACATAGACCATCGACGTCTCGAACATGCTGAACCCGCGGACCGATTTCGCGCCGACACCCGCGAGCGCCGTCGTGAGCGGATAGGTGACCTGATCCTCAACCACCTGCGGCGCCTGGCCGGCGTAGTCGGTCAGCACGATCACCTGCACATCAGACAAGTCCGGAATGGCGTCGATGCTGCTGTGGAAAATTGACCAGATGCCAGCAACCAACAATGCGGCAGTCGCAAGCAGCACAAGCAGCTTGTTGTTGACCGAGAGTTTGATCAGTTTGGCGATCATGGGAGTTAGAAGTCAGTAGGCTATTCACTTGCTCCCGAGTTTTTGCGTCGCCTCAATCGTGCGGCTTTCGACGTCCATCAAAAACTGGCCGCTGGTGACGACGGTTTGGCCCGGCTCCAGGCCTTCGAGGATCTGCAGCTTGTCATCATCTCCGAGAAGGCCGGCGCGGACTTGATGCGGAGAAAAATGCCCGCCGCCTTCATCGATGAAGACGATTTGTTTTTGGCCGAAGTCGATCACCGCTTCGCGCGGGCAGAGAATCGCGTCGGCGATCGGCTCGGTCTGGATCATCGCCGTCGCATACATCCCGGGTTTGAGTTCAAAGTCGGGATTATTTAGGGCTGCCCGCACCTTGAGCGTGCGAGCCATGTGATCGACATGCGGATAGATGAAGTTGATCTCGCCGATGAACTGCTTGCCCGGCGATGCTTCCACTGTCGCGATGATCTTCTGGCCTGACTTGATGAAGGGGAACTGATCTTCGTAGATCTGCGCTTCGAGCCACATCGTCGAATGATCGGCGATGCGCAGCAGCTTCATCCCCGGCTGAATGCTTGCGCCCTGCACGATCATCTTTTCTTCGATATGCCCGGTCGCGGGGCTGCGGAAAATGATCTGTGGCGGCGGTTGATCGGCGGCGGCGATCGCATCAATGTCGCGCGGATCGACATCCCACAGCTGCAGCTTTCGCTTTGCCGACTCCACGAGGATTTGTGATTCGTGACGCGTGGCGTCCGATGATCGATCGCCCAGCGACCGCAGCGCCTTCTCCGCCGAGATTAATTCCTGAGCCGCGGTTTGCAGTTCGGGGCTGTAGATCGCGAAGAGCGGATCGCCTTGATGGACATGCATCCCCTCCTGGTCGGCGTAGAGATGGTTGATCCACCCGCCGACTTTCAGGCTCACATCGTGCAGGCCTGTTTCGGGGAGCGAGAGAATTCCGATCGTGCGGACTGTCTTGGCAAGCGGCCCACGCGTGACGGTCGTCGTGCGAACGCCCATGTTCTGTACAACAGCCGGATCGATCTGCACGACAGCAGGACCAGTTTGATCGCGGTGCACATCGGCACCGTTCGCGTTCATCGGCGTGAGCGCCATATGGCAGATGGGGCAATCGCCCGGAGCTTCACGAATCACCTGCGGATGCATGCCGCAATGCCATAATTGTTTGGCGTGGGATTGCATTGGCTCTTTGGGCTTCATGGCATGAGCCGCGATCAAAACCACCGGCACAGAACCGATGGCGATCAGCAATGCGATCACTTTGGATGTCGTTGACATGGATTCGATCTCCGTCGTGCTCTATCGATGTGCTCTGGAAACTGGAGCGTTTCGTAAGGTCCGCCTTGCGGTCTGAGAACCTATCCCGTGGCACGGGTTTTCAACCCGTGCTTGCGACGCTGAAATAACGGGAATTCAGAACTGGAAAGGCGAAGCCCCGCGGGCGCGAACTAGCGCGCTAAACCTGCGCAAGGGTCACGACCGCAAAACTTCGTTGATGGAAAGGGATCAGATCAGCAGCGCGCAGTGGAGCTTGAACAACGTGCTGGCTGCGCTGGGCGGAGAGGGATCGAAGTCAACGCGATGGCCAAACTGATTCGACTGAGCGACCGGCAAATACGCCATCTGCAAGATGAGGCACGGTGCCATCATCGCGTGTTGAATGGCCGCGCTACGGGCGATCGAGTGATTCGAATCGATCGACAATTGGCACGTCGGGCAGCAATCATGACTGTGATCGTGGCCGGCCGGAGCGCCGCCATCCGAATGTGAGTGGGCGGCACAACAGGGCATCTCATCAGTTGCCGCCGCCGTGGTTTTGATAGGCAGCACACAACCAGCCGGCGTGCAGGTGGAACTCACCAGCACCACCGCCATCGCGAGGAAGATCGAGCAGGTTTGAAGGGATGTTCGCGACATCAGGACCAACAACATCTTAGATTGTCGGCAGCGGCGGTCAAATACGATGTGAATTTCCTGCTGAATCACGCATGAACTGGTCAATTATCGGACCGCCGCCTTGATCATGCCGCCTTCGTCGTGAATTGCGTAAGCGGCTCCGGAAGTCTTTTCATCCCGCGGCGCATCGCTTTGCTTACGGCATATCGCATGGAAAGATCAAAGCGGCGCTTCACCCGCTCATCCGGTTCGATGCCAAGGCGGCCCAGTTCATCGATGGCCCATCGCCAGACATGGTATTCCTCTTCGCAGCGGATGCGGAAGCGATTGAAGCCGATGACGTGATGGCCGATCTCGTGGAGGAAAATCGCCAGGCTTAATGGCGTCTTGGGATAGGGCGATTCGACCCAATTGACGCGGCGGCCATTGTCGTGGCGTTCCTGCCAGGCGCAGCCGCTCATGCTGCTGCGCCATTTACGGACTCGCACGCGGTGGCGGGCGGTCATCAGCTTCACGATGGGCGCGTAGTCGGGCATCGGTTCGTTGCCTATCGGCGCGCGGACGCGAGCCGCCTCATCATTCCCAGAGTCCGCAGTATGAACCCGATAATATTACGCCGGTGCGCATTCTCCCTCTCCCTTGTACTCAGGGGAGAGGGTTGGGGTGAGGGGACGAACGCGTGGACTTGCGAACCGCGCCGTATCGTGACACGCTGTCCCCTCACCCTGCCCTCTCCCCTGAGTACAGGGGAGAGGGTTCTAATCGCGCCATCGCGATAGCTGACAATCATCCCAGTGGATGACTGCTTGTCCGTCTTCAAGTTACAATAACGCCCATGGCACTGGCGCAGATCTATCCCTCACCCGGATTGACATTCATCGTGCTACTCACGTTAGTCGTCATCTGCGCGGCGTCATGGATCATGTTTCGCACGCTGGTGGCACGCTCAACCTCCTGGCGGGAATCGGTCGTGCTCTCCGAGTGGGCGCGCGATCATGGGATGCGCGTGCGGCCGGAAACGCTTGCTTTGCCGCCGCCTTTTGATAAGGCCCGCAGCGCGCTGCCGGCGATTCGCCGATATCTCAGCGGCAAGCGCGGAATCCTTTTGCAGTTGCAGGCGGATCGCGACGTTTCCCCGATCGCCCGACGATGGAACGTGCTGATCTGCCCCAGCAAGCGGCAATGGCCGCCAACGGGCCTGCGGCCGACGGTTCACGAGCGAAGCGTGTTAGATCTCTTCTCCCTGTCGAGCTTTCCACTGCTGGGGCCGACAGAGCGGTTCATCGTTTATGGCACCGATTCGTCGGCGGCACAGAAACTGTCCCGATCTTCCGCGCGCGGGTTGCTGCCGCCGGACGTCGGGCTGCTGCTGCATGGCTCGCACATGGTGCTCGATTTTTCGGCGCGGCCATTTGATGAAGTCGAATTCAATCGAATGCTCTCCCTGGCCGGACAACTTGCAAAACATTTGACGATTGAACCGGCTGGGGCAGCACGATAGAGCGAAGGATTGGCCACAGGTCGCGGTACCCCGAGTCGTCACGCGGCGGCGCCGCACGCGGCACAAGAAAACGGCGGGCAGTGCCCGCCGTACGCGCCGTATTCGCCCGTAGGGCGGGCACTGCCCGCCGCATCTTCGGAGCAGGCCCGTGCCGCAAAGCACAGGTCGGCGAGTACGCCGACCTGTGGCACCCGAACTGACCGACTGCCAGACCGAGATTTCGCTAACGAGTTGATGCACATCTGGTAGACTAATCGGTGGCCAATGAGCTTGTTTAGTCGTTACATCTTGCTCGCGATGGGTGCCGTGCTTTGCCTCGGCTATGCCGCGCGCGCTGCCACTTCCGATCCAGCCGGCATCGAGTTCTTCGAGAAGAACATTCGCCCGGTTCTGGCGGACCGCTGCTACAACTGCCACAGCGCCAAGGCGGAGAAGCTTAAAGGGAAGCTGCTCCTGGATACCCGCGCGGGCATGCTCGCCGGCGGCGAGGGTGGGCCGGTCATCGTCCCGGGCGATCCGGAAAAGAGCCGCTTGATTACGGCACTGCGTTTTGGCGATGCGGAGCTGCAGATGCCGCCCAAGCATCAGCTTGCCAGGGAGCAGATCGCGGCGTTTGAGCAGTGGGTAAAGATGGGCGCGCCCGATCCGCGCACGGAAACGGTTGCCGCGCCGGTTGATTCGTATAACTGGACGGAGGCGAAAAAGTTCTGGTCGTTTCAGCCGATCCAGAATCCGCCGGTGCCGCAGGTTGCGGATGCTCGTTGGCCACTGACGCCAGTCGATCATTTCCTGATGGCCGGCTACCAGGAGCATCGCCTGCATCCGCTGGCTGCGGCCGACCGGCGCACGCTCATCCGACGCGCGACCTACGATCTGACCGGCCTGCCACCAGCGCCCGACGATGTCGAGGCATTCGTCGCCGACTCTTCACCTGATGCGTATGCGAAGCTGATCGATCGCCTGCTGGCATCGCCGGCCTATGGCGAGAAATGGGGTCGCTACTGGCTTGATCTGGTGCGCTACGCCGATACATCGGGCTGCAACAGCGATTTCCCGATTCCTGATATCTACAAGTATCGCAATTACATCATCCGCTCGTTCAATGAGGATAAGCCGTACGATGCGTTTCTCCGCGAGCAGCTCGCCGGCGATCTGCTTCCCGCCGCCGATGCTAATGAGCGCGATCAGCACATCATCGCGACGGGATATCTCGCGATCGCGCGGCGATTCGGTTCGCGGAATGCGGAATTTCATTTGACGATTGAAGACACGATTGACAACGTCGGCAAGGTGATGCTCGGGCTGAGCGCTAACTGCGCCCGCTGCCACGATCATAAATTCGATCCGATTCCCAGCAGCGACTATTACGCGCTGTACGGCATTTTCGACAGCACCAAATACGCCTTCCCCGGCACGGAGATTTACAAGCATCCCAAGGACCTGACGCCACTGGGCACGCCGCAGGAAGCCAAGGCAATTCGCGACTACGCGGCCAAGCTCGCCGAGCTGGATGATCGCGCCGAAAAACTTCTGCGCGAGCGAGATGTGCTGGCGTCGCGCGAAAAGGTAAACGAGAAGAACGCATCCGCCAAAGGCCCGACGACTGCTCCCGTAACCCAGCCTGTCCGCACCAGCAAAGACGCGGCGGCGGAGCTCGCGCTGACCAAGGAGGAAACCCGCCAGCTTGAGATGCGTCCGCCGCCGGGAGAAACGGCGTTTGCCGTTTCCGAAGGAACGCCGCACGATGCGAAGATCCAGCTCAAGGGAAATCCGGCAGATTTGGGCGCGGTTGTGCCGCGACATTTTTTGACGGTGCTCGGCGGGCAAACACTTCCGTCGAGCGAAAGAGGGAGCGGCCGCCTGGAGCTGGCGCAGTGGATCACCGATCCCTCCAATCCGCTGGCCGCGCGGGTG
>DATBDZ010000171.1:0-11013 GCA_036276235.1 Humisphaera sp. | reverse complement strand
AGTAAATACAAATGCCTTTGTTTTCCCACTGATAACTGACAACTGATTGCTCTTCCACTGACAACTGGCAACTTATGCATTTACTGGCAACTGACAACTGGCAACTGGCAACTATTCGCTAACAACTGACAACTGACAACTTATGTCCAACAATTTTAACCCCAAACGCTACGACCAGATGATCTATCGCCGCTGCGGGCGGAGCGGATTGCTTTTGCCGGCGATTTCGCTGGGAGCCTGGGAAACCTTTGGCGGCTACAAGGATGAGCAGGCCGCCAAGGACTGCTTCTACCGCGCCTTTGATCTGGGGATCACACATTTTGATTTTGCCAACAACTACGGCCATCCGCCCGGCAATGCCGAGCTGGTGTGCGGCAAAATTCTCAAGGATTTCCCGCGCGAGCAGATCATCATTTCCAGCAAGGCGGGCTATCGCATGTGGCCCGGCCCCTACGGCGAATGGGGCTCGCGCAAATATTTGATAGCCAGTTGCGATCAATCCCTGGCGCGGATGGGCGTCGAATATTTTGACATCTTTTATTCCCATCGCCCCGATCCGAACACGCCGCTCGATGAGACGCTGGGCGCGCTCGATACGCTGGTGAAGCATGGCAAAGCGCTGTACGCGGGCGTGAGCAGTTACAGCGGCGCGCAGTTCGCCGATTCGGTGCGCACAGTTCAGCAGCATGATTGGGCGCCGATCACGATTCATCAACCTTATTACAATTTGCTGGGCCGCACGATCGAGTGGGATTTGCTGCCGCAAACGGAACGATTTGGAACCGGCGTGATCGCGTTTTGCCCGCTGGCGTCGGGGCTGTTGACGGATAAGTTTTTGAATGGCGAGGTCGATCCCAACAGCCGCGCCGCGACCATCTGGCCGCGCGAATGGGTGAAGAGCCATGGCGTCGAAGATCGAAAGCGAATTCTTTCGGGCCTGAATGATGTCGCCAAAGCCCGCGGGCAATCGCTGGCGCAGATGGCAATCGCCTGGGTCCTGCGCCTCCCCGGCATCACCAGCGCGCTGGCCGGCGCATCGCGCGTCGAGCAGGTCGAGCAAAACGTGGCGGCCTTGAAGAACCTGCAATTCAGCGACGAAGAAATCCGAAAAATCGACGCCTTGACCAAAACGCCCGCGTGAGTGCCTAATGTTGGAAGTTCAAGTCTCTTGCCAGGGAGAAGGCATGCCGGTGCGTAAATGGAATCACGTTGCTTGCAGGGTACGATCTTCGCTGGCGATGCATTATTCCCTGCTCCGGTACTCCGGGGGAGGGCTAGGGTGGGGGTTCGCGCGAGACGCGCATCTCAACACAACCCCCTCCCCAGCCCTCCCCCGGAGTACCGGGGGCGGGAGCCAGAGGCATCGCCTCATGTGCCAAGCACACCAGATCGTGTGCAGCTTCTTGCTGCTCGGCATAACGGTCGGCCTTTGTGCATGCAGCCCCAAGCCCGAAGGCCCCGAGGCGATGCCGGCGGCGGCGCACATTGAAGCCTCTGCCCCGGCGTCCCCACCGAGCCGCGCGCAGACCGCCATCGAGCGGGAGATCGACCCGATTGTTGCACAACTTAAAGACACCGACGCCACTGCGACGGCCGTTTTGCTCGATTCATCCAAGCGCGCCCAAATCGCCCCGCGCGCCCTGCCGCTCCTGCGAAAGCTCAAGACGTTGGCCGCGGAGTTGAAACGCAGCGATGACGAGCAGAGCCAGGCGTATGGGAATGGCGTGCAGTCAGAGGTGTTGCCGCTGTTGGTGGTTTATGGCGACGCGGAAACAAGCGCCGAGCTGAAGAGCGCCGCCGCCGGTCCCGGCAAGTCGGCGGCTGTCGCTCAGTCCATGCTCATCACCGCGCAATGGCTCACCTGCAATCAGGATGTTGCCACGCAGCAAAGGCTGCTGACGCAGGCGGCCGCTTTGGGCAAAGCCAACGCCGACAGCGAAGCGATCACCGATCAACTGGTGACGATGATGAAGATCGGCCCCGCCACGCCCGAGTTACGCGACAAGGCATCGGCGGCGATCGCCGCGATGAACACGCCGATCGGCCAGATGCTTCGCGATCGCAATACTTCGATCGCCAAACTGCGTGAAAAGCTGGAAGGCAAGCCGCTGACGATTTCTGCCGTGCAAAACAACGGCCGCCCGTTCACCAGCGCCGACTGGGCCGGCAAGGTGATCCTCGTCGATTTCTGGGCAACCTGGTGCGGCCCCTGCAAAGCGGCGCTGCCGCGCGTCAAAGAAACCTACGCCAAGTATCACGACAAGGGGCTGGAGATTGTCGGCGTTTCATGCGATCAGGAGCCGGATGAGCTGACGAAATTCCTGGCGGCAAACAAGGACATGCCCTGGCCGCAACTTTTCGATCCGCAGAAGCCCGGCCTGCACGCCCTGGCCGAAGCCTACGGCATCAACAGCATCCCCACGATGTTCCTCATCGACCGCAAAGGAATTGTTCGCTCCGTCAATGCGGAAGAGAATTTTGAGGAAATGATTCCGAAGCTGTTGAGTGAATAGTTTCAGGTTTCAGGTTTCGAGTTTCGGGAGAAGAGCGGCCACTACGCCAACCTGAAACCTGAAACCTGAAACCTGAAACCCGAAACCCGAAACCCGAAACCCGAAACTCATTTCCCCAGCTTCTTCCTCTTCTCCACAATAAACTTCAAGTGATGCTCGAAGTGCTGGACGTAGCCTTTGAGCTGTTGCTCGAGCGTTACGACTCCGCGTTCTGTGTGTGTCCCCTTGCGCGCGAATACGGAATCGGGAAGTTTCCGTAGAACTTTGGCGAATAGTCGGCGGTTACGATCGAAGATTTCGGCCGCGTCGGTGGCGGATTGCTCGTCGTAAAACAGATTTGCCACAAACTTGTCCTGGTCGTAGCCGACCAGCGTCGGATTTTCCTCGGCGATGATCCGCTTCATCCGGTCCGCGCCGATCAGATCGCTGTCCATGAGGTGAATCACGATCTGCTGGATCGACCACGTTCCCGGCACCGGAAACGCGATCAGATCCTCGCGGCTCAGCCCTTTGATTGACTGCCTCAGTTTTTCGCCGCCGCTTTCGTATTGATCGATCAACGATCGGTCCATCGGTTATCTCCGCAAAGGCCCGAGACTTTGGAAAACTGTTCCGTATTTATAGGCGCGGATTTTCAAATATCGAATTGAGAACGCGATTTGATCGCCGAGCGTTAGTCCGCGTCAATCACCAGCCGCGCCGCAACTCGGCGATCTGCTTGCACTGGGTCAGCAGCCCTTCCACCGCCATCAAATCCAGCATCGTGGCCGCGTCGCTTTTGGCGTGTTTGGGGTCGGGGTGGCATTCGAGGAACAGGCCGTCTACTCCCGCCGCAACGGCCGCTCTTGCAAGCAGCGGCGAATATTGGGGGTTGCCGCCGGATTGGTTTCCCAGGCCCGCGGGTTGTTGGGTCGAATGCGTGATATCGAAGACGACGGGTTTGCCGAATTCCTTCATGACGGCAAGGCCGGTGAAATCGTTGACCAGGCGGTTGTAGCCAAAGAAGGTGCCGCGCTCGGTCAGCATGATTTTGTCATTCCCCGTCGAGCGGATTTTTTCGATCGCGTTGCCCATTTCCTGCGGAGACATGAATTGCCCCTTCTTCACGTTGATGGCGCGGCCGGTGTTGCCGCAGGCGAGCAGCAGATCGGTCTGCCGCGCCAGGAACGCTGGGATTTGCAGAATGTCCACGACCTTCGCCGCCGGCGCGGCTTGGGCGGATTCGTGAATGTCCGTCAGAACCGGAACGCCGATCTCGCTCTTCACCCGTTCCAGCACAACCAGCCCATCGGTCAGCCCCGGCCCGCGAAAGCTGGCGTTGCTCGAGCGATTGGCCTTGTCGAAGCTCGCTTTGAAGATGTAAGCCAGCCCAAGCCGATCGCAAACGCCCTTCATATGCCGCGCGATGGTGAGGCAAAGATCGGTCGATTCAATGACGCAAGGGCCGGCAATGATGAATAGTGGGGAGCGGTCGGAGTGGAGGAGATCAATCATTGGTTAGTTGTGGGTTGTCGGTGGTGGGTTGTTGGTTGTCAAAGTGCGTGCGGCTTCCTCAACAACCCACCACCAACAACCCACAACCAACTAACCCACAATAAATGGCAGCCGAAACGGAAGCAAGTCGATCTCGACTGGCGCATACCCGCCCGGATCTCCATCGATCTGCACCGGCACCGGCGACGGCGATTCGATGCGGATTTGTTTGCCGGATCGATACGCGGCGCCTTCAGCGTAGAGATGCTCGCCGGCGGCGGCATGCAGAAATAGCTTCATCAGCTCCAGTTGATCGCGGCACGGGAGCAGGCAGACATCGAGCAGGCCGTCATCCGGCCGCGCGTTGGGGAGGATTGGGAACATCGTGCCGTACTCTTTGACGTTGCCGACGAAGGCGAGTCCTGCCTGCGCTTCCCACGCTTGTTGGCCGTCGATCGTGACGCTCAGCGGCGGAAAGGAATATCCCGCCAGCGCGCGGGCGGCTGGCTCGAGATAGCTGGCCAGATTGATCGGCCCCATGCGCGCGCGGTCCAGCTCATGGACGATATGCGCATCGAATCCGATGCCGACCATCAGCAGAAACAGCTTTCCATTGGCGCGGCCGGCATCGAGCATTGCCGTTTGACCGCGCTGGATCGCCTCCGCCACATCCGTTTCCATCGATTCATCCATCCAGCGAAGCCCCAGATGGCGAACCATCAGATTGGCCGTGCCCAGGCCGATCGGAAGCAGCGGCGGAGGCGCATCGGTAACCTCAATGAGCCGCTGGGCAACGGTGCGCAATGTTCCGTCGCCGCCGATGACGATCGCGGCCCGGGCGGGCGATTTCAGCTCGGCATCGGCGATGCGATCCGCCCGCTCCATGAACGATCGGACGCGAAAACCGTTGGCGGCGAGCCTATGCTCAAGACGCAAGGCGATATTGCGGCCTCTGCCGCGGCCGGAAATCGGGTTGGAGAAAATCAGTATGTCCTGCATAGGAGAAGGGTTCGGGGCTCAGGGTTCAGTCAAATTGGGAGCGTCTTTCTTCGCCTTGAACACCGTCAGGTGCCACATGACCGTTGACAGTTTAGCCTCCGGCAAATATAGATAGTATTTTGGCCTTGTGCGGCCTCTGCTTTGCTGCGCGACAAAGCCGCAACGCAGGGCGGCAGCGGGAAACATACCGGATTCATTACCTATGAGCGAAATGCAAGTTGCGTCGATTAACGAGCGGGCGGCCGAAGAGTATTTTCGCCGCGCAATGGAATCTGAAAATACGGGGACTCATGAGAAGGCGATCGAGTTTTACGAGCGCGCCCTGAATGAAAACCCCGACCATGAGCGCGCCTGTTTCAATCTGGCGGTGCTCTACGATCGCCGCGGCGATGACGCCAAGGCAATCGAGCTCTACGAGCGCGTCTGCACCAGCCCGCCCGTTCATCTCAATGCGCTGATGAACCTGGCGATCCTCTACGAGGACAACAACCATTACGACGAGGCACATCGCTGCCTCGACGCGATCCTGCGCACCAACCCAAATCATCCGCGCGCCGTGCTTTACATGAAGGACGTGGCCTCGGCCCGCTCGATGTACTACGACGAGGACATGGATCGGCGTGGCGATCGCCGCAACGCGGTGCTCGATATCCCGATCAGTGATTTTGAGCTGTCGGTCCGCAGCCGCAATTGCCTCAAGAAGATGAACATCCGCTCGCTGGGCGATCTGCTTCGCACCACCGAGCCGGAATTGCTCAGCTACAAGAATTTTGGCGAGACAAGCCTGAATGAGATCAAGGCGTTGCTTGCCTCCAAGGGCCTGCGCCTCGGGCAGAACGCCGATCAAAGCGCGGTGGCGATTGCCGCCCGTCGGCCAACCAGCTCAGCGCCCGGCGCCGGCTCGGTGCCGCCGGAGATGATGGGCAAGTCGGTGGCGGATATGGAACTGTCGGTCCGCAGCCGCAAGGCGCTGCAGCGGCTGAACATCAACCAGTTGGGCGAGCTTGCCAGCCGCACCGAGGACGAGCTGTTGGGCTGCAAGAATTTCGGCCAGACAAGCTTGAACGAGATCAAGCAACAGTTGGCGACGTTTGGAATGTCGCTTCGTAAATTAGAGGAATAGGACAGAATAGTTGCCAGTTGCCAGTTGTCAGTTGTCAGTGAATGCAAGGTACAAAAGCATTACTGGCAACTGGTAACTGGCAACTGGCAACTTTCTCCGTCCGGCAAGGACGCCATGGCACGCAACGCCCGACGGATTGGGCAACGTCTTTCACGTCCATATACGCTGGGCGGCGTGATCGCGACGCTGGGATTGCTCGTCGTGGTCTTGCCGATCAGTTGCAGCCAGGGGTGCAACCATAACAACCCGGAGTTGGGAACCGCGCCGCTGGGCACGCCAAGCGTGCGCGTGCTCGTGCGCGAGAATGTGACCCAGGCGGCGATCACCGCGACCCAGCCGCCCAATATGCGCATCGGCGGAAGCGCGGCGCGGCCGGTGAACCTGGCGCGCGGCGCGAGCGTCAATGTAACCCTGCGGCCATCCGGCTGGACAATCGGCACGGCGGTGCTGGGCGCCGGCGAGTTGATTCTGGAGCCTTCCGTTGAAGGATCGTTGCGCGTCGATGGGCAGGCGTATCGCGGGCGCCTGCGGTTTGTGCCGATGGGAGGGCCGGGCAAGTTTGATGTCATCAATGATGTCGATGTCGATGGGTACGTGATGAGCGTCGTGCCCAAGGAAATGTTTCCGCAGTGGCATCCGGAAGCCTATCGCGCCCAGGCGATCGTCGCGCGCACCTACGCGCTGTACGTCGCGCACACGGCATCGGCGGGCGCGCAATTCGATCTGTTTGCCGACACGCGAAGCCAGGTTTATGGAGGGATCGGCAGCGAAACGCCCAAATCGCGCGAGGCGGTGGATGTCACGCGCGGCATCGTCGTCGCCCATGGCCCGCCGGGGCAGGAAAAGGTCTTCAAAGCCTACTTCAGCTCCTGCTGCGGCGGTGTGACGCAATCTGCCGCCGACGCATTCGGCGAGCCATATCAGCAGGCGCTTTCCGAGCAAAACATCGGGCCGCGTTGCACAGAATCGCCGCGCTTTAATTGGCCGACAATTACGATGCGCAAGACCGAGCTGACTCGCCGCATTCGGCAATGGGGAGTGAACAACAACGAGCCGGAAAAATCGATCGCCGACATCTCGCGCATCGACATCGAAAGCAACAATCAATTCGGCCGCCCGCGCCGATTCATCATCACCGACGTGCGCGGCAATCGGTACAGCCTCAACAGCGAAGATTTCCGCCATGCCGTGAATACCGACGCGACCGATCATGTGACGCTGGGCAGCAGCTTCTGCAAACCGGTGAACGACCCGACACAAATCCGCTTCACCGAAGGCCACGGCTTCGGCCACGGCGTGGGCCTCTGCCAATGGTGCGCAGAACACGAAGCGGCATCAGGTGTGAGACACGAGACTATTGTGCTCAGCGCATTTCCGGGTACGAAGCTGGTGCGGGCGTATTAGTGTTTTCGGGACATCCCCTCTACCCAGCGGATGAATGTGAATTGTTCCTGTGCTTGCGCACTGTCATGCTGAGGTACTCCGAAGCATCTGGCTGGATTGCGCAAGGCGGCCCGATGCTTCGGAGTACCTGCTCTGAAACTGTTGGCGGTTGTTTGCGAACGCCACGGGCATGCTATCGCAAGCCCATGCCACCCGGTTTGATCGCGGGTGCCATGTCCCACGCTTGCGTGGGCATGTCTTTCTTCCGATCACCGTTTCCCTGCGCAGGCGTCCCAAACCCATGCTCACGCAAGCGTGAGGCATGGCACCCCTGGCATCAATGCCACTCGGTTTGACGGACAACCGCAGATCGGGTGGCATGGGCTCGCGACAGCGTGCCCGTGGCGTTTTCACGCTTCGCGGGCGTACCCGAGGCACGCGACCACTCAGCATGACAGTTATCTATTCCGAATTGGAAACTGTGGGAACTTGAGTTGGGGTGATTATACAAAATTTTGCATAGGGCCGGCGGATTTCCTGGCGATAGCAAAACGCGCCGCGAGAACCAACCCAATCCCCGGCAGTAGCCAGATCATTCGATCGGCGATGAATCCCAGGTAGAAAAGCGGCGCGACTGCGACGACCGTCGCGCCGTAGACCATCCACTGTTGGCGCGTCGGCTTGGTTGCCGACGCGGGCGAGGGCGTCATGCAGAGCCATACGTAGGCGGGAAAGACCAGGCCGTAGAAGCCCATGAATAGGCGGTAAACGGTTTCGCCGTGCGTTGCCGCTATCGGGCCGGCGGATGGGCCGGACCACGTCAGGGGCAAGCAGAAGCAGAGGATCCAGATCAGCGGCGCGGCATACCGAAAATCTTGTTGCGTATCAGACGCCAAGAGTGGCCGCGCGTGCAACGCCGTCGTGAATCCGATTTGCAGGACCATGTGAATGCCGATGATCCACGCGAGAAAGTGCGGCAATCGATCTAGCCGCTCGGGGACAAGCCAGCGCGAATACCAGAGCGTAAACGCGATCATCAGCAAAAAGAAAAATCCGAAGCCAAGCGTGAAGGCCGCGACACCGGCCTTGGGTGCGGTGAGGGCGCGGGCGCGCAGGAAAGTCAGATCGAGATACGGGCAGAGGGCGAAGCCGAAGATGATCGCCGGGGAAAGCCATGCCAGGCGAAAGCCGCCGCGCGAGAGCACGTCGAACGTATGCAATGGCAGGCCCTGATCGGCGATGAAGATGATGAACGCGATCAGCGACGCCGTCAGGATTGCGACCGCGCAGATCAGTTCTCGCCGCCCGCGCGAGGTGAGCAGATAAGTCGCGACGGCCGCCGCCAGTGCCAAAGCCGGCCCGATCCATCCGAGCATCGCGCGAACAATCCAGCCGACGAAGAAGCAGTGGAACGCCACGGTGACTGCCGAGAAGCATTGGCAGGCCAGTGCGTGATCTTTGGCGAGGCGCTGGGCCGTTCCAGGTTTGGAGAGCACCCATCCCATCGCCGCCGCGCCGACGATGTTGGGAACGGCGAAGACGATCCACCCGAGCAGGCCAAAATCGCGGACCATCAGCACGGGCAGAAACATGCCGATGCACCAGGTCCACGAGCAGGCAAGGAACGCGGCCCAGGCAAACGGCTGCGCCGAATGAAAAGTGAAAAATGAAGAATGAAAAATGGATCGATCAGCGGCCGGCGGCGTTTCTGCACGGTTCATGCTGCACCCGCGAATGGCCGCTTACTTGGTTTTGCGCGCCGCCTTAGCTTTGTGATGGAGCTTGGGGGTGACATGGAAGACGGCGACGCACTGCCCGACGCGCTTATCGCGCTCGCCGGGGCGGAAGCCCTGCTGCGAGATATCCAGATCGACGGTGACGTTGAATTCTCCCCCGCCGTTGAGATGCTCGCGAATGTTCTCGCGCGGAGTCATGCGGAAAACCGCCGGCCCGAGGCAGGGCCGCAGGAATTTGTAATTCAATTCCTTGCAGACCACTGTGTAGTCGCCGCCGCAGATGCCAAAGACATACATTCCGCCGGCGATTTCGCTGTTGGCCAGCAGCGCCCCGCCGGCCATCGCGCGATACCAGTTGCGATTGAATCGCCGAAACGGGAGATAGGCGGCAAAGCTCTTGGCATCAAGCTGCTTCATCTTGATGCCGCTGAAAAACGCCAGCGGCAGCCACAGCAGCGAACAGATGCTGTGCCAGAAATTATCGCGCACGCTCAGCTTGCTGACGAACGCCTCGATCTTGTCATAAAGCGATTGCGGCGACGGGAAATGCCGCGGCGCATGCGGAGCCGCTGCCAGTGGCGTCGGCATGACGCGCAGCGGCGGTGTTGGCTCCTTGGTGAGCGAGCTGATGTCCTGAACAGTCGCGGGCGCTTCCATCAATTTCGATCCTGAAAGACCACAACGATCGCGTGCGGCCCCAGTGTGTACACGAGCGCGGGCCGCACGACAATACCTGTGGGAGTAATACGCCGCAAATCGGAAAATGATTAAGCGGACCGATCCGCAAGGAATGAGGCCACCCCCAGTTGGATCGTTGCCAGCACCCAGATCCAATAGCCAACCAGACATCGCTGATAGGATTCGTCGGGCAACAAAGCAGGACAGGCAAGCTGGGCCGCGATCGCCACGCCGATCGTTGCGGTCCAAATATGCCCATGAACGCGCCGTTTCTGCAAAGTGCGCACAAGAAACCTGAAGTAGCCGACGATGAAGAAAAAGTTGGCCAGCGAGCCCGCCACACAAACCGGAATGAGGCCGACTTCCCTAGCCATCGCAGATTGGATCAGGAACACGATCGCGAACCAGGCGGCAACATAGCCGGGCAGCGGATTTGGCCCGACGAGACGCGCAAGTGCCGGCAAAGACATCGACAGCCCAAATGTCAGCAGCGAGAGGCACCCTAAAAGATGCCAGCGGTTTCGCCGATACGCTCGAGGCGTCACGTATTCCAGGACAGCAGCGCGTACGGGGATTGACGGCGCGGGAATGTGATCTGGTTGGGTCACTTGAATGATACCGCTAATCGTTCAGTGTTACCGGTTCGTTCCAGGTTCATTGTCGCGAATCATCAGACAGAATTGATTGGTCGAACCGACTCCAGTTCACGCGCAATCTCGGCAATCGGCGTCGCCCAATCCCCGGGTGTCGGCTGGCGAAACAGCCGCAACGACGGATACCAAGGCGAATCGGCCCGATCGAGCATCCATCGCCAGTCCGGGGCATGCGAGAGGAGCACCCATGCCGGCTTGCCCATCGCGCCGGCGAGATGCGCGGCTGCCGTGTCGATCGTGATCAGCAAATCCAGATTCGCCAGCAGCGCGGCGGTGTCTGCGAAGTCGGTCAGTTGATCTGTCCAGTCGATCATCCCGGGGATATTGGGACACTCGCCCGCGCCGATTTGCAGGCTGATGAAGTGCACGCCCGCCACGCTTCGCGTGAGCAGCCCTTTCATCGGCGCGTCTTGCTCCCTCCCCCGGTACTCCGGGGGAGGGTTAGGGAGGGGGTT
>DATBDZ010000170.1:0-27352 GCA_036276235.1 Humisphaera sp. | reverse complement strand
CAAAGCGCAGACAACGCCAGTCAGCGGAATCACCGTGACGCTGGTGAAAGGCGCGATCGCTACTGGGAAGAATTTCGGCGATAAGTGATTCGTTGGGGTCAGGAGTCAGTAGCCAGAAGCCAGGAGATTGCCGGGATGGTCGCTTTGACGCGACCATCCCGGTTTCGTTTGATATGAGATGTGCCGCGATTCGTGCGATCGCTGAAAGACAGGTGAGCCGGCTCATGTAAAATATGCGCTTTTGAATTTACTTGCCGGTGGACCGCGATAACATGCGGGGCTAACGGGGATCCACATTCTTTTTTCTAGGTAGGTTCTTTTATGCGATCGTTCTCTGACACTCGCCGCTCGCCTCATGCCTTGGTTGAAACGCTGGAAACGCGCTGTCTGCTCAGCGTCACGTTCGGAGCGAATCTGGTCATCAACGGCAACGCCGAATCGGATACGGGATCAGGTAGCGGAAATGACGTTATTACGCCGACCGGCTGGACCGCCAATGGAACGCCGACGGTGGTAAAATACGGCGCGCCTAACTTTCCAAGCAGCACTTCGCCCGGCCCGACCGCCCGCGGCAAAAATTTCTTCGCCGGTGGGCCGAATAATTCTGAAAGCGATCTGTTTCAAACGATCGATGTCTCTTCAATATCCTCCCTGATCGATGGCGGGCAGATTAAGTACACCCTGAGCGGATTCCTCGGCGGGTTCAGCTCACAGGCCGATGAGGTGACCCTCTTCGCAAATTTCAAGAACGGCGCGAATTTTTCCGGCGATCAGGCATCGGTCGGCCCCGTAACGGCGGCCCAGCGCGCGAATGCAACAGGTCTGCTGTCCCGTAACACGACAGGCACCGTTCCCCCAGGCACTCGTTTTATCCAGGTGCAGCAGCATTTTGATCGTCTTTCTGGCGCATACAACGACGGCTATGCCGACAACATCTCGCTAGTTCTCACCTCCAAGGTCGTTCCCACAACCGGAACCCTCAACGGCATTGTTTTCAATGATCTCAGTGGCAACGGCGCGCACCAATCCAGCGAGAATGGCGTGCCCAATGTCACTGTCTTCCTCGACAAGAACAGCAACGGCCATCTCGATACCGGCGAGCCCAAGACACTTACAAATTCAGCGGGGGTGTACACGTTCAGCAATCTTGCGGCGGGCACATACAAGGTGCGACAGGTTGTCCCTGCGACCTTCCGACCAACCAGCTCCAACCCCGTGGCGGCACCGGTCTTCGCCGGGACGGTGACGACCGTTCCCTTCGAAGATTCTCAAACCGTCGTGATCTCCGGCAATGTCTTCCTCGATACCAACGCGAACAAGATCAAAGACGCCACCGAGCATGGCCTTGCGGGCGTCACCGTCTACCTCGACTTCAACAACAACGGCCAGCTCGATTCGTTTGAGTTGAAGACAACGACCGATGCCAACGGCAATTACTCGTTCATTGAGCCGTTCGGCACGTATGTGGTTCGCCAGGTCGTCCCCAGCGGTCGGGCGCAAACGACACCTGTCGGCGGATTCACCGTTACGCTGGCGAAAGGTGCCGTCGCTACAGGTAAGAATTTTGGAGATAACGGCTTTTGAGGCACCGGCTCTCAGCGCCAGATTAGGTGGATGGGCTCGCGACAGCGAGCCCGCGGCGCTCGACAAGTCAGAGTGGTAGCGGCGGAAACTCCACAAGCTTCATCCTCGCCACCGGATGCCGCGCCGAAATCGCCTCACCGACGCGAACGCGCAGCGCCCACAGGTCCTGTGGCCGAAGTGAATCGAACGCCATCATGCCCGCATCTTCGCCGGCGCCGGTGCCTTTGCGCTGGCTCGCCAGCGGCAGCGCCGCGCGCACGCGGGGGCCGAAGATTTCCTGCGATTGTTTTTCGAGTTGCGAGAGCAGCACGAGGTATTCGACATCCTGCTCGCCGCGCAGATACGCTTTGAGGCGGATCGACGGGATCGGCTGCTTCTGCCCGACGGGCCCGCCGGGATAAAACAGGGACGTGGCGTCGGCGCGCTTCCAGGAGTTGGCGTTGCCGATGGTTTGCCAGGGGAGCACGCCGTCGCCACCAAGCGTCCAGGAATCGACGCACCAGGCTGCCGCCTGCACGTTGCTTTCGGCGGGGTCATTGGTTGTGCCGTAGGGGATGACGATCTGGCCAAACTGGCGTTTGCGATCGAGCACGATTCGGCGATATCGCGAAAATGCACCCCCATTTACGACGTTGTAATTCAGGACATCATCCAGCGCATCGCGCTGCCACTCTGGTCGGGAAATATCGCAGCGGAACAGCATCTTCGCGCCGCCGGCCGGCGCCTGGCTTACGCCTTGATGGAACATATCGCCGAAGAATTTGAGTGCCCAGTAATCCTGGAAATTCGCCGGCTCATCCAGCAGCCACGGCGACGATCCGCGCGACCAGCCATTCTCTTTGAAATTGTTCTTGCCATTGAAGAAGCATTGGAAAAGGGTTTGGTTCCATCTTCTCTGATTGAAATGTTCCGCGAATTGCCGCGACGCGGCCACGAACGCGTCGCGATAACTCGGCGGAAAGGCCCGGTCCGCCCAGTAATCGCCGTTGTAATTCCCCTCCATCGGCGAGGGCCAATTCTCCTCGAGCGGCAGATAAAAACATTCAATCGGCACACCCTTGCGCGGCAAATCAGCAAACGCCGACCCATCCAGCAACGGCGCGAAGCGCTTGTCCCACGCGCCAAAATCGAGCGTCTTTCGCGCGGCGTCCCACGCCGGCGCACAGCCATCTTCAATCGCGCCATTCTGAAAATACGGCACGCGATTGAGCACGACCCGATTCACATGCGCCAGGCGATAATAATCCATCTCGTTGGCCGGCAGGCCGTAGCAGTTCATCTCGGGGATGAAGCTCAGATGGTCCGGCAGAACGAAATCCCACACCGTGAGCCGAATCGGGATTTTCAGTTCCTTCCCTTCCGCGGCCAGAAGAAGGTTGCCCTCGATCTGTCCCGCCGGCGCTTCGTGCGGGACATAGATTTCGCAGTAGATGCTGCCGAACTTTTGGCCGGCGATTGCCTGCAGCGGGTCGGGAATGGTCAGCCCGTCGCTCAACGGGACGAGTGGATCACCGACAGGACCGGACTTGGATTGAACATAGTCGAACCGCGCGAAGGTGGAAGTTGGCCCAGGCTGGGTGCCACGAAACTCAGTTTTTGCAGTCAGTCCCTTCACTTCTCCGCGGACGAGAATCTGGAATGAAACAAACTCGTCGCGCGCGGCATGCAGACGAATCTCGCGGGAATTCCAAAGATGGTTGGCCGAAAGATAGCCAGCAGGCTGCGGCGGAATCGTCTGCCCGCTGACCGGCTGCACTTTATCGAGCGCATCGACGATCGCGATTTCGGCATCGCCGAGCTTTGGCAGCGGACCGCCGTTGATGAAGGGTGCCGCGTTTGTGCCGGGGAGCGGAGCGACGTCTGGGCTCGAGACCGCAAAACTGAGTGAACCCGCCGAGCCGACGTTTCCAGCGCCATCGACGGCGCTAACGGATAGCTTCGCAGTTGCGCCAGGCTTCAGATCCAGATCGCGCAGATGCATCGCAACGCGTTTGCCATTTGGGCCAGCCGCCGGGATCAGATAGCGCGGCACTGGTTTCCCATCCACGGTGACGTTAAAGCCGACCGTTCCCGCATCGCCAGCGTCGGCGGGCGTGATCCACGAAACGATGGCCTCGCCGGAGTGAAGATCGGAAACATCCGCGCGCAGATCGGTGGGCGCGGCGGGCGGCACGGTATCTGCCGCTCCGAGCGTCACGGTGAAATACGGCGCGGTTTTCTCCCCTGACTCACGGCTATGAACAAAGCGACTGGGAAACAATCGCAGCGAGAATTTCTCTCCATCTCGCGTCCATTCGCTGCCGGTGTCGTCGAAGAGGACGAACCCGCCGCTGATACCTGCAAGGCGTGCAGCAATCAGCGAAGGATCAACCGCGATCGTCTGCCATCCGCCCGCATCCGGCGGCGAAGCATCCGCGGAGTGCCAGATGCTCCCGCCCTGGCCGAGCATCACCGCCGTCAGATCGCTGCGGGGAAATGCCCACGGGACATCGGGATACTTGCGGAAATTAAAGCACGAAGCGCCGGTTTGCGTTGCATAATTGGGGCTTGTTCCTTCAACAAATTCCGCGGCCAGGGTGCTGACGGTCACGCGGCGCAAAATCTCTCCGCCGACCCCGTGAACGTGAAGCGTAGCCGATTTGATAATACGGCCGCGCAGCGAGCTCACGTCGAGATCAATGATCGACAGTTCCTGAATCGATTTGAGCTTGAGGCGGCTTGAGCCGCCAAGATTATCGTCGGCCTCCCTGCCGGCGCCGGAGAGCCATACGTCGCGCGTAACCGGGAGGCGAAGTGAATCGTCGGCAAAAGCACCGCGAATTGCGATGGCCCCGAAGAGGACAACAACGATAAATGCGCGGTGGATGCCGGTGTTTTTCACCTTTCTATTACTGCGGATGGAGGTCGATGTGCATCGCAACCCTGTAGGGTGGGCGTAATCGCCCACCACGTCGCTCATGGTGGGCGAGTACACCCACCCTACAAGGGAAGAGCGGCGGGATAAATCCCGCCCTACCTGCTGCAATGCCGCTGCAAAGAAATGTCATGCTGAACGGCCATGCGGCTGCGCCACACCCGCGAACAATGAACTACGACTCTCGCCGAGATCTGCGACGCAGCAGGAGGCCCGCGGCCCCGAGCATGGCGAGCGCGAGCGCTGTTGGCTCCGGCACGGCTACAGTGATGAATTGAAGATTGTTCCCCTCGCCGGAAATGACGCCTGATTCCAGATCGTTTGTTGTCCCCAGCTTCTTCCACGCTCCGTCGTAACCCCACAGCGTGATGTGCGATGTATCGCCGCCGAGTTGCTTGAGCGTGTTCGCATCGAACCGCACTTCCGCTTTGAGCGATCCGAGCGGTTGATCGGCGGCGATCGCCCAGACTCCCAAGGATTTGTATCCCGGCGGTAAGTCTGCCGCGGCCTTGTCGAGGAACGCGAGCTGCGGGGCGGAATCGGGGGATGAAGCGTGCAGGGTTAATTGCACCGAGTCGATCGCGCCAAATGCGCCTTGCGAGGCGCTGCGATCCCAGATGAACGTCGTGGCGGCGTTTGGTGCGTCGGATGTTCCCCACCACGCCGGCGAGTAAACGCCAGGATGCAATGTATTGATCGGCGAAGCGGTGGATTGCGGCTGGCCCGGGTTGCCGCCGGGCTGCACGGTCGAGCCGGCGTTCATGCCCGAGGTGTTCGTTGGACCGGCGGTGTTTGTCGGACTTGTCACATGTCCCGGTGCGGATGACGGCGGCACGACGCCGCGCCCGGACTGGCCGGCGGATGCGACATGAACGGGTGCGCCGGCGAACCCAGAGTCGGCGGACTTCGGGGCGGAAAACTTCAGCGGCGGTGGATCGGCTGCAAGCTGCGTCGAGCCACGAACGGACGCCGCCGAAGGCGCGAACGGCGAGCCGCTGCCGATCTTCGGAGAGATCGTTGACCGCGCATTGCTTGCATCCGCTACATTTGCGATTCCCGGAGCAACCAACCTTGAAGATGTCCCGTAGCCATGGAGAGGATCGGAGATCGCGCCGCGCGGGTCATTTAACGGCACCGGCGAATCACCGCTCGCGAGCGATTTTTCTGCAAGCCCTTGAACATCCTGCGTCGCCGCCGCCTGGGCATGCAGGTGCGGAATTCTCGAGCGGATATCGCCCATTGAAGGGAGCAACTGCCGCAGCTCCATGCGAAGCGGCAAATCGCCATGCCATTGGACGGCAGCCCGCGCACCGACCGCCGCCGCCGCGAGCAGCGCGGCTGTCGCCAGCAGCTTCAGATGCGACGAACCCAAAAAAACGGTCAGCCCGTGGCCGAGGGCCGGCCCCGCCACGAGGGGCGATCCCGCTCCGCCGCCGGCCGCGGCTTTTGCCATCGAGCGGACCAACGCATCAGAAACACTTCGCCGCACCACCGACGCCAGAAGCGTTGCCAGCGCGATGGTGGAGATCGTCACTCCTCGCCGCGCGAGCTTTTGCGCGAGGATCTTGCGGCCGCGAAACAGCCGCACGCCCAGCGTCGAAGGCTTGATGCCCAGCTCTTTGGCCGCCTCGACGAAGTTGTGGCCATTGAAATAATGCAGGACCAGCGGAATGCGATACTTGGCGGGCAGTCGATCCAGCTCTTCGCGGATGATTCGCGCGATGGCATCATCGGCAGGTGAATCGGAAGTGGCGGCGGCGGGATCGATCGCCCGATCGCGCTCGCGCTTGCGGCGTCGGGCGCGCGATCGGCGGATATCCACCGACGCCCGCCGCGCGACTTGCTGAAGCCAGGCGCCGGGGCTGCGAATGGTCTCGCCCGCGCGCAATCGCTCCGCGAGCACCAGAAACACCGCCTGCGCCGCGTCCTCGGCATCCTCGCGATGGCCGGTTGTCTGCCGGCAGACATTCAGCACCATCGCGCTATAGCGGCGGACAATCTCCTCAAAGCAATCATGCCCCCCGGTTGCCGCGAATTCCGCCAGCAAATCGTCGGCCCCGCGGTCAAAGCGCGCAGCAACCCGGCGCACGCTGATGGCATTGCGTGCGGAGCGAAGGTCCGATTTGGGCTCAAGCAGATGCAGTTTCTTTTAGTCCTCTTCTCCAAAGCCCGGACTTACGGTTGCACCGAACAACCAATTCTCATCAAAAGACGGCGGGCTGTCTTGGTCCATTTCAACAATTTCGGACCTCAGCCGCCCATATCCTGCTTGAAAGGGGAATTTGCGCCAAATGGTCTGCTTAAAAACCGGCAAAGTGATTGCAATTCGCGCATTGTTTCGGAGCCGCTACGTCGATATTTGTAGCCTGCGGGCAGTTCAGCCGCCGGGGCGCCAGCACGATATTGATACTGTCCCAAGGTGGAGTTGCGACAGGGCCTATCACTATGGTCAGTGCCAAAGAACAGTTAGTGGAGCAGGCGATCGCCCGGCGTCAGATCGCGCTGATCAAAGCCAAGCAATCCTCCGGCGCCAATGCGCGGCTGTGCATCCAATTCCTCGCCGCCGACGACCAGGATACGCATCTGGGAATCTGGGCGCAGGTCATGGAAGGCACCGGCCGCCAGTTGGAAGAGCTGATCGACAATAAAACTGTGGTCGAAGTCTATTTCAAGACGGCCCAGCAAGGCATCTTCTTCGACACGAAAATCCTCACGCAGCGAAAGAAGTGGCTCAATCGCTACGCGTTGATTGGCCGACCGCAAGAGAACGAGATCAATACCGTCGAACGCCGCTGCGATTCGCGCGAATCAGTGCCGGATGGACTTGAAATTTGCGCCGACGTGACGGCGACGATCCCCGGCCTGCCGGAGCAAAACTTCTCCGCCTGGATCTGGGATATCAGCCCAACCGGCGCTTCGCTGGTTTGCCCCGGCGGAAAAGAAGCAATTGAGCCGGGCGAGACATCGCGGCTTGCCATCTCGCTGATGACGCTGGCCGGCCGGCGCATCGAGCTGTCGGCGACGCTCTGCAACACGCAGCGCCTATCGATCAGCAGCAGCCGCCTCGGCGTACGATTCGACGAGCCGAAGCCCGCCGCCGCCAAGGGCCTGCGGCAATTGCTCGACGACCTCGCCGCCCGCCGCATCAAGCAAAACCTCGGCATGGAACTCCGCCGGCGGTTTTGAGCCCCGATCACCACTTCCGTGCCTCTTGAAAGAGAATTGTCATGCGGCGCACCAGCGAAACACGAAGGCGGCGGGCGGTGCCCGCCCTCCGCGCCGCGTTTGCCGTAGGGCGGGCACAGCCCGCCGAGTTTCTCGAACAGCACTCGAAGCATTAAGGCCCACTCGCGTAATCCAGCCAGAGTTTGCAGGTACCTGCTCTGAAATTTTTGGCGGTTGTCTACAAACGCCACGGGCACGCTATCGCAAGCCCATGCCACCCGCTTTGTGGTGGCACTCAATTGGGCGCCATGTCCCACGCTTGCGTAACGCAAGCGTGGGCATGTCTTTCTTCCGATCACCATTTCCCTGCGCAGGCGTCCGAAACACATGCTCACGCAAGCGTGAGGCATGGCACCCGTGGCACCGATGCCACACAGCTCGGGTGCTACTGCAAAATTGGGTGGCATGGGCTTGCGACAGCATGCCCGTGGCGTTCCGGCTGGATCGTCACCGTTTCCAGATCAGCTAGCGCGAGCCGCTGGCTACAATAACTATCAGTGCCGCAAGAGCGCTCATCGCGAGGCCCAATCCGGACAACACCGTAGACACGCCGCCGCGCATCAATCCGATAACACCCGTCGCCGCCGAAATTACAATCAATCCAAGGATGACCATGTTCTTGGAGTGATAGACTTGGATAGCGGCGCCGCTGGCAAATAGGTACACCGCTCCGCCGCCCGACATTGCTGACACAGCTCCCCAGAGGCTTCGCTTCAATGACGCAAGGTCTGCCAGTTTGAATTGCATGCGGTCCCTCAGTCCCAGTCGCTATCGCTGTTCACGACTTTCTTATCCCGGTTGATCCAAACCATGCGCGCGCCAAACACCACGGCGGCGAGATAACCGATCACGCCCGGCACGGAGATTCCCCAAATCGTCGGCCGCACGCTCATTCCCAGAAGCAGCGTCGAACCGATCAGCAGCGCGCTGACGAACATCCCGGCGACGAGCCGATTGGCGGCAGACTTAAGATGCCGATGCTCCAGGCGGAAGGCGAATTTGCCGCTTTCGACCTGCTCGACCAATCGTGAAGCAAGTCGCGGCACCGTTTGTGAGAGCCGATCCCAATCGACCATCGCCAGGCGCATGTTGCGCAGCCGCGCCTCGGGGGAAAATCGCCGCCACAACAACTTTTGCCGCCACGGGGCCAGAAGCTCGGCGAGGCTGAACGATGGGCTGAGCAGGCGGCCGGTGCCTTCAAGAAGGATCAGGCATTTGATCAGCATCGACAGCCGGCCGGGCATCACCAGCTTGTGCTCGTGAAGAATATCGGTGACGGCGGTCAGTGCGCCGCCGACGTCAAACTGCCCGACGGCTTGCGTGCCATATTCCTGAAACAGATCGGAAAGGGCGGAGCTGAGAGCAACGCGATCCAGCTCGCGCGGCGATCCACAGACGCGCGTGACGGCGTCGGTCAGACGATCCGCGTCGCGATCGCCTGCCGCCAGGAGGATGTCTTCGATCTGCCGGCGGAAGTTGTCGTCGATGCGGCCGACCATTCCCGCGTCGAGCAGGCCGATCCGCCCATCGCGCAAAAGCAGAAAATTCCCCGGATGAGGATCGGCGTGATAGAACCCGTCGCGAAACATCATCCGGATAAAAACATTCGCGCCGCGCTTCGCGAGCTCGGAGCGATCGACCTTGAGCTTGTCGATTGCCGCCGAATCGGAAACCGCCACACCCGAAAGGCTCTGCATCGTGAAGACGCGCCCGCTGGCCAATTCGGGATACGGCTTGGGAAATACGATCGTTTTATCCTTGGCAAAGTTGCGCCGAAACGCCTGCAGGTTTCGCAGCTCGCGGCGAAAATCCAGCTCATTGAGCATCGTACGGCCAAATTCCTTGACAATGCTGAGCGGTTGATATCGCTTGAGCGTGTCGTTCATCTCCGCCATCTCGGCCAGGAATCCGAGAATATCCAGATCGCGGCGGATGATTCCTTCGATGCCCGGATGCTGCACTTTGACGACGACGCGCTTGCCCGTCTTGAGCCGCGCGCGATGCACCTGGCCGATGGACGCTGACGCCAGCGCGGTTTCATCGAACTCAGAAAAGATCTCCTCGATCGGCAACCCCAATTCGGTCTCGACGACTTTTCGGGCAACCGCCGGCGCGTCGGCGGGCGTTTGCGCCTGCAGCTTGGTCAGCTCGTTTGCCAGATCCTGCCCGACCAGATCGGCGCGCGTGCTGAGCATCTGCCCGAGCTTGATATACGTCGCGCCAAGGTCAGTCAGCGCGAGGCGCACCCGCGCTTCAAATGGCTGCGCCATGAGCGATTCGCCGGTCTCGCTCTTGAGCGCGTTGCGAACCGGCTCAAAGTCACTGTCGGACAGCCATTGGGCAAGGCCGTACTTGGCGAGCACGCGCGCGACATCTGCGGCGCGCGCCAGATCGCCGGCGAAGCGGAATCGCGAGCCGGTATCCTTCGGCGGCGGCACCGCCGTTTCCGGCTTAATGGGCGGCGCGGGAGGCGCGGCTGGTTCGGCGGGCGCGGGCCGCGCCGCCGGAGCGGGCCGTGGGGCTGGAGTGGGCCGTGCGGCCGGCTCGGGCGGAGCCGTTGGCGCCGGCGGCGCGGCGGTTCGTCTTACCGCGGGCGGGCGCTTTGCGTTTTTTTGTGGTTTTCGTTGCGGCATGAATCGCCTTTACTGCCTTGTTTACTTCGGCATTGAGCGTTTTCTGAATCGTATGAATCGCCTTTTGCGAATGATGCCGCAACTGTCTGGCAATTTTTTCCCCTTCCTTTTCGGAAATGTTGGCCTTATGCGCCACCTCGCGGGCAAGCTGCTGGACGGATTTGCTCCCCTCCCCCAGCAACCCAAGGCCGGCGTAAATCGATTTCATCACAAGCGATTTCATGGCGGGTTTGGTCCTTTCGGTTTGAGCCAGATGATTCTAGTCGCCCATGCACATTAATCACCACGCGGTGACGCAGGCGCGTTTGAAACCCATTGCCGCCTTTACGCAGGAATCGGCAAGACTTGTGCCAAAATCGTCTTCAATGATCGGGAGCGTGATTGGAGTGGGGGACCTGCATCGGCACAACCGGGAACCCCGTCAGCGGTCCGCGCGGCGTTTTGATGTATTGAATGAGTATTGTGGCGCCGCTTAAGGTTGGGAAGAGCGCGAAACAGAGGGCGACGATCAGTAGCTCTCGCGGTCCGCGATGAACCACCATCCACCAGAGTGACATCGATCCGAGCGAGCCAAGGAGCAACGCGGCGCTGCAGACAAACAGGGAGGTCGGCGGCTTGTATTGCTCGCCGCACGCGGTGCACTGTTTCCAGGTTCCGGGGCGGAACGAGCGGGCCATCCGCCGGTATTTTCGGGAACCGCAGCAGGGACAGGAATGGCAGCGGATCATGCGGCCCCGGTGCAAGTCGCCAATGCGCCAGGTCAGGAAACCTTTGCGTGCCGTCGCTGCTTTACGCCGCCGACGTCCGCAGGCGGAGCAGCTTTCGCGCCAGCCGCCGCGCTTCGCCGGCGCCGGTGCGATACCCTTCGCCCAGGGTAGTGCGGATCAGCAGGAACATCTCATCGCCATTGAGCGCGACGAGCTTGGAGCACTGCGTGTGCAGCATCCGCGCGAGGCGATGCGTGGTGGCCTTGCGCATGCGCCGGCGTTCCTTGCCGCTGGCGGGCGCTTTGGCCGCCGGCCGCGATGGGCCGATCGGCCCCTTGCGCACGCGAGGCGGCGGCGCGGGACGTTGCGGGCGATTCTGACGGAACGGCGCGCGGCCCGGCTGGGGCCGTGACCCGTAAGTGTTGCGTTGCGTATACATGCGATTCATCCCGTTGGCGAGCTGACAGCACATAGCATAGCAGGATTGCCCCCGCGCGTCACTTTTTTTTATGGATTCGGAACAGCCGACTCGCTTACCGCTTGGGCGCCGTACCGATTCCGCAAATGCAGGGCGGCCAATTGATCCATCACTGCCGCGAAAGTCGCCGCGTCGATCGGCTCGTTATCGCCCCGATTTCCCCGAACGTTCTCTAAAATGCTGCGAACCAATTTGCTGGCGACCGCCTCGATGGTGGCGTCGCCGGTCTTCTGCTGCATTCGTTCAACAAACTTCGGCCCCAATGTGCGCAGCGACCATTCGGTAAACGAGAGCATCGCTCGAACGAATTCCCCCGGTTGATCCTGCGTTTCCACCGACCCGCTCCATTTGGATTGAAATGAATGTGTTCCCATCCTTCGTCACAGAGCGCGGAGCCGCACGGTCGCCTCATCGACCAGATCAAACAGCTCCGGATGATTGCGGGCCCGCATCATGACTTGCCAATCGCCGGAAACTTCGCCGTTCTTGCGGAGATAAAGGTTACGCCGCGCGATCTCGTCGCTCAACAAATCAGCCGAAGCCATATGTTGCGGCTGTTCGAGCAAGACCTTTTTGATCGCGTCGTGGAGGGTTCTTTGTGTGCCAAGCATTACGTCACCTTCCTGGAAATACGGACACTCGCATCGCTGGAATTTAATTGCCGCATCCCTGGCACAATCAAGCGGCGTCTTCTGCCGCGCGATAACTTTTATCCCAGAAGGAGGAAGTGTGCCTGTTTGCATCAGCTCGGTCAACCCACCTGCGCGCACGCACGACGGCCACCGCGAGTAAATTGCCGTAATGCCCGGCGCATTACCCGTCATTCCCGCACGCCAATGGATTGCGTAGTATGCGCCAATGCCTTGGCCAACGTCGGCATCAGGGCAAATTCAACGATGCTGAACCCGACGCCGTTCGACTGGTATTCGTTACCTGGCGCTGAGTCGCATCTTCGGTGAGCCGACGCGCAGCGGAGCGCGGATGGGCCAATTCGCTCACTTCTTTGCCGGCGTCTCTTCCGCTTCTTCCTTGACGCTCGAACCATCCAGCGCCACGACGACTTCCTTTTCCTTGCCGCCGGTTGTGAACGTGACTTCGTAATGTTGCGGCGTCTCGGTCGTGCCCTTCACCGCGTTGACCTCCATCACGATCTTGATCTGCGCATCGGGGAACTTGGCCTTCACGGCTTTGGTAACGGCCGCCGCCGGATTTTTGACTTCCTTTTCGATCTCCACCAGCGTGCCGTCTTCCTTGATATCCATCTCGTACTTGAGACCCTTCTGGGTCATCTCCAGATCAAACACGACGCTGCCGTTTTCGGTTTCCTTTTCGGCGGAAGTAATCTCCGCGCCCCGCAGCCGGGCGTTCACGGTGGCGGTGATCTTCGCCGGTAAATCCTTGGGCGCGATCTTTTGTGCTTCGTCGGCGACCACGGCGATGGCGGTCGTTAGCGCCAGAAGAATCACGATGCCGGTTAATGTCCACTTCCGCATGAGGTGCTCCATTTCTTCGAACAAAGGCAACTGGGCGAATCAAACCGTTGATTCATTATGTGTGAAGATAGAGAGATGGATATGATGAAATGATGATCCCGCAGTCAAAAACTCATCGGACGAGGCGCTTTTTCCTTGCATTTTCTTGCATTGCTCTTTAATTTGAGTTCCTCGGGGTCGCTTTTTCAAATCGGAGTGTTCCCGCTCATCCGGCGTCGGACGGATGGATTCGGCCGAACACATTCAGGAGAGAAAATGTTGAAAGGTATTGCTGCGCTTTCAATCGGCGGCGTTCTTCTTGGGAGTTCCGTTGCATTCGGCGATGCCTTGACGCTGACTGCCGCGGGGTCTGGGGCGGGATTCGCGCTATCGACTTTTGCCAGCGGATTTCCGACTGATTCCAATGAAGCCAACGGCGCTGTTGGCCCACTGGGAATCGCCTTCGTGAACGGCGGCGTGCTGGTCAGCGATGCTCCCGGCAATCTCCGCTTTTTCTCCTCTGATACCGATGGCCAGACGGTCGCGGGCTCGACGCTCATTGCCAGTTATGGACACAACAACGCGCTGGGCCTGGCCAAGGTCGGCAGCACTGTCTACATGACCCAGCAGGTCAATGGCCACGTCGTTACAGTCAACCCCACCACCGGAGCAATAAGCAACGTCGCGAACATCGGCGAGCCCACCGGCATCACCGTCGATCCCACCAACGGCCACCTGTTCGTCTCAACCTATAACTCCAACAATGTGTTCGACATTGATCCCGCTGGCCCATCCACCACGCTATTCACCAATGCTTTCCTCGATGGACTGAGCACCGATGGAACGACGCTTTACGGCGCCAATCCCAACGGCAATATTCTCGGATTCAATATTGTGACGCATGCTCAGGTGTTCGACTCGGGCCCCATCACCGGCGATCCGGACGGCACCGCCTTGGGGACAGGAACGCTAGCGGGCAATATCTTCGTGAACACCAATGCCGGCAGCGTCATCGAAATCAATCTCGCGACCAAAGTCCAAACCGTGCTGGCGACGGGCGGCATTCGCGGCGATTTCGTGATGGTTGATCCCAACGGCACGCTGCTCCTCGATGAGCAGAGCACGATCTACCGGCTGACCGCCCCTGATGGCGGAACCTTCGGCACTTCAACGCCGTTGCCGTCGGCCGTGTGGGGCGGGGCAGCGTTGCTCGCGCTCCTCGGCGCAAACGCCGCCCGAAGACGAATCTCATCGAGCAACGGCTGAAGGAACGCCTCGTACTGCCGCCAGCGCTGAAGGGAGCTACGATACAGCGGCCGGCGGACCTGCACGCTGCTTGAAGTGGAAACCGGCCGCTGGGCGCGATGGAAATCGAGGCACCGCTCATCCCAGGGCAGGCCGCAATAATCGATCAGCCGCCGCGCCTGTTGTTCCAGATTTTCCACCACATCTTCATAGACCACATCGAGCATCGCATCTGGCGGAAGAACCGAGCGCCAGTGCGCCATCAGCTTTTGATACGCCAAATAAAAGCGGCCCAGTTCGCCAAGGTCATAGGCGTAAGTGATGCCGGCGGTGAAGAGCCGCGAGAAGCATGAGAAGCATGTGTCCAGCGGATCGCGAACGGCATGAATGATCCGAGCGTTGGGCAGGATCAGGCGAATCAAGCCGACGTAAATGAAATTCGCCAGCAGCTTATCGGTCATCCGGCTTTTGCCCGGAGGAAGCGCCGGCAGGCGGGCCAGATAATCTTGCGCGATGCGGGCAAAGTCATCAGCGCCGAACGATGCGACATAGTTGGGGTAGGGGACCAATTGACCATCCGCATCGGTCACTTGGGTGGCAACACGATGCAACGCGTTCACCTCACCGGCGGCGTGCACGAGCGGATGGCGAGCAAGAATCTGCTCGATCAGCGTGCTGCCCGAACGTGGCATTCCGACGATAAAAATCGGGACCTGCGAAGCATTTCCCGACGCGCGCACGCGTTGGAAAAATCGGGCGTCGAAGACCTGGGCGATCTGTTCCAGGCTCGCCAGAGTACCCGGCTCATCGTAGCAGATCATCCGCCGCCGCAGGGCATTGGCTTCGGACATCTGTTCAAACGCGCTGGCGTAATCGCCGATGTCGTCCAGCGCCTTGGCCAGGGCGAAATGAATGAAATGCCGCTTTGGCTCTGGAAGATGATCCGCATTGGCGGCGAGCGCCTCGAGCGCCGATAGATCACCGTCGCCCGCCTTGTAGGTTTTGAGATCGGCCCGATTGTAGAGCGCTTCAACCAGATCGGGTTTCAGCTCCAGCGCTCGATCGTAGTGCCTTGCAGCTTCGTCAAAGCGGCCGAGGTCCTTGAACACATTCGCCAGATTGTTATGCGCGTCCGCCCAGTCAGGCGAGAGCGCGACCGCCCGTTGGCACTGCGAAAGTGCCTCGTCAATTTTCCCTTGCTCACGAAGTACATTTCCAAGCCCGACGTGGGCTTCGATGTAATCCGGCCGCAGTGCAAGCGCCCGGCGAAATTCAGTTTCGGCTTCGTCGCAGCGGCCCAGCGCGCTCTGAGCCTGACCCAGATTCTGATGCGCCTCCGCATAAGCGGGATTGAGAGCCAGCGCTCGCTCATAGCACAGAACGGCCTCTTCTAATTTGCCTTGATCCTGGCAAACGTTTCCCAGGTTGTTGTGCGGGTCGGCATAGCCGGGCTTGAGCGCGATCGCCCGGGTGAACCGCGCCGCCGCCTCGTCGAGATTATTCTGATCTTTCAGCAGAGCGCCGATGTTGTTGTGGAACTCGGCGCAATCGGGCCGCAATGCCAGCGCGCGTTCATAATGCTTCGCGGCCTCGTCAGGTCGCCCGCGGGCCCGGAAAATGTTGGCCAGATTGCTATGCGCATCGGCGTAGTTCTCCTTGAGCGCCATCGCGCGGCGATAACACTCCGCCGCCTCGTCGAGTCTGCCTTGCGCATGCAGAACGCACCCCAGATTGTGATGCACCTCGGCGACATCCGATCGAAGCGCGAGAACCTTCCGATAGGCGGCTTCCGCGTCGGCATACCGGCCGCTCGCCTGAGCACTCATCGCGAGCCTGACCAGATCATTGATCAAGGGGTAACCCTGGGGACAAACCTGATATGAAAGCGGGCGAAGGGACTCGAACCCTCAACAGCCAGCTTGGAAGGCTGGCGCTCTGCCATTGAGCTACACCCGCGAAGGCTACGCATAGCATACGCAACCGCCGGGCGCCAGGCAACAGAAACTGCTCCGCCGTCCTCGGATCGTGAAGGCGGAAACGAACAGGGCAGGATTAGGATTAAGACTACGATTAGGATTAGGAATGTGATTAAGAGCAAGATTCAGATAAGATGATGAACTCGCCGCCGGCCGCTATTTCCTTCTCTTAATCTTTGTCTTCGTCTTAATCCCATTCATAATCGTAATCGTAATCGTAATCCTAATCCCGGCCCCAGACTGCTAACCCCGACTAGAGCGCGAGAAGGCGGCGATAGATTTTTTCCGAAAGGCGCATAGCAAGATTGTTGTTCATTGGTGTTACCTGCTGGATGACGGCAATCGACGCATCACGACAATCGAACGTGCGGCGGAAGGAGGATCCGTGCCCTCGCTTAGGCTCGTTCACGGCGTGGTGAACGGTTCTCGTGCTACCGAGCGATCCGCAAAGGTCGAAAGAAGCAATCACCTTCGCTTACAACGCACTCGCCGCCAGAATGCGCCGCTTGCGCGCCAGCGCAACAATATCCGCCATCGCGCGAATCTCTTCCGCCAGCGCGCGTTTGCCGGCGGCGGTGATGCGGTAATAGCGGCGGCGCTGGTCATCGAGCCGCGGGTCGGGGCGTCGGGCGCTTTCGACAATCATTCCCGCTGCAAGCAGGCGCTTGATTGTCCCGTACAGCGTCCCCGGCCCGATCTTCGTGCGGCCATCCGTCCGCCCGGCGACCTCCTGCATGATCCCATACCCATGCTGCTCCCCATCGGCGAGGCTCAGCAGGATCTGCAATTCCGCGGGAGTCAGTGGAGAGCTCTCGTTGGTCATAGGGTGGCTCTGTTCTATCAGCATTGGATATATCAATAATTGATATATCGACTGACGATGGTATTCCGGCCCGGATATTATTGTCAAGCGAATTCCGGACAGCGCGTATAATGCCGGCATGGAATCGGGGATCATTCTGAATCGGCGGGTGCTCATCGTAGCAGTGACACTACTGCTAATGGCAGGTCCATGGACGCGAGCCGGCAGTTACGCGGAAGACTATCTGGACTCCCTGGTCTACTCCTCCACGCAGGTCGTCGAGGGTCGCGTCATCCTCGACTATCCGTACTTTGAGGTCACAGCGGTCTACGCCGGGTCGCTCAGCCCTGGCCAGCGAATGATCGTCAACGGCGTGAACGCATACGTGAAGGGTTGGGGATATGATTCAGGCAGCAAGCCCATCGGGATCGGCGACCATGTCTTTGTCTTCCTTGGCCCAGATCGAGGCGGGCCAAGCCCCCTTTATCATCATGACCAGACGCCGCGATATTCGATTACCTATCTCGGGCTGATGTGGGTGTATCACAGCCGAGTTTATTCCTTCAGCTCAATGCGGAATAACTGGGCTCCTTACATGCTGCCGAGTGCCAGCGGCGGTCCCCTTATATCTGATTTTCGCGCAGCTCTGCGAGCGAGTATCTCGCGAGTCCAAGATTTCCGATCGCGAATGGCGATGCCGCTGGACCGATCGCAGATTCCATGGCTGATATCCGTGCTGAAGGACCGATATCGGCCCGGCTTCTACGATCCTTTTTGGCGATCGGACTTTATTGCATTTGCCGCGTTTTCCCGTCTGAAGGATTTCCACGATCTGGCCATTGTCGATCAAGTTTTGGAGACGAGTCCGTTCTTCCGGTGGGGCGCCTTCGACGTCTTCTCAACTCCGCAAGGACGCGACTTCCTTCTCACTCGCATTGCAGATGCTGGCGCATCGATTGAACATCGCCGGGCATTAGCCGGGATCATGGCCAACACGGGCGCGGCGTATCGGCCTAACAACAACGGCGGTACGACGCGTACCTCGGACGGCAATGATCCGCCCGATCCTGGTAACTCATCATACCTCACCCGAATCGCGCGGCTGGCGGCGTCGGATGGGATGGCGCCCGCTGTCGCCGACGAGTTGATCCTCTCAATTCGCCGGATGTCCGATACCGGCGGCATGTCCCGTGCGCCGGAGATTCAGAAGGACTTGGATCACGCCGTCGAAGTACTTGGAGAATTTTACAGACGACCGGGAACGGCCGAGCAGACGCGGTTTCGCACTGAACAAGCGGCCTTTGCCGCCGCCGGCGGCGCGTACGACAGCCTTCATTCGTCGGGTGGGCCGATCATTTCGATGATCACGCCACAACCGGCCAATTTGGGTTATGTCGAGTCACCAGGGACCATTTTGATCCATACCGAAGTTACCTGCGTTAGGCCTCCGTTAAGTGCTTCGTTCCAAATCGTGTTGCAATCCGTCGATTCACCGACAGAAGAGTTCCTGATTACCAATGGCACCGCTGCGTGGAGCCAATTGTCGATAGGAGACGCTGCAGGCATCCAAAGCCTCGCGCTCCCCGTCGATCTCAAGCCCGGGCGCTACCGCTGCTTTTATCGATTCAAGGATAACAATGACATCATCAGTGAAGGCCATGGATGTGTATTGAGTTTCTCGCAGGCCGATCTCAGCCCGCCCGCGCGCCCAAAGAGGCCTTGGCTGCCGCTTGGATGGAAGCCGCGGGCGGGATGGCTCGCAGTCCGACTTGGCGCGGCAGCTGTCATCTTCCTGCTGGTCCGGCATCTATTCAGATCGCACCGCCGCCTGCGGCGATTTCGTTCCGGCCGATGCATTCGCTGTGACTATGATTTGCGCGCGACGGCGGATCGCTGTCCCGAATGCGGCGTGACGCCGCCGACTTCGCTCGTCGTGGCAAAACTCCGGCGCCGATCCTGCTACGCCCTCAGCGCCGCGAGTCTGCTGATCTGCCTCGCGGCGGCGGGCGAATGGGTTCGCAGCTATTACGTTTCGGATTGCATCACCTACACAAGCGGGCCACGGGCCGATACCGCTTACAGCACCATGGGCCGTCTGGTGTTCGAGCGGCCATCGCTGCAACAAGAGGTCGGCTGGAGCTACGAGCGCGACGAGCCGGCGGAGATGGTGCAGTCAGCCCGCGACGCCGGCGTCGTCGCGGATTGGAATATCCTCGGCGCTCAGCGAGCCGCCGCCATCGGCATCATGGTCATTCCGATGTGGCAGATCGTCTTGATCTCGCTCCTGATCGGCTACGCCTTCTGGCGGCTGAGCCGCGCGGTGCGTTCAACGATTTCCGCTGGTTCTGTGCAGTCTCTGCCCGACGCGAAACTGGTATAACTCGGGGTTATGAAAATGGGGATAAAGGGTTGGCTTCATTTTCTCGCGGGCTCGGCTGCCCTATGCATCTGCTGCTCGCCCCTTCGGGCGCAGTCAGCAGGTTTTGACTCTGGCGCTGTGGATGAACTGGTCTTTAAATCCGGAGCGATTGTGGAAGGCCGACTCATCGATGACTCACGTTTTAACATCACGACGGTTTACCAAGGCGAACTGAATGCGGGATACGTTATCAACCTTGATTATTTGGCCGGTGACCGCTCTCAATTGAAGCGCCAGAAGCTGGGTGCCGGTAATCGGCTGTTCCTATTTCTTGCCCGCGCTCCCTCGGATCTGGACGGCAATGTGGCTAGCCGTTGGCCTGATTCGCCGCTGGATGACGGCGTGAAATGGATCGTGCGCGGGCGAGTCATCGACAACCAGGTCTTCAGTAACTGGCCCCAGCCACTCGTGGCTGGAAGCACCGCCGGCGCGAGACCCGTCGGGGCGTATCGTACCGAACTTCGGCAAGCCATCGCGCGAGTGACACACTTCAAGCGCCAATTGCTCGCGACACCCAGCGACTCAGACATTTCGTGGCTGCTTCCACCGCTCACGCGAAGCGATCGCAGCCATCTGATGCGGGGCTACTTCGACGAGTGGATGTACGGGGCCGCAGTGAAGTACCTTTGCGATGTGCGCGATCCCGTCGCTCTGGATCAAGCGATGACAGCCGCGCCGGCTGCCGCCCCTGCGCTTTATTCGGGTTTCGCCTCCCCCGCAGGTCGCCGCTACCTTTTGAAACAGCTTGACGACCCGGCCAACTCAGCTTTCCGTCGGGGGCAGCTTGTCTCGGCCATCACCGCTGCCGGCCCCTCCTTCATGGCCATGAGTTACCGCGCAGCGTCGAACAGGCCGAACCGGGATGTATCAGCCGGTCCGGGAAATGACTCTTATCTCACACACGTCGCGAGGCTCGCGGTTTCCGATAGGCTCCGGCCAGAGTTGGCCCGCCAATTGGTCTGCTGGTTGCGCGATATTGTGGTTTCCAATCGGGGAGACGTCCCGCCGGATATCCAGGAGGATTTGGACGGCGCCGCAGCCGCCCTGTCGAATGGTTTTTTTGATCCGCGAACTTCTGACGAAATGCGTTTTTGGATCGAAGAGGCGGTCATTTCGATTGGATTGCCGGCGTACGAAAAGCTTGGCTCAAAGGTGGGCTTGATTCCTTCCCGGATCGTGCGACTTGTTGAGCGGGCGGGAATCGCCCCGGCGATCGAATGGGAATACTACTGGTTCCGGCATCCGCACATCACCGCGATCGAGTTGCTGCTCGAGCCGCTCGACTCCACGAGGCCGCCAAAATCCATCCCGATCATGACGAATGAAATTGGCGATTTCTTCGGCCGCGGCATGCCAAACGGATCGAACACAGAAACCGCATGGCTGCCCGCGGATGTTCCGCCGGGCCGCTACCGGGCGTCGATGCGATTCAAGAACGGAAACGATGTGGTCAGCGAGGGCCACGCATTGGAAATCACTCTCCATTCACCGAAAGCGGCGCCCGCACGTCCAATTGCCGTGGCACCGCCTCCCATCGCCTCAACCGCGCCCATCCGCAAATGGTTTGAGAACTTGAGGGAATGGGGCGCGGCGATCATCTTCGCCGCTATCGCACTTCTGATCCTCAGCTACTTCATCCGCTCGCGCCGGCGGGTGCGGCAGTTCACCGCCGGCAAGTGCATCCATTGCGGCTACGACCTTCGCGCGACATCCGGCCGCTGCCCCGAATGCGGGAATGCTCCGCCGCCGTTTTTGCGGATGGGAATCCTGCGCCGCCGGCTCTATGGCGGATGCAGCGCGGCTCTGGCATTGATTTGCCTGCTGTCGCTGATTCTGTGGGTGCGAAGTCATTGGGTCTCGGATTGTCTGGTCAACACGACCCGCGAGCGCGCGGATGCGTTTTACAGTGCCGCCGGCGCACTGGTGTTGGAGCAGCCTTGCGTTCGTTCGGAGACGGGTTGGACTTACGAACGAAGCGACCCGGCAGAAATGGTGCGCACTCCCGCCGACGCGGGCGCTGCGGCGGACTGGACTTTTCTTGGCGCGCAGCGCGCCACTCGTGTCGGCATCACTGTGATCCCGCTCTGGCAGATTACATGCGTCGCATCGCTGCTTGGGTATGGGTTTTGGTGGTCGAGCCGTGCGATTCGTTCGACAATTTCCACCGGCGCGGCAAAAACGCCGGAGATCGCGACGCAAGACCCCGGCGCGTGATATGATGGCCGCATGCGATTGGGGCAGGGCGGATATTGGCAATGGCGCGTGATCGCGAGTGCGCTCGTGCTCGCGTGTGCGTGCCTGCCGGCGCGCGGCGGGGCGTTGAGTTCCCCATATCCCGACGACGTTGTTTTTCGATCCGAAGAGATCGTGGAGGGGCTACTCACCGACAAGGGCGATGAGTTCATGGTCACGGCAGTGCACCAGGGCGCGCTTGCAGTGGGGCAATGTATCTGGATTGCGGGCCTTGAGAACTATGGTAAGCAACCACCATTCGCTCGGCAGCAAGAGCATATTCACCCTGGAGACAGGCTTATACTCTTTCTGTCGCGGCACTCCGGAAACGCGCCGAACCGATTCACGATCTTGCCATCGGGCCTGCGGCTCATCTGGCACGGCCGCGCGTGCGGTACGCAATGGTATTCGGCCGCGGGCGATCGACCCTATTACGACAGCAGCGATCGCCTTTATTTCATAACGAATACCGGTTCAATGCCGCTGGCCGAATACCGCGACGGATTGGTCAAGAGCATCACTCGCGTGTCCGTCTGGAAGAAGCGATTTGATGTGCCGATTCAGCCTGACGACAAACATTGGCTCATCGACATTGCAAAAGTGCTCCCCGAAGGAGACCTTGCGCGCCTGGAAGAGGGATCTCTTGCGGACCAAACAATCGGCCGACTGGTCGAATTGCACGACCCTGCCGCCCTCGATCAGGCGATCGAAGCACGGCCCGGCATCATGTATGACCTGATGTATGGGTTTGCGAATGAGGGGGGATATGAATATCTGGGCCGTGCAATCGGCGATCCTTTGACTCCGATGCCGCGCCGTGACAGATTGCTGCGATGTTTCGAGGAAGCAAGATTAGCGCTGTTCGTATACGAACATCGCGATCCGCGGAACGACTCATTCCCGATCGGGTTAACACGAGTTGGCGATCGCCTGATCTTTCCGAATCATCCTCCCGATCCGGCACGCTACTCAAAGTGGGCCGCAACGGACGGCATGCCACTCGCCGCCATTGACGACTTTGTTGCCAGGGCGCAGGTCGCCGTCATCGAAGCGCGCGCCGTCAAGCGGGAAGATCGCGCCAACAATGAGCAAGCCGCCGACGTGTTGCGCAAGTTGTACGGCCAACCAATGACCGCCGAGCACACAAAATATCTGATTGAAAAGGCGATGCTGGAGATCAGTCCCCAGACGTGCGAGCGCCTTCATTCCAGTGGAGGGCCGCTCATCTCAGAAGCAAAGGTCGCGGGCGCCGGCAACGCGCATCGTGTGTCCGCAGGGGATCCAATTGGGTTTGACGGCTGGTTCGTGGGGTCCCGCAGGTTCGATTCATTTGCCCTGATGCTTGAGCCGATCGGGCAGGGCGAGAGTCAGCCAACCTTTGTCGCCGGGACGCTCCGATCGGCAGCAACCCAACCGGCCGACTCCGAGATTGGTTTGCCAAAGGACCTTGCGCCAGGTCGATATCGCGCGTTCTTCCGATTCTTCGACGGGACGGAGATGATCAGTGAAGGACACGCCGTCATTGTAACCGTAGTTCCACGGCAGATTGTGGCCAATGCTCCGGTGAAGCCGCCGGGCAAAACTTTATTGCCCGCTGGCTGGGTGGAGACGGTACAAATCTGGATACCGCGCGTTGCCACCACAATCCTTGCAGCCTTTCTGATCCGCTTCGTGATCAGCGGTCGGCGGCGCGTTCGGCGTTTTCGCATGGCTCGGTGCATGAGCTGCGGGTATGACCAGCGCGCCACGGTTGACCGTTGTCCGGAATGCGGCACGGTGACGCCGACTGTCTTGCGCGTTGGCGTCCTGCGCCGCTGTTCTACGTACGCATGCAGCGCGGCATTTGCAATCATCTGTCTCCTTGCATTGCTTGCGTGGGGCCGCAGCTATTGGGCGGCCGACTGTGTGATCCGCACGGCTCAGGAGCGCGCCCAAGCAATCTACAGCACACGGGGTGCAATCGTTCTGGAGCAGCCATGCATCCAGGCGGAAGCCGGCTGGTCCTACGAGCGCGACAATCCGGCAGACATGGTGCGAACGCCGGCTGATTCCGGAAGCAAGGCGGATTGGAATATCCTCGGCGCTCAGCGCGCCGCCAGCCTCGGCATCACGGTAATCCCGCTCTGGCAGATCGCTCTCGTCGCATCGTTGGGCAGCTACGGGTTTTGGCGGCTGAGCCGCGCGGTTCGTTCGACGATTCCCTCTCCAGCAAAGGCGGCCGGGACACCTGTGTAGAAAACTCCCCCCCCGGTTTGTCGGATGAAATCAGGACCGCCCGACAGTTGCACACCCGATTATAAAAAAAATCTTCGCGCGCCGGCGATCGCAAGTACTCACACGCAACTCTTAGCCGCCACGACACTTAACTTAATCCTAACGCACTCCACTTTCTCGCCCGCCAAAAATCTTGGAATTTTTGTTTTTGAGTGTAAGGATTTCGGGAACCTATCGATTTACAACTCATTAAACGGCATGAGGTTATACCACGCCAATTCGCACACCCCCGGTGCGCGTCTGTAACTCATTGCCGCAGCGCCAGTTACCGAACAAAAAAGCTGACAAAGTGTTCTATAGATAGAGGGACATACTTTTTTTGAGCAGAGACCCGTTCATAATCGTCGTCGTCGTCTTGTGGGTGAGCACAGCCTTACTTACAGCGTGGCGTGGCGCCTGCTCGCTCAGGTGTCCGTGCGCGGAAAAGTCCGCTCGCAGTCAGGTCGGGCATGCCGCATGCGCGACTATGGCGCAAGTCGCGCCAGGAGTCGCGCCCAGTCGCGCGGGACCCCGCTGGCGACTCAAAACAGCGGTGCGGATCGGCAACCCATAACCTGTTCGCCTGGCCTAATGGTGTCCGTTCCGCCAACCACGTCTTCGCGCTGGGGAATTGATGTTACATGATGCGGCGTCATTGGAGATTGCCGCATGGATGGTCTTAAGCCGCTGGCAGAGCTTTGGCAGCAACGAATCGCTCAGCAACGCCAGGGCGTGCTGTCGGTTGCACAGTTCTGCAAGCTCAATGGCCTTTCCCGCCATTCTTTTTATCGCTGGCGCCGGCGATTTGCGTTTGATGCCGCGGCGGGATCGGATGCCGCGGCGTGTTTGGCGGAAGATTCGCCCTCAGCCTCTGGGGGTTTGGCGTCGTCCGCGTCGGCGGGCGGGTTCGCGGCGGTGTTGGTAAGTCTGGGCGTAGAGCCGTTGCGGTTGAAGCTGGCGGGCGGGCGCGAGTTGATTCTGCCGGCGTCGATGCCGCCGGAGTCGATTGCGCGGCTGGTGCGTGAGATCGAGGTGCGATCATGATCGGGATGGGCACGCGGATCTGGCTGGCGCGTCAGCCGCTGGACATGCGTCTGGGTTTTGACACGCTGGCCGAGCAGGTCCGCACGATTCTCCAGGGCGATCCGCTCAGCGGGCATCTGTTTGTCTTTCGCAGCCGCGGCGGCGGGCGTTTGAAGATTCTCTGGTGGGACGCCAACGGCTACGCGATTTACTACAAGCGTCTGGAGCAAGGGCGTTTTGTCTTTCCGCCGATCGCCGGCGCCTCGGTCGCGATCGATGCGCGGCAGCTGCGGCAGTTGCTGGACGGCTGCACGATCGAGCGGCCGTGAGGCGATTGCCAAAAAAAATTTTAAAATCTTCGGATTTTCCCGAGTTATCCACTGGCGCTGCACAGGGAGGATATGGTAAACCGCGCGCATCATGAACGATGCGGCGAGCCTCCAACTTCCCGACGATCCGGCCTTGCTCAAGCGGATCATCCGCCAGCGCGAGCAGGTCATCGTTGAACGTAGCGCGATCATCGCGCAGCGCGAGCAGGCGATTGTTCAGCGTGACGTCGCGATCGTTCAGATCAAGCGTGAGGCCGACGAGCGGCTGGAATCGATCAAACAGAGCTTCGCCGATCAGGTCCAGGCGATCGAGCAGCAACACAAAGCGGAGATGGACGCTCTGCTCCGCCGCTTCTATGGTCCCAAGAGCGAGAAGTTTGATCCGACCGAGCTGCTGCTGTTCGGCGTCGCCGTCGCCGAGCAAATTCCTGTCGAAGAGAAAGCTGTCGAGGATGAATCGGGCCAGAAGCTGCTTACCCGCCGCATCAATCACAAGAAGCACGGGCGGCGCAAGCTGCCGGAGAACCTGCCGCGCGTCCAGGTCGTTCACGATCTGAGCGATGAGCAAAAGACCTGCCCCTGCTGCGGCGAGCAGCGCGCCTGCATCGGCGCTGAATCAAGCGAGCAACTGGAGTATGTGCCGGCCAGCCTCAAGGTCCTCAAGCACGTGCGGCACAAGTACGCCTGCAAACGCTGCGGCGAAGGTTGCGTTCACTGCGATTGCAATCCACAGATCCAGATCGCGACCAAGCAGGCCCAGCCGATCGAGAAGGGCCTGGCGGGGCCGGGGCTGCTGGCTTATGTGATCACCAGCAAGATGGCCGATCATCTGCCGCTGTATCGATTGGAGAATATCTTCGACCGTCAGGGCGTGGACATCGCCCGCAGCACGATGTGCGCCTGGATGCTGGCGGCGGGCGAGCTGGTCAAGCCGCTGATCGATCTGATGAACGCTCGTGTGAAGCGGAGCAAGGTGATTCACACCGACGAGACCCGCGTGCCGGTGCAGGATCAGCAGAAGAAGGGGCAGTGCCGCAAGGGCCGCATCTGGACCTACATCGGCGATGAGCTGTACCCGTACATCGTCTACGACTACACGCCGGATCGCACCCGCGCCGGGCCACAAAAGTTCCTGGCCGACTACAAAGGTTACCTCCAGGCCGACGCCTACGGCGGCTACGACGGCATCTACCACAAGGGCCAGGTGAGCGAGGTCGCCTGCTGGGCTCACGCGCGCCGCAAGTTCTTTGACGCCAAAGAAACCGACGGCCGCCGCGCGACACAAATGCTGGAGATGATCCGCCAACTCTATGCGATTGAAGATCTGGCCAAGACCCTGGATCCCGATGCGCGCCGTGCATTGCGAGGAGATCAAAGCCAACCGATCCTGGCGAGGATCAAAGCCTGGCTCGATGCCGAGAAACCCCTGGTGCTCCCCAAAAGCCCGATGGCGGCGGCCATCACCTACACGCTCAACCAGTGGCAGGCCCTGTGCCGCTACACCGAGCAGGGCTACCTGAACATCGACAACAACGCGGCGGAGCGGGCGCTCAAGCGCATCGCCATCGGCCGCAAGAACTGGCTGTTCGCCGGCCACGATCAGGCGGGCGCCAACCACGCGCGGCTCTACACCCTGATCGCCAGCGCCCAGCGCCACGGCCTGGACCCGCAGAAGTATCTGACCAGCGTGCTGGCCAAGATCGGCCAGACGAAGCTGAGCGAGGTGGGGCAGTTCCTGCCGGATCAGTGGAAGGCCGATGCCGACGCCGAATCCGCCACCCAAGCCGCCCAGACCGCGTCCGCCCCAGCATCACCAATCGCCGCGGCGCAATAAAGGTGCGGTTGGCGGAACGGATACGCCTAATGCAACGTGCAACCATTGCAGATGCAACCGATTGGTGCAAAAAACGGTTCAAAACGTTAATCCCCTTCGGCCCGCCGGTTGTTTGATAGTCGAGTGACCGACGGGTCAGGAGAGTGATCAAAGCTTGGCGTGGTTCAGATGGGAGGGATGCCGGCGAGTCCGCAAGCTAGCGCGCAGCATCAAGGGCGGGTCATCG
>DATBDZ010000169.1:0-3496 GCA_036276235.1 Humisphaera sp. | reverse complement strand
TTTCAAAGAGCCCATACGGCGGGCCATCAAGCCCGCGCCCGGCAAGCTCGTATTGTTTCCGTCCTACATGTGGCATGGCACCGTGCCGTTTCACTCCGCTGCGGCCCGCACCACCATCGCCTTTGACGCCGTGCCGAACTCGTAGATCAGCTCGTTGCATGGCCGGGGTTGCGCCGCCGCGACTTTGGAAAGTCAGTTCCAGGCCTGACTATGCGGTGAAGCCCAGCGACTGATCAGAACGAGGTTTTCCGGTCGCGAAGAGAGCGCACAATGCAATCGATCGGCATAAAATGAAACCCAGCGATCGCGGAAATTCCTGTAACTTTCCCCCTCAAGCCGCCGCGGCCCCGGGACGTACTCCGGAACGAACATGTTGCCTTGCCGGATAGCGCTGATCCATCCGGTATCGCACTTCGATTCATACGCGAGAACGGCGGCGCCCTCAGAGACTTTCGTTTTCAGTCCCAGAACCTCAATGGTCATGCCGGCGGAATCCGCGAAATGGGGCCCATCAGGAGCCATCAATACGGCTCTTCCCTGGCTCAGCGCCTTAAAAGTTCGAAACGCCGCCGCGCGCTCATTCCCTTCGACGATAAAGATGTTGGATCGTTCCTGACCTTTGGCCGTGAGCCAACACGCATCCGGCATACAGGTTGTATAAAAGAAGTTCGATATCCGTACGAAACTGCCGTGAAAGGTAGAGAGCAGCAAACCGCGCGATCGATCGACCTCCTCATATGTGCGTCTGGCTCCCTCAACATCCAGATGCTTTTCCAGACTGGCCACGCGGCAGAACTGCGCCGCTCTCTCGCGAATTCCAATATCAGCATCCTGCAGGAATCGGCGCATCACGGAGCCGTCACAGAACAGCTGGTGCAGCACTTGCGCAACTTTGAATTCGCGAAGCCATGTCATAAAATCAATTTCGCGGTCGCAGCAGCGGCCGTGGAAAAATTCGGCAATTTCCGGCGCTATTTGGAAGCTGTCGGCATATCGAGCGGCTTTCCGCGGCGCATCGTCCGGCGAATCGAGGTCCCAGGACCCATACTTGACCAGGAACAGCGCCGCCAGCACCCGTTCGTCGAAGTGTCGGTAAGTGATCAGACTGTCCGGATGACTGAAACTCGATCGCTGGTCCGCCCTGTCCAATGCCCATTGCCGCAGCTTGCTGAAATACTCGTCAGCAACGTCCGTCTTCGCGGCGAGGCGGCCAAAGAACGCGAGCGTTCCGACGTCGTTTAACATGATATCGCGATGATTCCACAGCGACCGAACCAGCAACTCGGGCTTACCGGCAACGGTAAACACCCGGCCCAGAGATCGCATTGGCAATCCGTCTGCGAATGCACGGCCAACAAGTTCCTCTGCGACCGCCCACTGTTCTTTGCGCAGTGCCCGTCTGACAGCGCGTAGCGATTCGTCCATCGACGACGGATCTAGATGCATCGACTCTCGCGTCCCTTCGCGTCGGGTCATTCGGCCGTAACGAACGGCGGGAGATTCATCCTTGAGCGTTGACTTCAAAGCCCCACATCCGCTTCATGCCCGCGCGCCATACGAGGAGTTCGTGCAAATTGCCAGTGGCTACCAGCGAGTTCTGCAGGATGATGCGCTCGTGACCCGCAGCCCGATGAACGTAGAGGCGTTCCGCGCGATCCTGGAGGACGTGCTGGAGGAAGAAAACCTCGTCATCACCGAGTCCACCGAGGCGCGGGACGTGCCCTCCTGGGACAGCCTCAATCACGTCCGCCTGCTCGTGCACATCGAACAAGCCTACGGCGTCAACTTCCCGGTCGATGCGGTGGAACGGCTGCAAAATGTGGGCGAGCTGATTACGCTGGTGAATCGCCTGATGGATCAAGAAGCTGGCCGCTGACCCTACTGTTCCTGCGATGTCGCCTGCATTACTCTAGGCCGACAGCGTTGGGGGGAACTCAGTCATGTCCGGCATGGTGATATTGGCGATTCTGGTGGCAGGGATCGCCGCCACCTTCACCGACTGGCTGTTCATGGGCGTGCTGTTTCACGACCGCTACATGCGCCATCCGGAAGTCTGGCGCGAAGGCATTGTGGGCGGGAAAGACCGCGCAGCGGTGATCTATTCCTGCGCCCTCGATTTCGTCGCGGCTGCGGGCATCGTGGCGCTTTGCGTGCTGGCCGACATTCACACGCTCTGGCCCGCGCTGGGCGTCGCGTTTTTTGCCTGGCTCGCGGGACCGCTTGTCATCACCATTACCAACGGCTTCTTCATGAAGATCGACTGGGCGGTGATCGGCGCGCATTGCGCCGGTTATCTCGTTCGCTTCCTGGTGGCCGGACTCGCGGTGGCGATTTTTCTCTGAAGATTTCGCGGCCGCTGACCGATCAACAAACTTTGCGACAGCGCCTGCGACAAAGCGCGACGGTTCAGTTTGCGCACGGGCGCCTCACGCGGCTGTAATTCCCGCATCGGGGGAAGACATGGTCGCGCACGTTTACACCGTCGCGTTTCAGGGCATCGAAGCCCGCGAGGTGGACGTCCAGGTCCACGTCGCCAGTCAGCAGAATATCAACAATCCGTTCAGCATCGTGGGGCTCGCCGACAAGGCGGTGGCGGAAAGCCGCGAGCGTGTGCGGGCTGCGCTTTCGGCCATTGGACTCGCGCTGCCGCACCAGAAAATCACCATCAACCTCGCGCCGGCCGATCTGCCGAAGGAAGGGAGCCACTACGATCTCCCGATTGCGCTCGGGCTGCTCGCCGCCATGGGCGTGCTGCCCGCCAGTGAAATGGCGCAATACACCGCGATGGGCGAACTGTCGCTCGATGCGCAGATCACACCTGTGGCCGGCGTCCTGCCCGCCGCGCTTGCCGCTTCGGAAGCCGGACGCGGATTGATCTGCCCTGCTGCTTGCGGGCCGGAAGCGGCTTGGGCCGGCGGACTGGAAATCATCGCTGCGCCTTCACTCATTGCCATCGTCAATCACATGAAGGGCGTTCAGGTGCTCAATCCGCCGGCTGCGAAGATCGCCGAGGAGAGTGGAGCGATTGCCGATCTGCGCGACGTGAAAGGGCAGGAGACCGCGAAACGCGCTTTGGAGATTGCCGCAGCCGGCGGTCACAACATGTTGATAATGTAGTCCAGATGCCCGATTATCGTGTCGCTCATATATGCCGGAAGCAAAAGGCCGCTTTGGTCATTGCCAAACTAGATCGTCTCGCCCGCAACGTGGCGTTCATTTCGGCGCTGCTGGAAAGCAAGGTCAAATTCGTGGCAACGGATATGCCGGAAGCCGATACGGCTTTCCTGCAAATCGTGGCGGCGTTCGCTGAATGGGAAGCCAAGAACATCAGTGAGCGGACCAAGAGCGCTTTGGCGGCTGCACGGGCGCGCGGCAAGGTTGGGCAATCGAAAACCGCCGCGATGAACAGCCCCAATGCGCTCGCATGGGCCGCGCGGCTTTGGTCAGGCATTTGTTCATCAAATCAATATGGTTTTTGTCGCGGATTTCGAATTCC
>DATBDZ010000168.1:0-24517 GCA_036276235.1 Humisphaera sp. | reverse complement strand
ACAGGAAAAAAGCGTCTGGCTCCCTCTCCCTTGTACTCAGGGGAGAGGGCTGGGGTGAGGGGACTGATGCGCCGATCGGCGAAGTACGCTCACTGGCGCATCGCTGTCCCCTCACCCTGCCCTCTCCCCTGAGTACAGGGGAGAGGGTTCTAATTGCACGCGGCTCGCCATCATGCCGGCAGAACCGACTTTCGCGCCGCCAAAATATGCTCGATGATTTCCCCAACCCCCACGCCATGCTTCACCTGCGCGAACACGAACGGTCCATTGCCGCGCATGGCTTTGGCGTCTCTTTCCATCACCGCCAGATCCGCGCCGACAGCCGCGGCAAGGTCGGTTTTGTTGATCACCAGCAAATCGGATTGGGTGATACCCGGCCCGCCTTTGCGGGGGATTTTGTCGCCGCCGGCGACGTCGATCACGTAAATCGTGTAATCGGCCAGCTCGCGGCTGAAATGAGCGGCGAGATTGTCGCCGCCGCTTTCCAGCAGCAGCAGTTCCGGATGATGCCGCTCGTGCAGGTCCTCCAGGGCAAGCAGGTTGGCGGTGATATCCTCCCGAATCGCGGCATGCGGACAGCCGCCCGTCTCCACCGCGCGAATGCGGTCCGGCGCTAATGCATTGTGCCGCAACAAAAACTCACCATCTTCGCGGGTGAAGATGTCATTGGTGACGGCACCCAGCGAAACGCGGTCGCGCAATGCGATGCAGAGCGCGAGCATGAGAGCCGTCTTTCCGCTGCCGACCGGCCCGCCGACGCCGACGGTGAAGGCTCGCGACGTAAAATCGCGATCCGGCCGCCGGCGCTCGCGGAATTCAAAGCGGCCGGGATGATCCCAGCGGTCGTGAGTGTGTTCTTCCACAGGCATCAAAGACCCTTCCTTCTCAGTTTCATAAAGCACTCAACCGGGGCCCGGGTGCCATGTCCCACGCTCGAGTGGGCATGTCTTCTCGCTTCTGGCTACCGGCTTCTGGCTTCTCGGTTCTTCCTTCCGTCACCTATCCCTTGCCACGCGAGTATGCACGGATAGAGTATCCTGCCCTGATGGCCGAAGCATCTAAATCATTTTCGTCGCAGGCGCCGCTGGTGGCACTGGTTTCATGGCTGGTGCCGGGAGGCGGCTACTTCATCCTCGGCCAGAAAGCGCGCGGCCTCACGGTCGGCATCACCATTCTCGCGATGTTTTTCGCGGGGCTGCTGATTGCCGGCGTGCGGTGCCTGGAAGTGCCGGGGTATACCGCCGGCGGCAATCGCATTCTCTCGCAGGGACGTGAAGACGGCGATTGGGTGCTGACGAATCATCCGCTGGATGAAATCCGCTCCAAGCCGTGGACGATCGCCCAGATCATGGCGGGGCCGGTTGATATTCTCTGCGATATGTGGTCGCTCAACGCGTCGCGGCCGATCGATGAAGCCGGCCACCCGCTGGGCGTTCGCTCGCACAGTCATACCAATGAGATCGGCGTGCTCTACACCGCCGTCGCGGGAATGCTCAATCTGCTGGCGATTATTGACGCCACCCACCGGGCCGGCCAGACGGAGCACAAGTGATCTTCAACCTGCTGGCCGCCTACCAATACCGTCTTTTTCTAGATCCGCTGCCGGTCTGGCCGAATACGATCTGGCCGTGGCTGCTGGTGCCGCTCTGCATCGGCGTATCCATCGTCTACAAATCAATCCGCTGCGCATCGATGAAACAAGTCCCCCGCGAGGCGGCGGTCATCACGTTCTGGATCCTTTTGGGAATGGCCGGCGCGGCGCTGGCGCTGGCGATCGTCGTGCGGGGAATCGTCGAGTAGGGGTGAACCTTGTGTTCACCCTCCGCGGTTCGCAAACCGGCACCGGGCGAACACAAGGTTCGCCCCTACAACATGCGCCCGTAGGCGTGAACCTTGTGTTCACCCTCCGTGGTTCGCAAATCGATGCCGGGCGAACACAAGGTTCGCCCCTACGAAGCGCGCGAACGAAGTTTCCCCATCAGATTGACCCCCATCACGCTCGTCGCCAGCAGATAGACGAGCGATCCAGTCCCGATGATGAGCGCGAGTTGGGACGTCCAGATCCCCCGAGTGTTGCCGCGTGGATAGATTGGCAGGTGCTGCATCACAACGCAGGCCATGCCCATGACCACTGTTGCACAAAACATCTTGACAACCGGCGCGACGCTGCCGCGCAAGTTCAGGCCGCCGATTCGGCGATCGAGCATGTAGAGCATGATCGCCGCCTGAATCGCGAAGCTCACCAGCGTGCCGACGGCCATCGCCGATTCTCCCAGCCACCAGAGCAGCGGAATCTCGACGATCAGATTGATGACGATGTTGACGATCGACATCACCAGCGGAGTCACCGTGTCATGCACGGCGTAATACGCCCGATTGACGATTTGCAAAACGCTAAAGGCCCAGATCGCGCCGGCGTAAAAGAAAACCGATTGGGCAATCAGATCGGCCTGATGCGCGTTGATCTGCCCATGTAGAAAAAGCAGTTTCACAGCCGGCCCGCGCACAAGAATCAAGCCAAGACTGGCGGGGAGGCCTTCCCACAATGACGCTTCGATGCCTTGGCGCAAAACTGAGCGGAAACGATTGCGATCTTTCTCAAGCGCATCGCTGCTGAGGCTCGGGAAGATGGCAGTCGCCAGCGCGATCGCGAAGATCCCCAGCGGGAATTGATAAAGAAACTGCGCGACCTCCAATCGCCGCGGCGCGCCGGCTTCCATCGGGTAGCGGATCAGATGACCCATGAAGCTGAAATGCGTGATGAGCTGATGCGATTTGGTTTCGCCCTGCATCAAGACAAACGAGATTGCCTTGTCGAGCAAGACTGAAAGCTGCAGCACGCCCGCGCCGATCGCGACCGGAGCCGTCAGCAGCAGCATCTTGCGGATCGCCGGCGTCCAGAAATGCAGAACCGGTTGAAAGCGAAACCCCGATGCGCGAAGCGCCGGGAGCAACGTCAAAAATTGCAAGATGCCAGCGACCAATACAAACGCGGCGAGCCAATAACTGAGCGTCGTCTGAAGCTGCTCGGCCTGAATCGTCGGCGTATGCGCTTTCAGATGCAGGATCTTCGCACCGACAAGCAGCACTGCCATGTGGCAGACATTGAGGATGATCGGCGCCGCCGCCGGCGCGCCGAATCGTTTATGTACTTGCAGGATGCCGCTGAGGAACGCCGTCCCGCAGATCAGCAGCACGTAGGGGAGCATGATGGCGGTAAGGCGGAGCATCAGCAACGTTTCCGGAAGCGCAGCAAAATGCGACCAGATCAACGCAGCTAAAATCGCCTCCCCGACGATGGTGATCCCCAGCAGGATAATGCAAAGCAGATTAACCGCCGCCGACGCGAAGGCATTGGCCGATTCGGCACCATCGTTTTTGACGGCTTGCGCGTAAAGGGGGATGAACGCCGCCGAGAGCGCGCCTTCGCCAAACAATTTGCGGAACAGATTCGGAATGGTAAACGCCACGCTAAATGCGCCGGCCACCGCCTGTGCCCCCATGAAATGGCCCGCAATGATTTCGCGCCCCAGCCCCGCGAATCGGCTGATGAGCGTCAGCCCGCCGATCAATTTCGCGTGGCCGAGGAAGGATTTGGTGGAAGCAGAGTTTGCCGGTGACGGCGGCGCTTCCGCAGCGCCTTGAGTCACTGTCTGATCATTGGGAAGGGCAGTGGCGTCGCCGGACATTCCTTGTCCCTTAGAGTGAGGCAGAGATTCCTGCCGATCCAGAAACCCGAGCATCTTCAGCATCCTTGCTTGAACTGCCAGCAGCGGTGGGCAAATTCCCAACCAGCTTCTGTTTAATCGTCTGCGCCGCGGCACGAACATCGTCCGCCGCGATCACCGCTGAGCTGACTGCGACGGCGCGCAAGCCAGTCGCTAACACTTCATCGACATTTGCCGGCGTAATGCCCGCAATCGCGATGGCGGGAATCTTAATCTCATTGGCCACCTGCCGGGCATAGTCCGGCCCGGCGACGAAATCGCGCGGCTTGGTGCTGCTGCGGAAGAAGGGGCCGACGCCAATATAGTCGGCTCCGTCGAGCACCGCCTGGCGGGCCTGCTCGATGCGGTGCGTGCTGACGCCGACGATCATGGCGGAGCCGACGAGTTTTCTCACCTCGATCCCCGGCAGATCATCCTGCCCAACGTGTACGCCATCGGCGCCGGCGAGAATCGCGATATCCGCGCGATCGTTGATGATCGAGATCACACCATGCTTGCGGCACAGCGATACGAAATCCCTGGCGCGGGCGAGCAATTCTGCGCCATCCAGATCCTTCTCCCGAAGCTGCAAACAATCCGCGCCGCCAAGGATCGCCTGCTCGGCGACTTCCAGCCAGGGCCGCCGGCAAAGGCTTTGCGTGATTAACACATACAGCCGCACGTCGCGCATTGGCCCGCCGCGGCCGAGGGTGCGGGCGATTTTCTGTTCGATGTCGTAGAACTGATACCGCAACGCCTCCACAGCCGCTGCTGCGCCTGGCGAATCGATCTTCAGAAATTCCTCAATGCTGCGCAGCGCTTCGCCGAGCCGCTTGCCGGCGGCAGTGATGACATGCGGCAAATCCGCGCGCGCCAATTCCGCGCCGGTTTTGTTCGATGTGCCGACATCCCCCGGCGTATCGCGATGCACAATCGCCTCGGCAAGCATCGGCGCCAGCGCATTGGCCAATCCGTGGCGCACACCTTTCAGCGCCGCCGAGAGGGCGTTGTCATCCAGCATAAACCGGGCATAGTCTTCCAGCACACGCAGCGCCTCCCGAGCCCGGTTGGCGTTGGCGTCCAGCAGCCTCAGGATGGAGTGATTCACGGGACGAGGCACGTGGGGTCGATTATATTCGGCCGCCAACAGGTCGGCGAATATCCATGAACGAACGCAAACGCGCCTTCAAAAAGGGTTTACAGACAATTCGCCGCAAGCGCCTGTCTAAAAAATCCACAAATCTTGGTGTTATCAGACCACAGCTATACAATGGGTTGCGTATGCCGCAACCAAACCAAATCGTCCAGGGCGATTCGATCCAAACCCTCAACGACGGCCCCGAAGGGTGGGTCGATCTAGTTTTTGCTGATCCGCCGTTCAACATCGGCTATCTGTATCATGGCTACGACGACAGCAAAAAGACCGAAGACTACCTCGACTTCAGCCGCCAGTGGATGAAGGCGGTGCATCGCGCCCTTAAGCCGACCGGCTCGTTCTACCTGGCGATCGGTGACGACTACGCCGCCGACTTGTGCGTCATCGCCCGGCGAGAGCTCGGCTTCACGATGCGCAACTGGATCATTTGGCACTACACATTCGGCCAGCAGCCGAAGATGAAGTTCGCCCGCAGTCATACGCACATTCTGTATTTCACGAAGCACGAGAAGGATTTCACCTTCAACGCCGATAAGATCCGCGTCGCCAGCGCGCGGCAAACCACCTACGGCGACCTTCGCGCGAACCCCAAGGGCAAACTTCCGGACGATGTCTGGTTTCTCCGCCCGCAGGAAGCGCCCAATCTTTTCAATCCCGACGACGACACGTGGTACGTCAGCCGCGTCTGCGGCACCTTCAAGGAGCGCGAAGGGTGGCATGGCTGCCAAATGCCGATTGCTGTCCTCAATCGCGTCATCAAAGCCAGCTCCAACCCCGGCGACATCGTGCTCGATCCATTCAACGGCTCGGGAACCACGGTCGTCTCCGCGGCATTGCTCGGCCGCCAATACGTGGGAATCGACCAATCCGCCGAGTATGTCGATTACGCGAGAAAGCGCCTCGAGCACGCGCTGAGCACAACGCCACCAGTCAACGGCAACGGCAAACACACAGAATCGCCCGCCGGCAATATCGAAGTCGCCATCGCTGCGGCAACCGATCCCGCTCGCGCGTCAAAAGTGATGACTCAAACCGACGCTTTCGGTAGAAAACGCGTTGCACGTCGGCGAGCTGATAGAATTGCACAGTCCGCCTGAAGCACCGGCGATCGCCAAGTTTTTCCAAGCGCGTACGCGAGCGGAAGCAAGATGCCAGTTAAAGGAATTCGTCCGCCGGTCAAATGGCATGGCGGTAAGCATTATCTCTGGAATTGGATCGTCGCGCAATTTCCGCGGCACAGCACCTACGTTGAGCCTTTCGGCGGCGCCGCGTCGGTTCTCCTCAACAAGCAGCCGGCGCCGGTTGAGGTTTATAACGATCTGGATCAGCGCATCACGCGCCTGTTTCGTGTTCTACGCGACAATGGCGATGAGCTGTTGCGCCGCTTGAGCCTCACGCCGTACAGCGAAGTGGAGTTTAATAGCGTCATCGATCCGTCAGACGAGGATCAAACCGCTGTCGATGACGTCGAGCTTGCGCGGAGAGATTTCGTCCGCTGGCGACAATCCATCGGCGGGCGAGGAGTAGGATTCAGCCAGACCCTTCACCGCGTCCGCCGCGGAATGGCGGATGTGGTCTCGGGATATTTGTCCGCGATCGACGAAAATCTTCCGAAGATCATTCAGCGGCTTCGGACGGTGCAAATCATTTCGCGGCCCGCCATCGATGTCATCCAAAAGTGGGATGGGCCGGACACGCTTATTTATTGCGACCCTCCGTATGTCCACGATACGCGAGCGGCCGGAAGCCATGAGGTCTACGGAGTTGAACTAACGGCCGAAGACCATCGGCAGCTCGCGCAAGTCTTGAATGCTTCCAAGAGCAAAGTCATCCTGAGCGGCTATCCCTCTCCGCTCTACAAGGAGCTTTACAAATCCTGGCGCAAGGAAACGAAGCAGATCCCCAATCATGCGGCCGGCGGCACTTCCAAAGCCATGATGGATGAAGTGCTTTGGATGAACTGGTAACAGCTAAAGCGTTACTCCTAATGCAACCTGTCCCGCGATCGCTCTTTCATGCCGGCCGCGCGCAATGTCCGGATTGCGGGTCGGCTCTTGCGCTGGTCGATCATGCGCCGTTTATGAAGTGCGAATACTGCGGCGGCACCGCCGTCGTCGAGCGGCGATTGCGAACGCTCGAGCCGGTCATCTCTGAAGGATTTATCACTGCCGATGCGCCGCTCGATGCTGCGCGTGAGATCAAGCCGTCGCAGATTATTGATGCCGTCGCGCAGGATGAATCGCATTGCCCGACCTGCGGCTCTGAGCTGGAACCGGCTGAAACGCAGGCGATTCGGCGATGCCCGTATTGCAAGACACAAAGCAAGATCGAGCGGCGATTGCTGCGCAGCCCCGATGCCGACGAAGCGTTGGCGGCAATGGAGCGTGATGTTGACGATCACGAGCGGCGCCAATTCGCGCATACTGAGTCGTTGATCGCCAAAGCCGAGGACACAAACCTTCCGATGCCCGATCGCGTTAGGGCGGCTCACATGCTGGGCGAAGAATGGTGCCACGCCAACGCCCGCGCCGCGCGATTGCTCCCGCGCGTGATGGAGATCATGCGCTCCGCCGAGCCGCAGCTTGAGATCCCGCTGGGCGAATTGGTCGGCAAACTTCTGTGCAATGATGACGTCGTTCTCTCCAACGCTGTTCTGCGTGCCGCCGAGAAATTTACGTTCGATGTGAACGGCTCGCTGGCGTTGCTTCGCGCTGTGAGCCTGGGCAGCGGCGTCGGTTGCAAACTCTTGCTCGATACCGCGGATTATGCCGCCACCCGCGGCGCGACCGAATACGCATGCTGCGCGCTCTGGTCGGTGAACACGATGATCGAGCGCAACTACGCCGGCCGCATGCGCCTCGCAGAGATCGTCCTCTATCGGCTGCTGTATTTGCGCGGCCCGGTTCAAGCGTGGGCAATTCAGCTTGCGCAGGGGCAGCTTGGCCTGGGCTGCCGCTTCCCGACGCCGACGCTCTTGCACTTCATCGACGACTGCGCCGCCGAGCGGCCGGAACTGGTCGGCCCGATCAATCAATGCTTCTACGATGGCCGCCCCGCGCTGGAAGGCGATTACGTCATCCGCCTCGATTATCTAAACAAGCTCGCCACACCCCCGGCCCGCAAGGCTGCGCTCGAGCACCTCTACACGCCGCCGCCCGAAGCGACCGACAACGCGATCGCCAAATGCCTCAAGACCCTGCTCGCGCTAGGGTCAGATTCTTACCTCGGCCCGACGGCCATCCAGCGCATCGCCGACTTGATCGAAGAAGACCCGACGCCGCGGCCGTGTGTCGAAGCGATGATCCGCGAGCACGGCGACGCGTTGCCTGAAGAAATCCGCCGGGCGTTTTTGGAGAAGGTCCCCAAGACGCCGCTGCTGACTCCACTGCCGCCGCGAAATCGCAACTACGACAAGATTCCGCCAACCGCGTTCGAGAAACAACTGGAAGAATGGAACCAAATCTGGCGCACCGGCATCGGCGCCGCCGTCGATCGCTACCAGGCGCGCCAGAAGATGGCGTGGGATTATTGGGCTGGCATCAAGGCAAGCTAGGCTCCTACGATGAGCCATAACGACTACTTCGATGGAGACCATCTCTATGAAACGAACTGTGCTTGTAACCGGCGGCAATCGTGGCATCGGCCTGGCCGTCGCTCGCCAACTTGCTGAGCTTGGGAATTCTGTCTTTCTCGGATCGCGCGATCGCAAAGCGGGTGAGGACGCCGCCAAGTCGCTTGGCCATAGTGGCGTTGATGTCGTCGCGATTCATCTGGATCTGGCCGTGCCGGCGACGATCGACGCCGCCGTCAATGAGATTCACAGATCCAGCCGTTCGGTTGACGCATTGGTGAACAATGCCGGCGTGTTGCACGAGAAGCCGCTGCTTGAGCTGACGGATGAGCAGATCGCCGACTCGATCGCCGCGCACGTGACAGGCCCAATCCGGCTCGCCCGCGCGCTCGTTCCCGGCATGATCGCCCGCGGCTACGGGCGGATCGTAAACGTGTCCTCCGGCTGGGGCTCATTCGCCGAAGGCCTCGGCGGCCCAGGCGCCTACGGCATCACCAAAGCCGCGCTGAACGCGCTGACGGTACGATTATCGAAAGAACTTCCGCCCGCCATCAAGGTAAACGCGATGTGCCCCGGCTGGGTGCGCACCCGCATGGGCGGCCAGAGTGCATCGCGAAGCCCCGATGAAGGAGCCGACACGGCAGTATGGCTCGCCACGCTGCCGGATGACGGCCCGACGGGGGGATTCTTCCGGGATCGGAAGCCGATTAAGTGGTGAGTTTTGCGAACTTCGTGCGGTTAGTTTCGGCCTGATGCCCATGGTAGAATGCGCCCGGAGACCCGATCAGCCACTGGGCTCGGCATCCGCATCGCGCGCCACGTCATACGGAGATTTCGAGTCCATTCGACCAGCTGATCTGGTCATGGCTCGATCGGTACGGCGCTGAAGCTGCTTGCGGCGGTCATTAATCTGTTCTCTTTCCGATCAAGGGGCGCTCGCAGTTTGTTAAGGTGGCGCTCATTTCCATCTTCGAACTTTTTGACTTTTGACCCATCCAGCCCCCAATCAAACAAAACCGCCGACAGGAATTCCGGCTGGGCCAGCGACTCATACGTCATGTAATAGCAAGGCAGCCTGTTCTCCATGATGAATGACGCGATGCGAAACATTGCTCCGACAATCTTCCGCTCGGCCTCCGCGGCCGTCCTTGAATGCTTATCATTCCCATCAAATTTGTTGCCGTTGAGGTGCGATTCGATGGTGCAGAACTGGTTTCTCAGCAAGGCCAATACCTTGACATCGTGGTAGCCGCGCTCTTGGGATCGGAACAATTCATAACTCAGCTCCGGCCACGAAAAGTTCGGCCCATGCGGCACACTCCGACGAAAAACAACGGTGTCGGTTGCCTCGTCGAATCCCTCATCGTTGTCGAGCCGCTGTTCATGCTGAAAGTCGCCGAAACAACCGGCGTTCACAAAGCATTCTGTCACATAACGGTTACCCGACGACTCCGGACCCACAACAAAAAATGCGCGTTTTGCCATCCCAGTAGTTTCGGGAATTACAGCCGAGCGGCAAGTCGTGCAACCACCACGAGGTGGGATGCGCCGTCGCGCGGAATTCTCGCGCGGCAAATCTGTTGGAATCAGATCAACCCACCTCCACCTGCTTCAGCACCCCCGCATCAAACGGCGCCTTCGCTTCCTTCGCAATCGCACTAAACGCATCAATCTCAGCTTTCGTAAACAGCAACCCGTTGTGCTGTTGGCTGATCCTTGCGGCGTGGGCCTCCAGTTGGCCGGGGAGCAGGCATTTGTCGTTGCCGTGGCCTAGCACGTCCGCGAGGACTGCTTTTACGTTTTGTGTCTGCGTGCGGCCTTGGGCGTAATTGCCGCTGCCTATCGCGTCGGGGCGCATGCATTGGAAATAGAAGGCGGGCGTGTGCTTTTCGTTAGCCGCGCCTTGCTGGGGGCGGCAGCGAATCGTGGGGATCGATGAGCCCATATATGCGGTAAGGATCTCGTCGATCAGGGCCAGGCCATAACCTTTGTGTGCGCCGAAGGGGAGAAGGGCCGCCACTTTCGTCGCGTCTGTTGTTTCGCGGCCTTCGGCATCTACCGCGGCCCCCGGCGGCAGCGCGCGGCCTTCGCGGACGAATTGCTGCACGCGGCCCATCGCGATCGTGCTCGTCGCCCAGTCGATGCAGATCGGGAAGCCGATCGCTTCGCGGGTCGGGAAGCCCCAGGAATGCGGGTTGGTGCCCAGTGTCGGATATTTGCCGCCAAAGGGGACGACCTCCGCCAGTGCGCCGGTGCAGCAGGTGTAGGCGATGTAGCCTTTGTCGGCGGCGTCGATCACGTAGCCGCCGCCCCAGAGATAGTGGAATGCGTTATCGACGGCGACAGCGCCGATGCCGAATTCGTCGGCCATTCGCATGCATTCGCTCATCGCCTCCACGGCGACCGCCTGCCCCAGCTTCTTGTTGGAATTCCACCGTTGCACGGCTTTGTACTTTGTGGGTAACTTTTCGATATTCGCAGCCGGTACACATCCGCCCACTTTGGAGCCCAGATGATCATCCAGGCCGATGGCTTTGATGCCGTTGTGCGTTTTGATGCCGTGCCAGGCGGCCGAGCGCGCGACGCTGGCGGCGATCTTCGACTCCTCGGCGGTAAACCCGCGCCCGCGATAGGCGGCTTCGATGATGCGGTCGTGGACTTCGGTGGGCATTACGTAGTTGAGCATTTGGGTTGTCCGTTGTGGGTTGTTGGTGGTTGGTTGTAAGGTAGCCGGGGATTCGATTCAATAACTCGGGTAACAGAGGGCCACTCATGCGGAAGAGGAACGCGCGTTGCGATCGTCGGCGACGACCGCGAGCGGGTGTTGATCAGCTTGAGCCGCGCATGCTGCTGAGCAGTGTGGTCGTTAACACGACACTCGACGACTCGGTGTCCGCCTTGCCCGCCGGCCTGATCACGCTGCGCGACGCCGTTGGACTTGCCAATCAAAGTCCGACGCCTTGCACAATTGTTTTTGACCCAAAGGTATTTGACGTCCCGCGCAAAATCACGCTGACTGACACCTCGCTTGAGCTGAGCAATACGCGCCAGCCCATTGCCATCTCCGACCCATCGGCGGCGCTGACCATCACAAATCCGAACTACTATAGCGAAGGCGCTCTCGTGATTGATCGTGGCGTCAACGCGATGATCAGCAACGTTAACATTGCCAATTGTTTTGAAACCGCGATTATCAACCACGGAACGCTCGCCTTTCTAAATGGATCTGTCTCCAACTGCGTCCCAACCAACGGAGGAGCCGGCGCGCTCGATAACTACGGGACGGCGAATCTCGCCAACGATACCTTCGCGCAGAACAGCGGTGATGCGGGCGGAGCCATCGATAACGTCGGATCTCTCACAATCACCGGCACAACGATCTCGGGCAACCAGACTTCCGACAGCGGCGGAGCGATTGACAACGAAGCAACACTCTCGCTGATCAACGACACGCTCTCCAACAATCAGGCAGGCAGCGGAGGCGCCCTTTACAACAGCGGCTCGGCGTCGCTGGTGAATGTGACGATCTCGAACAACGTCGCATCCGCAGAGGGCGGCGGCATCGTCAACGACCGCTACACCTCCAAGACCGCCACCGTCACCATGGCCAACAGCATCGTCGCGGGAAACGTGCTCGATTACTTTGATGCCAGGGAGCCGGATATCGGGGGGATCATCACGACGAGTGTCGATGTGCACTCGCTGGGCCATAATCTGATCGGCCAGGCGGACGGCGTGGTCGGGCTTGTGAGCTCGGACATATCGGGCACTGCGGCCCATCCTTTGGACCCGCGTCTCGCGCCCCTTGCCAACTACGGCGGCACAACCAAAACGATGCCGCCCACCGGCGGAAGCCCGGCACTCGGCGCCGGATCAATCGCGCTGCTGCCTGCGGGAACAACGACGGATCAACGAGAGAAGCCGCGGGTGAGCGGTGGAAAGGTGGACATCGGCGCGGTGCAGATGTCCGGGCCTGTTTCTCTGACGCTTACGGCTCCGCCAGCGCAAGCGGCTCTGCGGTTCAAACCTACCGCGATTAACCTCGGATCGATTGAATCTCCTTCTGGCAAACTGCCCATTACAGTCGTCGTGAATTGGGGAGATGGCTCGCCAGATTCGAGCTTGCGCGTCACAAAGCTCGGCACACTGAGCCGCCTGGCGCATTCGTTTTTGGTTCCAGGCGTGTTGAGCGTTTCCCTCGGCGCCACTGATTCCTCGGCGCTGTCAAACCTGATCACATTCACAATAAATGTCACCGACGCGCCGGCGGTGGTGACCAGCCTCAAGTTCAACGCCAGCAGCGGCAGCGGGTTGCTTGGCCTGGGTGATGCCGTCGCGCTGGTGGACGCAACGAAGGCGGATGCGGCGATGAACTTCGACCCTGCTTTGTTTGCTACGCCGCGCACAATCGGGATCGGGGATGTGCTACTCAGCGGCCATCACACGATCACGATAGACGGTCCGGCGGCGGACGTGACGCTGGAGGGCAAAACGTTCATTGCCGGAATCGCGGGCATTGGAATCGCCCCGGGTACGATTGCCGACGTTTCACGAATCGCGGTCACCGGGTGCTACGACTCCGGCATAACCAATTACGGCGAGCTTCACCTGAGCGACTCCACGATTTCGGGCAACATCGCCTCAACCCAGGGCGGCGGCATTGACAATAGCGGCACCATGTTCCTGACGGGCGTAACCATTTCCGGCAATAGCGCCATCTGGGAGGGTGGGGCCGGCATCTTCAACGAGTCCTATGCCACCGCGACGCTTCAAAACGTGAATATAATTGACAACCACGTTGTGAACACTGGCGCCGGAGGCGGCATCGCGAATGAGGGCAGCATGACCATCGTGAGAGGAAACATTTCGCGGAACAGCGGCGGAGGAATAGACAATTCGTCCCAGCTCGATTTAACAAACGTCAACATCACGAACAATACGTCAACCAACGTCCGCTACCTCGCCATCGGCGTCGGCGGCGGCATCTCCAACGAGGGGACGGCAAATCTCACCAATGTCAACATTTCACATAACTCCGCCCTCGACGGCGGCGGCGCTTTCAATGCTTACTTTGCCACGATGAACCTTACCAATGTGACCATCGCGGATAATACGGCTAGTGACGCTACCCAATACGAGGGTCAGGTCGGATTCGGCGGCGGGCTGTTCAACAGTGGGATAATGACTTTCAATAGCGTCACGGTCGCGGGCAACGAAGCTTACCTGGCGGGCGGCGGAATCCTGAACAACATCTTCGGAGACCGCAGCCCTGTACCGTTCAACATGTCCAACTCCATCGTTGCCGACAACAGCGTGATGTCGGCTGACGGCTCCGGCCCCGACATTTCAGGCACTATCCATTCACTTGGACATAACCTGATCGGCAAAGCCGACGGTAGCTTCGGCTGGACCCAATCGGATCTTCAAGGCACGACCGCCCATCCGCTCGATCCCAAACTCGCGCCGTTGGGTTATTACGGCCAATTCACCGCGGCGATGCCGCCGCTGCCCGGCAGCCCGGCCGTGGATCGCGGCTCAAACGAACTGATCCCCAAAAGCGTCACCACCGATCAGCGCGGGCTGCCGCGCATTAGTCATGGGATGGTGGATATCGGCGCTGTTGAGCTTCAGCAGCCGCAGATAGCTGGGCTATTTCTGGTTGATGCGCGCACGGGGCAGACCATTATGCCGCTGACGGACGGGGCCACGGTTAACCTGAGCAATATTCCGAAAGACCTCGATGTGGTTGCCGTGCTAAGGGACGGCGTGCCTGGCAGCGTCGTCTTTGGTCTGGACGGCAACAGCCGATTCCGAATCGAAAAACAAGCGCCGTTTTCGCTTTTCGGAGATGTTGGCGGCCGATATCTTTCCGGCGCCTTTGCCGCCGGGAAGCACACGATTACGGTGCAGGTTTATGCGGATACCGCCTCGACGGAGCCGGTCGGCAAATTGTTGACTGTTCATTTCGCCGTGGTGGGTAGTAGGTTGTAGGTGGTGGGTTGTTGAGGGCAGACGAAGACGGCGGGCAGTGCCCGCCCTACGGGCCAATGCGGCGTAGGGCGGGCACTGCCCGCCGCAGTTTCGGGGTTAGACCTGTGTTCAATGGGTATACAAAGAGGCACAGGTCTGCGAGTACGCCGACCTGTGGCACCCTTGCCGAACTGTTTTCAGCGCTCGGCATTTAACAACGAACCACACACAACCAACAACCCACCACCCACTACCTCCCCAAAAACTCCACAAAATTGTCATTCAAATACTGCTTCACATCCCGCCGCACCTGTGAGCGGGTGAGCTTCCATCCGGTTTGCATCAGATCGTGGTATTTATCGATCATCACCTGTCCGATGATCTTGCGGCTGTGGTCCCATTTGTATACGAGCTGATCGAGAATGCGGGCATCGGAATGCTGCGGGATGAAGCTGGTGCCGAGCAGCTCCATGCGCATGCGGGTGATCTCTTCGATGAGGGAGGGATTGTTCACAAACCACCAGCAGCCGAAGACCATGAGGTTGCCGAACTTCCGGGCAGCGACCGCCAGCTCATGCTGGTTTTCGCGCGAGAGCATGGTGAGCATGAATTTGTTATCGGGGAAATTCTGGCAAAGGCGGACAACCGCCTGCACATCCGCCTTGCCGAGCATGTCGCCGGCATCCTGAAGATGAGGGTTGGCAAATCGCCGCGAGCCGATCATCATCGCGAACGGCAGCTTGCGCTGCGCGCAGGTCGGCAGAATGACTTTTTCCAGAATCGTCTGGCCGGCTCGGGTGGTCTGATCTCCCTCGGCAGGATAGCGAAATTCGGGGGGCTGACTGACGGCAATGTAAATCGCCTTCATCCGATCGACCCAATCGCCGAGAAATCGTTTTGCCTCATCAATGCTCGTTTGATTCAGCTCCGGCGATGTTTTGTAGCCCCATTCGGCTAGCTTCTTCGAAGCGCCCGGCCAATCCGAAAGCAGCGGATCGATCCGCAGCACGGCACGGAAGCGCGGATCAGAACCCACGTTGCTGTCGGCGAGCCAGCGATTGCGCTCGTTGTCATCGAAGACGGCATTCGTCATCGTGATGCGCGAGACATTCGCCAGCTTCATCACGCGATCGATGTACTGATCGGGGTCCTGCTGATCGAAATACCTGCGGATTTTTTCCAGGCCGTCGTTGGGATCGAAGCCGAGCAGATTGATGGCGGTCAGCACGCCGCGACAGGCTTCGGAAACGGGAGTGCGCTCGGCGAACAAATGCTTCCAGATGTGATCCGCCTGCTGGCGCTTGGACATCTTCCAGAACTGCTCGTAAGGCAACTTCGTTGCCGGCACAATCCGATACACCTCGGCGATGAGATAGTGATACGTGATCAGCTCATCAACCCCCCAAAGCATCAACCCGCGCGGATCGACCTTACCGCTGGCATTGCTGACAGGCGTCCCAAACGCCGGCGGATAAAGATGCGTGTGCAAATCCCAAACCGGCTGCGCGGATAGGGCATCCGTTACCGCCGCCGACACATCTTCGGTGTTCAGAATCTGGTCTGGCATATGGCCGCCTCCAAAAGTCGCGAATGAAAAATGTAAAGTGAAAAATGAAAAATGTAAGAGCTGCTTCCTTTCCCCATTTTTCACTTTTCATTTTTCATTTTTCATTTGTCACCGAATCACATCCCGGCCTTCAGCGCCTCCAGGTGTTTCCCAAAATGAAACGCCAGCACATCATGATACGTGTCGGCGTGTAGCTCCAGAAGATGCCGCAGGGCGGGGCCGAATTCTTTGTGCGTCAGCACGGAGCCGAAGGTGCAATGCAAAATCTGGCGGCCGGGATCTGACAGCCCCGTGCCCGGCGCGGCGTCGGCCCAGTTGCCGAGGTAGGTCTTCTCCAACTGGCCCGCATCGCTGATGCGCGAAGATTCGGGAGCATCCGCGAGCGTCGCGGATACGTGATAGGTGGCCTTGTCCTGATCGTAGCGGCTGCGCGAAAAATCGACGATGGCGCGGAAGAGTTTGACATCATGCCGCGCGGCGACGCGCAGGGCTTCGAGATAGCTTGTGCCGGCGGTCTTCACATGAAAACGCCCGTGCGTTTGTCGTGCGAGCAGTGCGTAGATCGAAATCTTGTCAGAACCCGAATGCAGGCTCAGCTTGTAGCCACCCAACATGGTCGCGATGGCGGCATGCTCCGCGAGCGATCGCTCCAGCTCGACGAGATTCCCTTTGTAATCGACACCCTTTTCAAAATCGCCAATGAATCGCGGCGCGAGGCTGACGAGCTTCATCCCATGTTTCACGCACTGCTCGGCGATGATGTAATGCTCGGCCAGCGTGGTCGGCTGCGGGGTTTCATCGACGCTCAGCTCGATCTCGTGATCGGCCCCGTTTTCATTCATCACCGAGCGGATGTGATTGGCCAGCCGCACCGCAAGATTGATCGCGCGGCCATATTTCACCGCCGCCTTGGCGACGACGGGCTTGGTCAGATCGATTGTCGTCGCGGGCAGGACGCGAATCTTTTTGCCTTCATAGTTGCCGACCCAATCGACCTCGGTCTGCACGGCGCGGAACTTGGCCGCCAGCTCATCGGAAGAATAATCGTCGGCCTTGGCGTCCACTTCCGCCGACGGATCGATCGTGAAGAAAGTAAACCCGGCGGCTGCGGTGCGATCGACATCTTCCGTCGTTTTCAGATGATCGGCATCGGCGCCTTGCGGGCCGGTGTAGCCGGCAGACTTCGCGCCGCGCAGGGCATCGTCCATCACCTGTTGCGCCGTGCGATTGGTCCGCGTCATTTCGCGGATCGATTGCTGCGCGAAGATCGGAAGAATTCCCGCGCCTTTCTGGCGCATCGCGGTGACATGGCCGGGTGTGGCCAGGCCCATCCGATCGCCGAAGCCGAAGCTGGGGGCGAGGCCGAGGGTTGTAACGGGAGAGGATGACGCCGTGTTGCTCATGGGAGGTTCCTGTGGAAAGTCCAATGAGCGAAAGTTTTAGACGCGAGAACGCGTGGCGTCAAAGGAAGGCAGTCAGCGATGCGGAAGTGAAAAACGCTCGAATCGGGAGGACCGTCATGCTGAGGTACTCCGAAGCATCTGACTGGATTTTGCGAACCGGCCAGATGCTTCGGAGTACCTCTGCATGACACGCAACATGCATGCGAGGGCGGTTATGGTCTGGAGGTCTAATTCGTCTCCAGCGCCATCCGCTTCGGATGCGCCTCCGAATGCCGCAGGCTCCATTTGACGTATCGGCGAGCCCGCCGCGCCAGGGCGGTGTGGGCCTTCCTTGGATGGGCAGATTCCAGCAGTTCCATGTGCCCGACCAGCGTCTCCAAAAGCATTTTTCGTGTCGCGGTCATGTCCAAACTCCTTGCGAAAAAAGGTTTTCGCCAACGTTTTCTTGTCGGCAGGACTAGAAGCAATCCTTGAGCCAAACTTCTATAAGCCAAACTTCTAAGGGTAATACGCAAAAAGCAGGGCCGCCGGGTGTTAGAATGGCAGGAAACGTTTCTAATGGGCAGTTGGTTGGCCGGTGAGTTAATTTCCCGCCCCAACGACGGCCCGGCGTGCGGGTCAAAGTAAACATCGTAATTCCAATGAAATTCTTGACAGAGCCGATAGTATCGGTTGTCATCAAGGCGCGGTTCGTTGGCGCGCAAATCGTCTTTGGGAAACAGGAGAAATCTATGTTGAAGTTCGCTTCGCGTTTGGGCGGTTCGGCCGCTCTGGTCGTGTCATTGGTGGCAATGATTGGCTGCTCGAGCTCGAGCACGAAGGAATCGGCTAGCAAGCAGGAGCTGACAAAGGATGTGGGAAATTATCCGCCGCCTCCCTCGGGCAACCCGACGCCGCGCGTCGGCGTGCCGCAATTCAACGTGACAACCGGCCCCGGTTTTAGCAACAGCCATGATCTGAACGATCAATGTGCGGATATTTGCACTTACCTGCTCACCGAGACCGGCCGCTTCGTGGTCATCGAGCGCGCTCAGCTTCCGCAACTGATCAAGGAGCAAAGCCTGGAGGGAATCGTGGCCTCTCCCGAACTGGCCAAACAGGCCCAGGTGCACGGCGTGGATTATCTGCTTCTGGGAAAGGTAGATAACATCCGTGTGAAAAGGTCGCATACCTCCAACGGCTTTGGCGTCGCGCAGATCGGGGGCATGTTCGGCGGCGGCGATGTGAAGAATAAGGAAACCATTATTACCTCAGAATGCGGCGTGAATTTGCGCCTCGTCGATCCGACCACCGGCGCGGTGTTGGTGGCCAGCGGCACTGATTTCAAGCGCACAGACTCCGCCAAATCTATGGGGGTGCAGATTCTCGGCGCCAATGCTGAATCCGAGGCCGATGTTGACGTGAGCGAGGATAGCAAGGGAGCGATTCTGAAATTGGCGCTGGACGAAGCGATCAAGAAGATGCTTCCGAAGATCGACGCGAAATTTAAGAATCTCCCGCCCAAGCCCGCGGCCCCTGCCCCGGCGCCGGCACAATAACTGCCACAGCGATGTTAGGGCGCGACATCCCCATGGAGAATCGCGCTTCGGCAACATGGCGCCCGTGATGACCCGGAACTCCGGCAGCACGGGCGCCTTCTTTTTTTGATGGAGCGCCACGAAGAACGCTGAGCCGCTTGCCAGGCATTTCGCGATTTGAGGGATTCAATGTCGAATAAAGCGAGATTATCACTTCATGTAGCCGTGATCGTTGGCCTGCTCTTTTGCGGAATGTTCGAAAGTGGCGCTGGCGCGGCGATCACGCTGCCGAGCGATGGAAGCCAATCGCTTTCGATTCGCGCCGCCAACGAATCCGTCGAGCTTTCCGTGAAATCCGTTGCTGTCGTGGCAAAGGTGGGTGACACCGAAGCGGATGCTGGCACGAGATTCCTGGTGCTGGACGTTTCGTTCCGCAACATCCAGAAGCCGCGCAAGGTGGACGATCAGATGGTGCCGGTGCAGTACAAGGTGCCGAAGCTGGCGGATCATTTTTATGTGGTCGCGGACGGGCGGACGGTGCTGCAACGTGTTGAGCCTTCGATGGAGGGGCTGCTGTCGTTCGACGAGTTATCGCTGGAGAAGGAGAACGACACGGCGGCGGGCAGGATTGTTTATCAAATTGATGCCGAGCATTTGCCGCGCAGTTTGACGTTGCGGTTTTACGACTTTGCCCATGGGCACATCATTAGGCCGCTGGCCGGGCCGGATTCGCCGGCTCAGGAGAAACCGCTCGGCGGCCCGCTGAAAAATCAGGTTGTGGAAGCATCGATCTTCGGGATTAAGCGCGCGGCCAAGCTCGGCAATGATGCGGCTCCCGCCGGGATGACGTATGTCCTGCTCGATTTTCGTGCGCGAAGCCTGATGAGCGAAGAGGTCAATGCCAGCGATTACATGCCTCTGGCGAAGGAGGGGGAGAAGATGACGCTGGGGACGGTCGCCGACTGGAAGGAGTCGCGCAAGTATGCCCAGCTTGTGGTTGACGGGCAGTATGCATACATGCCGCTGGCGCAGTCGGAGTTGATCGAAGAGCCGCGCTTTCTGCCGGACATCATGACCGGCGGCACGCTGGCGTTTCTTGCGCCGGCGGATGCGAAGTCGATTGAGCTGCGGTGCGATTTCCCGAATGCCGCACTACCCAGCGGAAAGGAAATCAGGCCGGATGGGTTGACGTTTGCCGTTGAGGGGAAGCGCCCGACGATCAATCCTCCCGCGCCGATTGCGAAAGCCGCGGACGAGGTGTTTGCGGTATCGATCATCGGCCAAGCGTCGCCGAAGGATTTTGCCGGCGTCGCGCCTGATGAGGGGCAGCGACTGCTGGTGATCGACGTGAGCGTGAAGAACAACGGCAAGAAGCAGGAGTTTTTTCAAGCCAAGGAGCAGCTCAAGTATGCCGCCGAGTCCGGCGAGCAGTCGGATCCGGATGATCTGACGTTCGCGGGCGTGCATCGGCCGCCGGAGTTGATCTACATTCCGGTGGGGGAAGTGCGGTCGTTCCAGCTTGTGTATCGGATTCCTGCGTCGGAGACGCGGCCGCGGCTGGCTTATGCCGCCGTCACTGAAGGCGGCGCGGCGGTATTGACATTAAAGCCGTTGCCGCGCATTGCGACGCCGCCCGCACCGCCGGCATGCGATGGGCCGTCGAGTCGAAGGGGTGCGGGTTTGCCTCGCGAAGCGGGCGAGCGGTGCGGGGCCGACGATGATGACGCCGTTCCGCTGAAGCCGCGCGCACATGGGCCCGCGAAGGGATTGGAAGGGGTGGGCCTGTCAGCCCAGCGCGTGAACGAGGCGATCGACAAAGGATGCGTTGGCCTTTGGGCATTTGTCAAAAAGGAAATGGCTGACGATCAGGTGGAATTCGGCGCAAAGCCCGAGCACATTCTGTGCGCGCTGGCGCTGGTTCACGGCGGCTTCCACAAAAAGAACGCCGAGTTTAATTCGACGCTACGCGGCTATCTTTCGTCGGTCGAATTATCAGCGGAGTTTGGGATTTATCGCACCGGCATTCTGTGCATGCTGATCGAGGCGTACGGAGAGCCGGCGTTTGAGCCCAAGCTCCGCAAGGCGGCGCGCTGGCTGCTGGAATCGCAGATGAGCACGGGGACATGGGAGTACACGCCGCAGGTCCCCGATTCGGTTTTCGCGCCGCCGCCAGGTGCGACGGGCGCGATCCAGATCAGCGGCGGGTTTCCGCCCGGCAAGCGCGCCGAGCCCTGGAAGCGCATCACGCCCGCCGCCGAGGGGGACGGCGACAATTCCGTCACCCAATACGGCTTGCTCGGAATGCTGTCGGCAAGCCGCGCGGGCATCCGATTCGACGATGACATGTGGAAGCTGGTGATGAACACCACGCGCCAGCGCCAGGACGATGACGGCGGATGGGCCTACAACAGCAAAAGCAATTCGTATGGCAGCATGACGTGCGCCGGAATTTGCGCGCTGGCGATCTGCCGACATGAGCTGGGCGAGAAAGATCCGGCCGACGATCCGGCAATCCAGCATGGCCTGGCGTGGCTCGACAAGTTTTTCAAGGTCGACGAGCACCCGCACGAGACGGGCTGGTATTTTTACTACATGTACTCCCTGGAACGCGTGGGGAGAATTCTGGATACGGAGTTCATCGGCGTAAACGAATGGTATCCGCTGGGGGCGGCGTCGCTGGTCGGCCAGCAGAAGCCGGATGGCACCTGGGCCGCCCAGGATGGAGATGAGATGGACCCGCGGCTGGCCAGCAGCTTTGCGCTGCTGTTCCTCACACGCGCCACGCCGCCGCTGAAGCCTGTGGTGCATACCGGGCCGGGCGTGCTCCGCACCGCCGCCATCGCGCCCAACAACCAGTTCTACATCATCCTCGATGCCAGCGGCTCGATGATCACGACGATGGACGGCAAGCGCAAATTCGACATCGCCCGCGACTCGATTCGATCGCTCATCGCGCAGCTCCCGGCAGATTGCGATGTCGCACTGCGCGTGTATGGGCATCGCAAAACCGCTCTCGATGAGGGGGCTGATGAAGATACGGAGCTAAAGATTCCGATGGGGAAGCTCGACAAGAAGCAGTTCAATGCCGTTCTCGATTCGCTGCGCGCCCGCGGCCGCACGCCGCTTGCGCTGAGCCTCGATCAGGCGGCGACGGACCTCGGCGAGGCAACCGCCGCCCACTCGGTGACGGTGCTCCTGCTCACCGACGGCGGCGAAGACACCATCAACCCGCGCGGCAACCCGATCAAATCCGCCACGGAATTTGGAAAAATCCCCAACATCCGCTTCCACATCGTCGGCTTCGATATCAATCAGCCCGACTGGAGCGCGCAGCTCCAGAACATCGCCAAGGCCTCGCGCGGCTCCTACTGGCCCGCGGCAAAAGCGTCGGACCTGGAGCGCACTGTCCGAACGGCGGTGCTCGGACTGCCCGACGAATATGTGGTGCTCAGCGATTCAGGGAAGGAAATCGCCCGCGGCCGCTTCGGCCAGCCGCAGCAACTTCCCGAAGGAAAATATAAGTTTCAAGCGAGATTCGCCGGGCGCGATATCGCCGAAGAGTTCTGGATCAACGCGGGCGAGCCGACGGAGATCACGTTCGATGCGTCGCAATTGCCGCCGGCGAAGCCGTGAACGGGGGCGTGTCCTTGTAGGTGGGTGTACTCGCCCACCGTTTGTCGCTCGTGGTGGGCGAGTACACCCACCCTACAGAAGAGAGATGCCTGCTCCCTCTCCCCTGTACTCAGGGGAGAGGGCTGGGGTGAGGGGACAAACGCATCCACTTGCGAACCGCGCCTTGTCGCGACACGCTGTCCCCTCACCCTGCCCTCTCCCCTGAGTACAGGGAGAGGGTTCTGAGCGCGACCGCGCTTTGAAGAGTGTTCCTCGCGCGAGCGTAGGGCGGGCACTGCCCGCCGCCTTCCTTCGAGCGCGTTCGACGCTGTGACCCCTGAACCGCCTGGCTCGCCGCCCGTTCACTTTTTAATCTCCGCGGTCGGCGTTCCGATATTTATAAACACATTCTCAAACGCCTGATTCCCCTTGATGTCCGTTGCTCGCAGCGCCACCTGATGCGGGCCCGCCGGCAGGTTCTTCAGCGTGAATGACACGGCTTCCTCCTGGCTGTCGTAGATGCCATCGACGGGAAGGACCAGTTGCCATTCCTTGCTCGAATCGACGCTGTATTCAACGGAGGCGACCGTGCTCGTGCGATCGACTGCCTTCAAATCGATCTGAATCGCGGCGGCGATTTGCTTCCATTTCAAATCACCAATCGCGGGCGGCGTGTTGTCGATCAGGATCGGGTCGCTGATGCGGCTGGCGGTCTTCCCCTGGCCGGGCGGGTTGCTCGCGGCATCAGAAGCGACGACGCGCACCTCGTAGCGGCCATCCGCCACTTGCCGCGTGTTCCACTCGAACGTGGCTTCGCTGAGTTTCTCCTTGAGCAGTATCCACGGCTCCTGCCCAACGCGGCGGAAATACAGGTTGTAGGAGAGCGTATCGTTATTTGGATCGCTGGCGTCCCAACTGATCGTCTGCATCGGATTGGCCTGCGGGCGCGCGGCGGGTGTCGCCGGCGATTCCGAATCGCCGCCGGCCCCCGATGGCGCCTCAGCCCCCGCTACCTGGACCGATTTAATGCGCGGCGGGAGATTGGGGATCTGATACGCGATTGTCACATCCTCGACCACGGGCGTCGCCTTTCCCTCGCCGCTGTTGAATGTCAAGCGATATTGCAAAAACCGCGCCGAGGGCGAAGCGATCTTGATAAACTCCTCGGCGGGCATTTCATCGCTCCACTTGGACCAGCCCTTGTCCTGTGCATCCTTCACGTTGCCGCTCCGCGTGGCGACGCTCAGAACGGAGCCGGGCGGAAGCGTGCCATGAAGCTGCATCTTGCCGAAGCGACTGATCTGCGTCGCATCGAGGACGGGGCTCGTGTACGTTCCCTTCCCCGCGTATCCAGGGGTCATCGACGCGAGGCTTCCCTCGTTGGCGATTCCCAGATAAAGCTTCCCATCCGGAGCAGGAAGCAGGCTGAGAATTTGTTTCGCATCCACCGTCGCCAGCACGAGTGTTTCATCCGCATCGGGACGAAGCTGAATAATCTGCGCTTCGCTGTCACTGCCGGTGGCCAGCAGCAGCGTTCCGCTGTTTTCGACCATGGCAAGAATCAGCACATCCTGGCGGAAGACTTCGGTGACGAAGCCGTCCGGATCGATGCGATAGACGGCGTTTCCCTCCGGCCGCGCTTCACCGGCGTCGCCGGTGTCGATCGGTTGCGGCTTTTTTGCCGTCGGTGTCGCCGGATTCATCGGAATCGCCGGCTGATTGGGACCGGGCGAAGGCTCGGGTTTGCCGGGGCTTGGATTGGGATTGGGGCCAGGCTTGGGCGTGCGGCGGCGGGGGGGTTTGGCGGGAGGATCGGCCGCGAGAGCAAGCGCCGCTTCGCGCGCTGCGAGAAGCGGCGCTCTGTCCCCTCCTCCGGTACTCCGGGGGAGGGTTAGGGTGGGGGCCATTCGCGCCCTTGATGCTCGCTGGAAAAAGCCCCCACCCCAGCCCTCCCCCGGAGTACCGGAGGAGGGAGCAAACGCGGCGTCGGTAATGAGTGCATGCGCGCGACGCA
>DATBDZ010000167.1:0-7056 GCA_036276235.1 Humisphaera sp. | reverse complement strand
CGCCATATCGCGACACGCTGTCCCCTCACCCTGCCCTCTCCCCTGAGTACAGGGGAGAGGGTTCTCAGATGTTTTGCCGCGTCATACTTGGCCTTCACAGCAATCCCCGCGTATCCTTATCCCATGCGTTTCACGAAAATGCACGGGCTGGGCAACGACTACATTTACATCAACGGCTTCTCCGAGAAAGTCGATGATCCGTCTGCCGTTTCGCGGAAGATTTCCGATCGCCATTTCGGCATCGGCGGCGACGGGCTGATCCTCATCCTCCCCAGTGAGAAGGCGGACGTGCGCATGCGAATGTTCAACGCCGACGGCAGTGAAGCCGAGATGTGCGGCAACGGCGTGCGCTGCGTCGCCAAATATGCCTTCGATCATGGCCTTGCCAAGGCCAACCCAATGAAAGTCGAAACCGGCAGGGGGATTCTCACGCTGGCGCTTGAAGCGGGGACCGATGGCAAGATCTTTCGGGTTACCGTCGACATGGGCGAGCCAATTCTCGATCTGCCGAAGATTCCGGTCGATCGCGAGAAGCTTGTGAAGGGATCGCGCGAGCACGAATTTCGTTTCTCGATCAACCAGGCCAATGAGCTGCTCGACGCGGCTCTCGTCTCAATGGGCAACCCGCATGCGGTGATGTACACATCAGATGTAAAGTCAATTGATCTTTCGCGCGTCGGCCCGATCGTCGAGAATCACAAGGCGTTTCCTCGCCGCATCAACGCGCATTGGGTGCAGGTGCATTCGCCCGGCGAAGTCACGATGCGCACCTGGGAGCGCGGCAGCGGCATCACTCTCGCCTGCGGAACCGGCGCCTGCGCCGTCTGCGTCGCCGGCGTGCTCACCGGCCGCTCGGCAAGAAAAATCCTCGCCCACCTCCCCGGCGGCGATCTCTCCCTCGAATGGCGTGAATCGGATAATTGCGTCTACATGACCGGACCGGCTGCGGAAGTCTTCTCGGGAACGACGGCCGAATGAGGATGAAATGCGGGACGAATGAAAAATGTAAAATTAAAAATGAAAAATGGTAAAACGCCTTCACGCGCATCCGCCATTTTTCATTTTTCATTTAACATTTTTCATTCGCGCGTGGGATGGCGCCGGATGCTATAAAAGATACCGCGCGCGGCTTACCGCCCAATGCACAAACCGATCCCAATGAGGCCGGCCGCGCCATTGGTTTAGTTTGATCTGTCGTGAGAAGCCGATGTCATTCTCGAACAGCTCGCACATCTGATGGCCGAATACTTCCGAGCGGATGATGGCCGACAGCTCGCAGTTGTATTCGATGCTTCGGTAATCCAGATTCGTCGAGCCGAGGATCGACGTGGATTCATCGACGACCATTGCCTTGGTGTGCAGGATGACGCCTTGGCGTTCGTAGATTTCTATGCCGGCGTCGAGCAACATCTCGTAGTAAGCGTGGGCGCACAAGCGGACGATCGGCACATCGCAACGGCCCGGCAGTACGAGCCTCACGCGCACGCCGCGCTTGGCGGCTTTGCAGAGGCCTTCCAGCAGCGGGTCATCGGGCGCGAAGTACGCCATCGTCAAGAGGATGCTTCGCCGCGCTTGGCGCAGGAGGCGATAGAGGAACGGGCGCAGCGGGCTGTTGAGCGTGGGGGCGATGGCCATCGCGCCAAGCTCGCCCTCGTGCAGATTGTGGATGAACTCAGTGCGGCGGATTCGCCCGCCGTGCTGCGTATAACGCCAGGTCGCGGTGAAAGCGCGTCGGAACATGTGCGCCGCCGGTCCCCGGATGCTCACCGCATTATCGCGCCATAATTCGCAAGGCTCGGCGCGGGTCGGCACGATCCATGAGCCGGCGTATTCGTTGCCGATGTTCAATCCGCCCAGGCCGGCGATTTGATCGTCGATCACCACCAGCTTGCGATGATCTCGGTTAACCGGGCGCCAACTGAACTGGCACTGCCACGGCCGGATCGGATGAAACACGGCTACGTGCACGCCGCTTTGGCGCATTCGCTTGAACATCTGCGGATCCGCGCCGCTCGAGCCGAAGTCATCGTAGATGAGATAAACTGCCACACCCTGGCGTGCCTTTTCGCACAGCAAATCGGCAAACGCGCGGCCGGTTTCGTCGCTGGAAAAAATATAGACTTCCAGGCACACCAGCCGCTTGGCGTCCTTGATCCCGTTATACGCTGCTCGAAGCGCCTCCCCATCTTTGTAAAGCTGCAAGCGACTACCGTCGGCCAATTCAACCGGCGGAGGTGAGAGCCAGCCATCGTCTTCCGGGCCCGGGCGAAGATTGATCCCGACGGCTTCAACCGCCGGCGCTTGCGGCGCGGCAGTAGGATCCTGCGCAGGAGCGCGCTCGACAGTCGCTGGATCGGCAAGCCCGAGTTCCATCCTCTCATCATAGGAGGCATTCGTGCAACGGCCCATCCCAAAAACCGCCGCTCGGCTATAATGAACCCTTTAACAAAGACGGGAGCACGGCTTTTCCAATGGTATTGCAACGCGAACAAGTGATGGCGGCCCTCCGCACGGTTCAAGACCCCGAGCTGTTCAAGGACATCGTTACGCTCAACATGGTGAAGGATGTTCGCCTCGATGGAGATCAGGTTTTTCTGACGATTGAGCTGACAACGCCCGCTTGCCCGATGAAGGAACCGATCCAGCGCGACGTGGAGACGGCACTGCGAAATGCCGGCGCTTCGTCGGTGTCGCTGGAGTTCACCGCCAACACGCGCGGGCCGGCGGGTCCGAAGCGCGACGTGCTGCCGCAGGTGAAAAATATCGTTGCCGTCGGCGCGGGAAAGGGCGGCGTCGGAAAATCGACGGTAGCGGTAAATCTGGCCGTTGGCCTGAGCCGCGCGGGCGCGAAGGTCGGGCTGATGGACGGAGACATCTACGGCCCGAGTATGCCGACGATGCTGGGGATAAAGGGATTGCCGCCGCAGGTGAGCGGCAACAAGATTCTTCCGTTCCACGTTCACGGCATCCATGCGATCACGATCGGCGCGCTGGTGGAGGAAGACAAGCCGCTCATCTGGCGCGGGCCGATGGCGCATGGTGCGTTCAAGCAACTGCTGATGGAAAACACGCTCTGGCCCGAGCTGGATTATCTGATCGTCGATCTCCCGCCCGGCACGGGTGATGTGCCGCTCACGCTCTGCCAGTTGCTTCCGCTCACCGGCGCGGTGGTGGTGGCGACGCCGCAGCAGGTTGCGTTGGATGATGCAATCCGCGCGGTGAAAATGTTCCAGCAGCTCAACGCCCCGATCCTGGGACTCGTGGAGAACATGAGCTACTTCATCGCCGCCGACGGCTCCGAACACGACATCTTCGGCCGCGGCGGCACTGAAGCCGCCGCCAAAAAACTCGGCCTGCCCTACCTTGGCGCGATCCCGATGTTCACCGAGCTTCGCGTCAACAGCGACTCCGGCCGCCCCGGCGCGAACTTCGACGGATCGCCAAAACTGCGCGAGGCAATCGAGGCGGTGGTGGGGCACCTGGCCGGGGAAGTGAGCAAGCGGAATCTGCAGTCGAGCGGGCCTACGCTGACGATACAATGAATCGGGATGTCGTCGCGGTGAGGCCGATGTCACGGGAGCTGCAATGACCAGACAAATGACCCTGCCCGTTCGCAGCAAGCGCGAGCAATCAGTGCGCATGAGTTACGCGGAGTTTTTGCGCGCCGATTTTGCCGAGCGCCGGCATGCGGAATGGGTTGACGGGAAGGTCATATTTATGCCACCGATTTCGAGTGAAAATATTGACCTTCAAGGGCTCCTCGCAACGGTCCTGCGGGCATTTGTTGACGCGAAGGGATTGTGGCTTTTGGTCACCGAGCCGTATGTGATGAAAACCGGCCCAACCCTTCCGGGCCGTTCGCCGGATATTATGTTCGTGGCGGAGAAGCGGCGATCGAAGGTCAAAAAGATGGAACTACAGGGGCCGGCGGATTTGGTCATTGAGATCGTCAGCCCAAGCAGCCGCACGACCGATCGCAAGGACAAATTCCGTGAATACGAAACGGGCGGCGTTCGCGAGTATTGGATCATCGATCCAATCCGCAAATCCGCGGACTTTTTCCTGCTCGGGCCGGACCATCGCTATCATCCGATTCCGCTCGATCATGATGGAATATTTCGCAGCGTCGTTCTGAACGGTGTATGGCTCCGCCTTCAATGGCTATGGCCAAGGCTGCCGCCCACGACGATGATACTGCGCGAGTGGAAACTCATTTGACAGTTGGGGTGGACCATGACAGGCAACGATCTGATCGCAATTGGTTTCAAACCGGGCCGCGCTGTGGGCGTGGCGCTTCGGCTCATCCCAGCGGCCTCCAAGACGCTCGATCCGGAATCGCTCGAGCGGGAGCTGCGCGCTGTGCTGGCCGATCCGGTGGGCAATGCGGCTCATGCGCAGTTTGCCGGGCTGGCGCAGGTACTGCGCGAGGAGCAGGATAAGCCCGCGTTTGTCGAGCGGCCGGAGCCGGCGCCTTACAAGGTTTGGGGCGAAGGAATCGACGAGCTGGCGTTCGATCAGATTCGCCAGGCGATGCGCCTGCCGGTCGCGGTGTCGGGGGCGCTCATGCCCGATGCGCATGTCGGCTACGGCCTGCCGATCGGCGGCGTGCTTGCGACGGACAACGCCGTCATTCCGTATGCGGTGGGCGTCGATATTGCCTGTCGCATGCGGCTGTCGGTCTACGATATTCCCGCAGGGGATTTGAAGCGATTGAATGAATCGCTCGTTCGCGCGCTCACTCGCCAAACCAAGTTTGGCACGGGTGCCACCTTTGATAAGCCGCACGAGCACGATGTGCTCGATGCCGATTGGAACGTAACCCCCATCACGCGCAAGCTATTCGATAAAGCTCGCTCGCAACTCGGCACCAGCGGGTCGGGAAACCATTTTGTTGAATTTGGTATTTTCACAATAGATAAAGCGGATTTAGGCGCTGAGCCCGGAGAATATCTCGCGCTGCTCTCCCATAGCGGCAGCCGCGGAACCGGCGCGCAGGTGGCGGATCATTATTCGAAGCTGGCGATGGCGCTGCATCCGGAATTACCGCAGGAATTGCGTCGCCTTGCATGGCTTGATTTGAACAGCGAGGAAGGGGCCGAATATTGGGCGGCGATGAACCTGATGGGCCAGTACGCCGCCGCCAATCATGAGCTGATTCATAAGAAGGTCGCCGCCGCGATCGGCGCGAAGGTGATCGCCGGCGTCGAGAATCATCACAACTTCGCCTGGAAGGAAATGCACGGCGGGCGCGAGCTGATCGTCCACCGCAAAGGCGCGACGCCCGCCGGCACGGGAGTTCTCGGCGTCATCCCCGGCTCGATGGCGACCCCCGGCTTCGTCGTGCGCGGCAAAGGAAACGAGCCGTCGCTGCAAAGCGCCTCGCACGGCGCGGGCCGCCTGATGAGCAGAACCGCGGCCCGCGAGAAATTCCGCTGGGCGCACGTCCGCCCGATCCTCGAAGCCGCTGGCGTGCAACTTCTGTCGGCCGGAATCGACGAGGCGCCGGTGGTTTACAAGAACATCCACGAAGTGATCGCCGCCCAAGCGGATTTGGTGGATGTTGTCGCGCGCTTCGATCCGAAGATCGTGAAGATGGCGGATGCTGGGGAAAAGCCGGAGGATTGACGCGAAAACATTGCCCGCAGAGGCCGTCATGCTGAGGTACTCCGAAGCATCTGGCTGTTTCGCCAATCGGGCCAGATGCTTCGGAGTACCTGCTCTGAAAATATTGGCGGCCATACACAGACGCCACGGGCATGCTATCGCAAGCCCATGCCACCCAACTTGAGTGCTGCGTAAAACCGGGTGGCATGGGCTCGCGACAGCGTGCCCGTGGCGTTTTCATGTTTCGTACGTGTGCACTCGGCACGTGACCACTCAGCATGACGACCTGTTGCAGCATTGTGTCGCTGGTCGTCAATCCGAAGCTTTCCCGGCGGCCCAGACATTCCCAACTAACGCTTAATGCTTCGTGCCGCAAATGCGCGGAAGTCTCGCGAGTTATCGGACATTCAGAAGCGCGTGCATTTGTCGCGCACGTCACCAGTGCACTTGCTCGTTTGCATCCTTCCCGCCTTTTCCGATAATCCCCATTCCGCTCTTGGCGGGCTTATTCTGTTGCCGAAAGGAACTACATTCATGCGTCGCGCGAAGATTTCGATTGTCGGGGCCGGGAATGTCGGGGCGACGGCGGCTCATTGGGCCGCCAGCAAGGAGCTGGGCGATATTGTCCTGGTCGATATTCCGGAAATCCCTGATCCCAAGGAGCCGGGGAAGAAGGTTCCCAATACCCAGCCCGCCGGCAAGGCGCTGGATTTGTATGAATCTTCGCCGATCGAGGGGTTTGATTGCCGCATTATTGGGGCGACCAGCTACGAGCCCACCGCCGGCAGCGATGTGGTGATCGTGACGGCAGGCGTGGCCCGCAAGCCGGGCATGAGCCGCGATGATCTGATCAACATCAATACCGGCATCGTGAAAAGCGTGGCGGAAAATGTCGCCAAGTTTTCGCCCAATGCGGTGATGATCGTGGTGAGCAATCCGCTGGACGCGATGGTGTATGTCGCGTGGAAAGCCAGCGGCTTCCCGACCAAGCGCATTATCGGCCAGGCGGGCGTGCTCGATACCGCGCGCTACCGCAGCTTCCTGGCCCAGGAAATCGGCTGCAGCGTCCAGGACGTGGCGGCTCTGCTACTGGGCGGGCATGGTGATGACATGGTTCCCCTGGCGCGCTACACGTTTGCCGGCGGAATTCCGATCACACAGTTGGTGAAGAAAGAACGTCTCGAGGAGATCATCACCCGCGCGCGTAATGGCGGTGCGGAGATCGTCGGCCTGCTCAAAACCGGCAGCGCCTACTACGCGCCCGCCGCCGCCACCGTGCAGATGGCCGAGGCGATTATTCGCGACAAAAAACGCATCCTCCCCTGTGCCGCCTATTGCGATAAAGAATACGGCGTCGGCGGATATTTCGTCGGCGTCCCCTGCGTGCTGGGCACCGACGGCGTCGAGCGCGTGATCGAGCTCGAGCTGAACGCCGACGAGAAGAAGATGTTC
>DATBDZ010000166.1:0-7146 GCA_036276235.1 Humisphaera sp. | reverse complement strand
CCCGGCCGACTTTTTTTTTCAAACAGATGCCTATACCCATCCGCGTCATCTCCACCGATCTCCGCATCGTCAACACCCGCCTGCGGATGCCGTTTCGATTTGGCATCACCACTGTCACCGTCGTTCCGCATCTTTTTGTCAGCGCGGTCGTTGAGATCGACGGCCGCCGCGCGCAGGGAATCGCGGCGGATTTTCTGCCCAACAAATGGTTCACCAAAGACCCAGCGACCAGCTTCGAGGATGACATCAAGGATATGCTCGCCATCATCCGGATGGCATGCGATATCGCGCAGGCGGGCGGCGCGCGGGCGAGTGTCTTCGATCTCTGGGAGCATTTGCGGCTGGCGCACAGCGCCTGGGCCGGCGGGTGGGGATATCCGCCGCTGCTGGCGGCGTTTGGGCCGAGCCTCGTCGAGCGCGCCGTCATCGACGCCTTTTGCCGCGATCAGGAAATCTCATTCTCAACTGCGCTGCGCGAAAATCGTTTAGGCATTCAATTGGGCCGCGTTCATTCGGAGTTGAGCGGCGCTGAGCCGCGCGATCTGCTTCCCGCCCAGCCGCTGCGGTCGATCATCGTTCGCCACACCGTCGGTCTGACCGATCCGCTGACCGATAGCGAGATCACCGACGATCAGCGCGTGAATGACGGCCTGCCGCAATCGCTGGAGGCGAACATCGCCGCCTACGGCCTGACACATTTCAAGATCAAGCTGTGGGGCGATGTGAAGCGGGATCAGGAGCGCGTACGGAAAGTTGCCGAGGTGATCGCCAAAGGTTGCGGCAACCGGTACGCGTACACGCTGGACGGCAACGAAAACTTCAAGGCGGTCGAGCCGTACCGCGAGTTCTGGGCCGGCCTCACGCAGGATGCAGCTCTTAAAGATTTCCTGGGCCACGTCATGTTCGTCGAGCAGCCGCTGCATCGCAGCGTTGCGCTGAGCCCGGAAATCGCCGGTGAATTTTCCCGCTGGCCCGACCGCCCGCCGACGCTCATCGACGAATCGGACGGCTCGCTCACATCCGTCCGCGAGGCGCTCGATCTGGGCTACGTCGGCTCCAGCCACAAGAACTGCAAGGGCGTGATCAAAGGGATCGCCAACGCCTGCCTGCTCGAACATCGCCGACGATCCGATGGCTCGCGCCTCTACATGCAAAGCGCCGAAGACCTGACCAACATCGGCCCGGTCGCCCTGATGCAGGACCTGTGCGTAGTCGGCAACCTCGGCATCACCCACGCTGAGCGCAACGGCCAGCATTATTTCAAAGGCCTGAGCATGTTCGGGCCATCGATCCAGGACGCCGTTCTCAAATCCCACCCCGACAGCTTCCGCCGTCATGCTGATGGTTACGCCACGCTCCGCGTAGAAAACGGCGCGGTAGAAATCGGCAGCATGGTAGACCGCCATTTCGGTGTCGGCGCAGCCATCGATGTCTCCCAATTCACGCCGGCGGATCAATGGACGTTTCAGTCGCTCATCGGATGACAACTCGCGGCGCTGCGTCCGAATCCTCTTAAACAGCAAGTTTTCGTAGGGTCCGCCTTGGCGGACGTGTTTAACGCAGGGCCGCTGGTCCGGCCCTTCCGGGCACGGCTATTATCAAAGGCGCATGCACCAATGCGCGTGACATCATGCCTCCGCGCCGGTTGAATACACCGCTTCAATGACGAGCACGGCCCGGAACATGATCGAGCCAACGGTTCCGTATCCACCGCGATTTCGCTGGCTGAAGCGGATCCTCCTGGCGATTGCGTTCCTCATCGCTGGACTTTTTGTAATTCGCGCCATCGCGGTTCATCGCGCGCTGCGAGAATTTGATGACGAGGTCGCGGCACTCAAGTCCAAAGGGCAACCCACCGATTGGGCTGATTTTTCGCAGCCCGAGTTAGCGGACGATCAGAACGCCGCCGTTCTGATGTTGAAGGCAGCACAAGCGATGACGACGACGATTCAGCAGCAACACGCCGCTGGATTGATTAGACGAAATGAGGCTGACGAGCAGACGCTGGCGATCGCGGATGCCTGGGTGCAGATCAATGCTGCGCCGTTGGCGCTCATTCGAAACGCGCGCGACGTGCCGGGTATCAGGTGGCTTTCCTCTGACGGCAGTGGGCGCGCAAACAACTCGTATGCCGCCGCGAGGCGATTGGAACCACTGGCCTTGCTACTCCTTACCGCGGCGGACTCGGCGGCCCGCCACGCCGACGCTTTATCATTCGCCGAATATGAATGCGATCTCTCAGGTTTGGCGCACATCGCTGGCCGTGCTCCTTCTGGCGCGCTCTACCTTAATGCTTTCGTGACGTGGGGGATTGACATGGACGGGCCGCGACTCGCTACGGCGCCGATGAATCCCCAGGCGCGTGATGCGTTGTCGCGGCTCATTCAAGACCTGCTCGATGACCAGGCGATCGCGCAATGGACCATCCAGTCCATCGCCGAAGAGCGAGTGATGATGATCCAAGGATTGCGCCATTCGGTCATCAACCCGGAGCCCGGCGGGCATGACCTCTATGATCGAGCTTTTGTCTTTGCTTTCCGTGCTCCGTTGATCGGCAAGACAGTTCGTCAGCTTCGCGGATTCGACCTTGCTGCTGAGGCGGCCCGGAAATCGACCTTCCCGACCGACATTGATGACAACTACTACTTGCAATATCGACCGATGGAGGAAGCCATCGAAAAGCGGTGGCGGTCCTTCAACAAAGTGGGTACGCCTGGAGGATGGGTTTCGCAGCGTCGAAGACAAATCGCCTATCACCGTATGTACGTCGTCGCGCTCGCGGTCCGTATGTACCAGGCCGATCACGATGGCAGCTTCCCCGCCACGCTCGACGAGCTACTGCCTCGTTACCTCGACCGCATCCCGGTTGATCCTTACGACGAAACGGGCAAATCCCTCCAATACGTCACGCAACCGAATGTGATGGTGTTTGATGCCAATCCGATGACGGTATCTCCAGGAGGACCTCGGGTTCAGCGCATCGAACTTCTCCGTGCACCCCCGCCGACCCAGCCGTCAGTGATGGACAACTAATCTGACGAAATTGATGATGATCGGCAGCGCAAGAGCAACGCCGGCGACAATCGCTGGCACGATCAACAGCGTGATCGTCATACCCATCGGGCGAATTACACCGCATCGCGTGGTGCGCTGAAGCAGCCTGACGTTCACGAAAGAGAACACGAGTGCTGAAAGCCCCGCGACGCCGAGACTACTGAGGCGCAGTAAGTCGATGATCGGACCAAAGCGAATCACCGTATCAATCGGCAACCTCGCTAGCGTGAATATGACTGCCAACCAACATGCCAGCGATATTCCCAGCGGCGCGATTGGTGCGCATGTGTAATAGCTCAGCGCAACCGCGCGATTCTGCCAGATGATCGGCAGGGAGCGCGGATGAAAGAAATAGCTTTGGACGCCGGTGACGCTGAGCAGAGCGCCAATTGCCGCCAAGGCGCCAAGGGGGATGATCGAACCGCCGACGGTGATCCAACCGCCGACTATTTCGGTTGGGTACCAACTAAAAGGCACGACGTCACCGGCGAGGTTCGATCGCTCCCAATCCCGTGCAGTCATCCACCAGACGCCGACAACAATGACGGCTGGCACAATCGCCAAGGCGATCGTGATCGCCCGAAACAATTGGGCGTCACGGTAGCTCACCGGCCGCGCGACTTCGCTTGCCAGTATCTTTGATTTGAAGACGACGAGTTTCACCGTCCGCCAATACGCCCGCCACCAGCCGATCTGCTTGCGATGACTCCACGGAATCTGCGAGCGCGCAAGGGCTTCGCGATCGACGGCAATGCCGCACTCGGGGCAGTTCGCTGGTGATGCCTTGCAGGTCGTAGCCGCAGTCGGGGCAGAAGAGCACATGGGGGAGTTTAACGGAATTTTGGCGCGGCGGAATTTGAGGATGGAGTATTGAGGATGGAAGATAGCGAATGCGGCACCCCGATTACGGCTGAGACGGCCATCCAGTTGGATCACGAATTGCGAAATCTCTTCGGCAAATTCCTATTATTTCGTTGACTGGCGGCGCCGTTTCGCTACCTTTTTTATGGCTTGCTGCCCGGCTGCCTGGGCCGGCCGGGCACGGGGCGCTGGCTAACTGGGTTCTTGCCCTCTTTTTCCAAGCCCGCACTTCAAAGGAAGGAAAGATTATGCAAGGTTTTCGTTCAACCTCGGCGTCGTTTTTTTCCACGCGCGCGCAGCGGCTCCTCCGCCACGCAAGATTTGGTAAGTCTTCCGGTGCTGCCGGGGCAGGCGCCTCCCGCCGCGCCACCGGAGCCCATGCCCGACGCGCAATGGTTCAAGCGCTCGAAGGGCGCACGCTGCTCAGCACCACTATTGTCGTCAATACCATTCTCGATACCGCGCATCCGGGATTCACCAGCCTGCGCGATGCGGTCGTCGCCGCCAACGGCACGCCCAACACCACCATCACGTTCAGCCCTACTGTCTTTGCCACGGCCAAAACCATCACGCTTGCCGGATCACCTTTAGTGATCACCGGAACGGGTGAGACGATCAAAGGCCCCGCCGTCGGCGTCACTGTCAGCGCTAACAATCTCACCGGTGTCTTTTATTGCGGCTTGGTGTCTGGCAATTTCACGCTGCAGAATTTGACGATCACCAAGGGGAGTAAGAGCGGCGTATCAAACGCCGGTACCGCCACGTTGAACAATGTCACCGTTACCGGCAACGCCGGCACGACCGGCGACGGCGTCTACAACGGTGGCACCATGACCATCATCAACAGCACGATCTCGGCGAATGCCGCGCCGGGCAGTGTTGCCGGCGGAATCTATAACGCGCCCAAAGCCACCCTCACGCTCACCAACTCCACCGTCTTGGGCAACTCTTCCGGCGAGGGCGCGGGCATCGACAATCTCGGCACCGCCAACCTCACCAACGTCACCATCAGCGGGAACACCTGCGCGGGCGTGGGTGGCGGCATCTACAACAACAACCTCGGAAAAATGACTCTGGACAACGTTACCATCTCCGGCAACTCCGCCACCAGCGGCGGCGGGTTGCTCGTGTATCCGGCCACCACGACAACCACCCTCGCCAACACCGTCATCGCCGGCAATACGCTCAAAGTCGCCACCCTCGGCCAGGATGTCTCGGGCGTCGTTACTTCGCAGGGATTCAATTTCATCGGCAAGACCGACGGCAGCACCGGCTGGATCGCCAGTGATTTCAAGGGCACCATCGCCCATCCGCTCGTTCCGAACCTGGGCCCACTGGCCAACAATGGCGGCCCGACGTTTACGATGCTCCCGCTGGCCGGCAGCCCGCTGATCAACAAGGGCTCCAACGCCCTGATTCGCGCCGGCAGCACGACCGACCAGCGCGGCTTGCCACGCATCGCCAACACTACCGTCGATATCGGCGCGGTCGAAGTTCCGCCGCCCGCCGGCTCCATCGCCGGCACTGTCTTCTCCGACACCAACGGCAATGGACACCTCGACACCGGCGAACATGGCCTGGCCAACGTCAAGGTCTATCTCGACACCAACAAGAATGGCGCTCCCGATGCGTCCGAAGCTTTCGTGCTGACCGATGCCTCGGGCAACTTCAAGTTCAACAACCTCGCACCGAACACCTATCGTGTGCGCGAAGTGCTGCCGGCCGGTAACGCGCTGGTGGCTCCGATACTCGGCTACTATGACATCCCGCTCGCCGCCGGCGGAACATCGGTCGGCTCGCTCTTTGCAGACACCCCGGCCAGCGCCAGCATCGCCGGCCGCGTCTTCAACGACGTCAACGGCAACGGCCTCCGCGACGTCGGCGAAGCGGGCCTTGGCCTCTTCAAGGTCTACATCGACTTCAACAACAATGGCCTCATCGACGGCAAAGACATCAGCGTCACCACCGATGTGCTGGGCAACTGGAGCTTCACCAGCCTGATCGCCGGCAAATACACCATCCGCGTCGTCCCCGTCGCCGGCCTGACGGTCACCAAACCGATAGGCAGCGTGCTGACGATCACAGTCATCGCCGGCCAGGCATCGGCTGGGAATCTGTTTGGAGAAAAGGCGATTAACTAAAGCTTGCAACGATCAAGACAGCGAGTTTGAGGATGGAAAATCGAAGATGGAGGATGGTAAAGGCCCGCGCCATCCTCCATCCACAATCCTCCATCCTCGAATTCGACTGCTCGGCCAAGTTTATCTGTCACTTTCTCCGGCGCGTTCCGGAGCCGCTGGCCGTACCAGTACGTCCCAACGATCGCCTCCCCGCTGGAAGGTGCGGAAAGTTTCCCATCCGTTGGACAGGAATTGCGATGCCGACCCGGAACCTTTTCGATCGACGAGAATAGCGACCTTCGGCACTCCAGACGGCGGCATCGACGCTAAGTCCTTCAACGCCGCCCACCGGGTGGGGCGGTTCAGATAAATAGAGAACTCGACTGAGGGTCGTTTCCTGTAATCGCCGGTGGCGTATATCTGGGCGTTGGGGTGTGCTGCGGCAATCGCCTCGGCGAGCGGACGGAAGCCGCTCCGCGCGGGGGTTGATCGCGAATAACCGCGGAGATATGCCGCATGGACGCAAAGCATTACCAGGACTGAGCACCCCAGCGCCCACCGTGGACTTGGCCGCCGGGTCATCGCGATGAGTCCAGCCGTTAACACGGCGGCACAGACCAATGCTACCACGGCGGCCAAAGGCCATCGTATCAGGTGTTCGCCCGGCGGGGCGCCGGCGGCTCTGACGCCCGTGGCCGCGGCGATCAGCGGAGCCGCCACGCCGGCGCCCGCCAGGAGAACCCACTGAACGCCAAGCAAAATGCGTCCAACGGGTTTGAGCTTTCCTTGAGCGTTCCAGGTTTCGATCAGTCCGTAAGCCGCGAGAATTGCCGCCGGCCCAACTAGCGGAAGCAGATAACGGTCAGACTTGTCTTTATGCAGCAGGCATACCGCCAGTGGAATGATGATCAGCAACAAACACAACCCAATCCCACGGTTGCGATCGTCGTCTGCAGCCCGCGCAAAAGTCTGTCGCGCCGCCTCCCACGCACCCAGGCAAAAGTACACGAGCCATGGAAAAAGCAGTGGAACAAACGCAAGGTAAACCACCGGCGATCCGATGCGCTCGGTACCATCCCGACCGCTTATTTCGTTCAGCCAGACGTGCCAT
>DATBDZ010000165.1:0-11908 GCA_036276235.1 Humisphaera sp. | reverse complement strand
AACCCCGAACCCTGAACCCTGAACCCGACGCATTAATCTTTTCGCGCGGCATAGACGCCCAGGCCGGCGGCGATTACCAGGCCGGGCAGCAGCACCATCATCACGCCGATGCGCCAGAACTTGAGCATGCCGGGGCTCATGTCGCCGCTGATGCGGCTGACGTCCATCGCGCTGGGGCTGATCGCGATCATCGGGTCAAGCTTGGCAACCCAGAACACGCTGTTCGTCGCCAACTCCAGATTTCCGGGGAATCGAGCCACGAGCATATTGCGCGTGCGCTGTACGTTCGGATCGGGAATGTGCAGGAAATTGTTGAACACGAACCGCGCGCTTCCGATCACGACCAGCCGGCCCTTGCCTTTTTCAACCGCGGCGCCGCCGAAGAGCGGGCCGGGGATGTCGCCCTTCTCGGGGTTGAAGGTCGGCGTCTCATTGCGGGCGAGGGAATCAATATCGGTTTCGCCCCAGGTTTTCAGGCCGCTGACCGATTCGCTCAGCGGCAACAACGCCGTCACCTGTGCTCCCTGCGCCGTACCCGGCGACACCGGAACGATCGGAACGAAAATCGAATCCAGGTTCAGCTCCGGCCGGGCGATTGGGTGATTGCCATAATTGCGGACATCGAAGATGTAAGGCCTTGCCTTGGCCTCCTCGATGGGATCATTTCCCGCAGTGTCGTTCATCACGACCGGTTGGTGGACCGAAACAGCCTGCGGATGAACTTCGACGCCCCAATCTTTCAGCGCCTCCACAAGCGGGTCGCCGTGCGGCTCGACCAGAACCAGGGCCGATCCGCCTTGCTTGAGGTGTTCGGCGAGCTTTGCTGCAACGCCCGTCGGCGGTCCCTGCTCGCCGCCGGCATCCAGCACTACCCAGACGGCGTCCTTGATTTCCTCATCGCTTGGCTCGGGGGCTGAAGGCATTTGCTGCCGCATCTGCGCTTGCATCTGCCACTGCCCGGACAAATCCTTCTCAGTAACATCGAAGTTATACTCGCGCAGATAGTTGGCAAAAGTTGAGAGCGGGCCTCCTTCGGTCAATCCCATGAATCCGGGGTTGGCCAGCGGTGCGCCGCCGGGCCGCAGAATGCAGATCTTCTGCTTGGTGGGAGATTCCAGTGTGTAGATGGCGGTGGTAATCGCCTGCTCGCCGGCAAAGCGGGGCCGGATCGCCGCGCCGTTGGCCAGTGCCTTGGCGTCGGGATCCTGCTGCCATACCTGGCCGAAGGAGAGCACGCGCCATTCGTTGTCGCCCAGCACGAGCACCGGGTTATCGACATTGAGCGCCTGTTCGAGCTGATCGACCTTCAGCTCGCCGAGCTTGTCCGCGCGGCTCACCATGTCATCGCACAGCTTCTTGATCTGCTGGTAGCGCGGAACCGCGTCCATCAAATATTTGCGGAATGCCGCGGGGATCGATGCTTCGTTTTGCGCGATCGGCGCCTGGGTCGCAATCGTGTTGGCGATCGTCGACATCCGGTCGAGCATCTTGCGAGCCACCTCAACCGCTGATTTGTAGTCGGGGTGAGTGTGCTTCAATTCGCGATCGATGTCGTCGGAGGCGTTCTTCCAGGCTTCCGGCAGGCTTTGAGAAACCGTGCGAACCACCTGGTCAACGAACTGACCCTTCTCGCTCGTGGCCTCTTCAGTCGTGCTGAACGGCCGCAACTGATCCGCCTCGGCGGCGAGCAATTTCTGAATCTGATTGGCCTGCGCCTTCCAGTCGTTCAGGTAATCGGTGTAGCCCTTGATCTGGCCGCCATACTTATTGATGAACTGCTTGTGCAGATCCTCGAGCTTGTCCTTCTCTTTGAGCGGGTCGATGACCTTGACGTCGATCATCGTGCTCTTGCTGCGATATTCGTCCAGCAAGTCTGATACTTTTGTCGCGAAATCAATCGGCTCGATCTTCGGCGCGTCTTCATCCGCTGATGCCTGCCGATTCTGATCGGTATGAACGTACAGGCTCACCAGCGTAACGTGCTGCTTGAGCTGCTTGAGCACCTCGATCGATTGCGGCTTGAGGCTCAGGCTCCCGCCCTTGGTCGTATCGACGCGGGCGCGGGCGCGCTGGGCGACCCAGGTGAGTATCACCGCCAGCACGATCGCCAGGACGATGGTTAGGCCGACGTTGGAGCCGTACTTGATCCAGCGTTCGGCCTGAGATTCTGGCCGCGTGCGGCTGGGAGTTTGGTTGGAATTATTCTGGCTCATTTCCACCGCTCAAATTCAAGACGTTTGGTTGTGATGAAGAGGAACACGACGGTCGCCGCGATAAAGAAGACAACGTTTCCGACGTCCACCAACCCCTTGCTGAAATCGGTGTAGCGATGAAAGACGGTTTCATCGATCACCTTGCGCCAGAAGGGGGGGAGGCTCGCCTTGGTGCCCAGCCACCAGGGAATGATGGTGATGAGCGTGAGGATCGCGGCCGACGCGACCGCCGCCACGATCTGGCTGCGCGTCATCGCCGAGCAGAAAAGCCCGATCGAGATGAACAACGCGCCGACAAGGATGATTCCCAGATATCCGCTGAGGATCGGCCCGATATCCGGTCGTGCGTAGATTCGCATCATCACGACGTAGAGAAACGTCGGGATCAGCAGGATGACCAGCAAGCCGAGCGATCCGAGGAATTTCCCCACGACCACTTCGGCCTCATCGATCGGCGCGGTCATGAGTGTTTCGATGGTGTTGGTGGATCGTTCCTGCGCCAGCAATCCCATGCACAGCACGGGGACGGCGACGACCAGCAGCCACACCATCCAATCGAAGAGCGTTCGCATGGCAGCAGGCTGGCCCGGCTCGAAGTCATTCCAGAAAAGCGATCCGCAGATCAGGAGGAATAGAACCATCACGACGTAGGCGATGGGGGAATAGAAATAGCTGCCCAATTCCCTGCGGGCGATAGTGGTAGCGCCGCTCATCGCGCGCCTCCTTCTGCCGGTACGGCGGCGGGGGACTCATCGGCGCCCGATTGCGAGTCGGCATCCGCCGGCCCGCCCGCGGGGCGTCCCATCGCCTGCCTGGCGGTGACTTCGATAAAGAATTCTTCCAGCGTTGCCTGCTCCAGCCGCATCTCGCGCAGCGGCCATCCGCCCGCGATAATCGTGCGCGCCACTTCCTCGCGAATATCCTGTGAATCGCGCGGCCGCAATGCGAAGCTGACGCAGCCCTTCTCAACTGAAGGAAGCGATTCGACGCGACTGACGCCGTTCACGCGCGATAGCGCCGCCTTCACCTGCTCCGCAGGCCCGCGGCAATCAACCAGCACCCGCGCCTGCGCCCGGCGACTGGCACGAAGCTCATCCGGCGAGCCTTGCGCGACAATCCGACCAGCCGCGATGATGATCGCGCGATCGCACACCGCCTCGACCTCCGGCAGGATGTGCGTGGAAAGCATGACGGTATGCTGCCCGCCCAGATCGCGAATGAGCTTGCGCGTTTCGCGGATTTGCGTGGGATCAAGCCCAACAGTCGGCTCATCCAGAATCAGCACCTTGGGATTGTGCAAGAGCGAATCGGCCAGGCCGACGCGCTGGCGATATCCCTTGGAAAGATGCCCGATGATCCGCTTGCGGACATTGCCCAGCCAGCAGCGCTCGACGACATAATCGATGCGCTTGCGGCGGTTTGCGCGGTCCATCTTTCGCAGCCGCCCGCGGAAATCGAGATATTCCTCGACGCGCATCTCGGTATAGAGCGGCGTGCTTTCGGGCAGATAGCCGAGGCTGGCGCGCACCTGCTTTGACTGGTGAAAAATATCAAAGCCGTTGACGGTAGCGCCGCCGCTGGTGGGGGCGACGAAGCACGAGAGCATCTTGATGGTGGTTGATTTTCCAGCGCCGTTAGGCCCTAGAAATCCCACGACCTGCCCTGTACCCACTTCAAAGTTAATGTGGTCAACGGCCAGTACGTTGCCGTATTCCTTAGTCAGGTTGGAGACGGATATCACGCCAAGTTTCCTCCGCCTAAGCCTTAAAACAAGCTCTGGACAAGCCCCTTCGACCAGACTCACCCAGAACTATTCAATCAGGCTCAGGGCCGCGCCCCGTAACCGCGATACCGCCTGGGGCGGAAAAGCGTTGATACGTAATCGGGCGGATGCCATCGTGTCAAGCCGGACAAGCCGGCAATCCCACCTTTGAATGTACGCGCTGTCCTATGGTTTCGACGAGTTTGAGCGGCAAACCTAACGAGATTTCTCGGAGGGGCCAACCCGTGTTCGATGGGTCGCGGGCCTCGGGTGCGTGACACTTTAGGCGGCTCCATTTCTCCCTCCCCTGGTACTGGAGGAGGGGACACGACTCATCGCCGCGCGCGTTGCGAGCGAAACCCCATCTGCATCCGGACCCCGGACGAATACCGCAAAAATTCAGCGCATAAAAAAGCTCGCGCATCTGCGCGAGCTTTTCAAAACTTGTCTTAACCAACCGAATGCTTACCACGCGAAGTGGGCGAATGCTTTATTCGCATCCGCCATGCGGTGCGTGTTTTCGCGGGTCTGCATGGCTTTGCCTTCCTTCTTGAAGGCCGCCATCAGCTCATCCGCCAGGCGGTCGGCCATGGGCCGGCCGCCGGCATCGCGGCAGGCGGCGAGCAGCCAGCGAAACGCCAGGCTCTGCTGCCGCTTCTTGTTCACCTGCATCGGCACCTGGTAGTTGGCCCCGCCGACGCGGCGACTGCGCACCTCGACGTATGGCTTGATGTTGTTGATTGCCGTCTCAAACAACTCCAGCGGCGGCACATCCTTCATCTTCTTTACGACGCTGTCCATCGCCGAATAGAAGACCTTCTGCGCGACGCTTTTCTTGCCGTCCCACATGAGGCAGTTGATGAATTTGGAGACGAGTTTGCTGTTGTAGCGAGAATCAGGCTTGAGCATGTCCTCGCTGGCGGTGAATTTCTTATATGCCATCGTTCTACCGTCGAAATCCGCGCCCATTGGGCGCTGGTAAACCTAACCACGCCTCAGCCACCAGATCGCCATAAATATAAGCGACAGGACGGCAAGGCAAAACATTACAGCCCCGCGAGTCTGAGCATGCCAATCGGCAGCCGACTCGCCCAATAAGATTACCCCGTACATACCCACTATTCCCCGGGCGACTTGAGGAAACGCGGGTGCGTTCCCTTACTTGCCCTTCTTAGCGCCATACTTGCTTCTGCTGCGTTTTCGGCCGTCGACGCCCAGTGCGTCTAATGTACCGCGGACGATGTGATAACGCACGCCCGGCAAATCGCGAACGCGACCGCCGCGCACCAGCACGATGCTGTGTTCCTGCAAGTTGTGCTCTTCACCCGGAATATACGCCGTTACTTCGCGCCCGTTGCTCAAGCGAACTCGAGCGATCTTTCGCAGCGCCGAGTTGGGCTTTTTGGGCGTCATGGTCTTCACTTGGAGGCAGACGCCGCGCTTTTGCGGACAGGCCTCCAGGTCCTTGACCTTGTTAATTCGCGAAAGGCTCCGCCGGGGCTTCTTGATCAACTGATTAATCGTCGGCATAGTTTCCTTCAAGCTACCGCGGCGCACAAAATCGCCGGCCCGTCTAAAGCGGGAAAGGGGGAGGAGTATAGGGAAAGGGATAGGGTATGACAAGGGGCCCGACAACCGGCTAATTATATCACACTTGACACCCACCGCCGCCTGCCGTAATCCTCTCACATGGAACACTCCTCTAAGATTGTCCACGACGCGATCACCTTCGACGATGTGCTGCTGATTCCCGCCCGCAGCGACTTTGTTCCTTCTGAAGCCGACACCCATACGAAGCTGACGCGCGCGATCGAGCTTAACATTCCGCTCATCTCCGCACCGATGGATACCGTCACAGAGTCGGCACTGGCGATCGCGCTGGCGCAGGAAGGGGGGATCGGCATCGTTCACAAGAACTTGTCGGTGGCCAATCAGGCGCTGGAGGTGGAGAAGGTGAAGCGCAGCGAGAACGGCGTGATCGTCGATCCGATCACGCTCCCGCCCAGCGCCAGCATCGCCGCAGCACGGCAGATGATGCGCGAGTACAACGTCAGCGGAATCCCAATCGTCGAGGATGCGCCAGCACCGGCGGGGCAACCCGACCCCGCAATTCATCGCATGCGCAACAACGGCAAGCCGCCGCGGCTGCTGGGGATCATGACCCGCCGCGATCTGAAATTTCAGGAGGACGATCAACGCCGCATCGGCGATGTGATGACCCGCGAAAACCTGGTCACCGCGCCGGAAAACACCACGCTCGAAGAAGCCGAGCGGATTCTCTATCACGCGAAGGTCGAGAAGCTGTTGCTGGTCGATAAGGAAAATCGACTCGCCGGCCTGATCACGATGCGCGACATCGACAAGCTGCATCAGTTCCCCAACGCCTGCAAAGACAAGCGCGGGCGGCTTCGCGTCGGCGCTGCAACGGGCGTCAAAGACTTCGCCCGCATCGAAGCGCTGATCCGAGCCGATGTCGATGTCGTCGTCGTCGATACGGCGCACGGCCACAGCAAAAACGTGATAGAAACCGTGCGCGAGATCAAGCGGCAATGGAACATTCAGGTGATCGCCGGCAATATCGCGACCGCGGAAGGGGCGAAGGATTTGATCGACGCCGGCGCGGACGCGGTGAAGGTCGGCATCGGCCCGGGGGCGATCTGCACGACGCGAATTATTAGCGGCGTGGGTGTGCCGCAGGTGACGGCGATTTTTAACGCTGTCAGCGTGGCCGAGTCGGCGGGGGTGCCGATCATCGCCGACGGCGGCATCCGCCATAGCGGCGACATCACCAAAGCCGTCGCCTCCGGCGCTAGCGCCGTCATGATGGGCAGCTTATTCGCCGGCCTCGATGAATCGCCCGGAGAGACGATCATTCACCAAGGCCGCCGCTACAAGACCTATCGCGGCATGGGCAGCATGGGCGCGATGATCGCCGGCTCCAGCGACCGCTACGGCCAGGCATCCGTCCGCGACCGCGGGAAACTCGTCCCTGAAGGCGTCGAAGGCCGCGTGCCCTATCGCGGGTCGCTGGGCGATTTCGTCTACCAGCTCGTCGGCGGCCTCCGCGCGGGCATGGGCTACTGCGGCACCAAAGACATCGATGCCCTGCGAAAGAACGCCCGCTTCGTACGAGTCTCCGCCGCCAGTATGGCCGAGAGCCATCCGCACGACATTACGATTACCAAGGAATCGCCGAATTACAGCGTGGAGTTCATGGATGATCGCAAGTGACCAAAGCCAACTCGGCTCAACAACCCAGCCATCAACAAGGTAAGTGAATGAGGCTGCGTTCCGCTGGCGGAGCAGAACGCAGACCGATAACATCGAAGTGTAAGCGCGACAAGTATTTGAGTTTTTTTGAGTTTGCGTACATCATGGGTTGTACGTGTATCAGGTCTGTTTGACGTCCCACCATTTCCTGGCAGAGGAGTTGAATTGTCATGGCGCAGGCGACACATCTAGGCTCGGCACCGTCCGATGGCACCGAGTTGAATTCCAACGGGCTGACTGCGGCCGGGCAGCGCAGCATTTTTATCGCCAGCTTTCTCACGCTCATCGCCGCCGGTATTGGCTTTGCCGTTCGAGGCGGAATCCTGGGCGACTGGGGAGCCCAATTCGGGTTTACCAAAAGTGAGTTGGGAACGATCACCGGCGGTGGACTCACGGGCTTTGGCGTAACGATTATCATCTGCTCGCTTTTTGCCGACCGGATTGGTTACAAGCCGCTGCTTGTGGGCGCGTTCTTCCTGCACGTGCTTTCGGCGCTGATCACGCTCGCGGCAACCCCAATCTTCGCCTCGGCGGGCAAGGCAGCTACTTACCAATTGCTTTTTTGGGGCATGTTCGCGTTCGCGTTGGGCAACGGGCTGTGCGAAGCAGCCATTAACCCACTGACAGCAACGCTGTTCCCCAAGAACAAAACACACTACCTGAATATTCTTCACGCCGGATGGCCGGCGGGGTTGGTGCTGGGGGCGTTGTTTGCCTACTTTTTTGCCGGTCCCTCGGCGACGGTTAAGCACCTTCGCTGGGAAATACCGATGCTATTTTTCCTCGTGCCCACGTTGATGTACGGCTTGCTCGTGTTGAAGAACCGCTTCCCGGATTCTGAAGCCAAAGCCGCCGGTGTCAGCGTTATGGCACAGGTCGCAACCATTTTCGCGCCGCTGCTTCTGTTCTTGTTCCTCATTCACGCGATGGTCGGCTACGTCGAGCTGGGAACCGACAGTTGGATTACGAACATCATGAACAACGTCATCGCCGGCAAGGCGCTGCTGCTGTTCATTTACATCTCCATGCTGATGTTTGTCCTGAGATTTTTCGCCGGACCGATCGTTCACAAGATCAATCCGCTGGGCCTGCTGTTTATCGCGGCGTGCTGCGGAGCCATCGGGCTCTATCTGCTGGGAACCGTATCCGGCACGTTGATCATCGTCGCCGGGACGATCTTTGCCTTGGGCAAGACGTTTTACTGGCCGACCATGCTTGGTGTCATCGGCGAACGGTTTCCAAAGGGTGGCGCGCTGGCGATGGGAATTTCGGGCGGCGTTGGGATGATGTCTGCCGGCATTCTCGGCGGACCGGGGATCGGCTACAGCCAGGACTATTACGCTTCGAAGTATCTGAAGGAAAAGAATCCGATCGTCTACCAGCAGTTCAAGTCGGAGGACCAAAACTCGTTTTTGATGTTCCCCGCCATTCAGGGCTTGAACGGATCAAAGGTCGCGGTGGCCGACGATCTTGGCGCTGCGCTGACCGAGGATATCTCAATCGCCCGCAAGGCCGGCAAGACCGACGCGAGCCTCGACACGCTGAATTCCTGGTACACGGCCAATCAGGGGATGGTCAAGTCGGAGCAGCAGACCGTAAAGGACGCCACGATTTACGGTGGCCGCAAAGCGCTTCAAGTGACCGCATTGGTTCCCACGTGCATGGCGGCGTGTTATCTGCTGCTCGTGTTCTATTTTGCAGCTAAGGGCGGGTATAAGCCGCTCCATCTGGAGACAGATGGACGCGAGGTTGCCGGTCCAGCGGAGGGACTGCACACTTCGTGAGGCAAGCACACGTTGCCAACAAAAACGTTGTAAAGAACAAAGCCCTGCGGCGAACATCGCCGCGGGGCTTTTCAATGACTTTGCAGTGGCAAATCGGTTATCGCTGCGGCGGCAGCGTGTAAACCATCGCGCCGCAATGCGTTCCCCATTGCGGCTTATCTTTGCTTCCCACTTTGTAATAAACAGTCAGCACGCGCCCGTCGCGTAACAATATGCTGCTCGGATATCCGCAATCACGGCTGGTGGCGTCGGCGGTGAGCACTGCATTGTCGTTCCAGTCAAACGTTCCATCCTTCGAGCCGACCAGAGCACGAACGCCGTAAGTTGGGCCGATGCGATCGCCGCAGGTGAGCAACACGCGATGATCGGCCAGCAAAATCATGTCGGCCGGGTGCACGTTGGCGGGAGTGAGCGGCGTGGGTTTGCTCCACGTTTGGCCGCCATCCGTGCTGCGGGCGAGCCAGAGATTCTGCGGCGTGTCGGAGCGAAGCGCCGCCAGTAGATCGCCTGATTCCAAGCGCAGCAGAGCCGTCTCGTTGTAGCCCGCTGCGATCTGACTGAAGCGCTTCCAGGTTTTTCCGTTGTCGGTTGAGCGATAGACATATGCCGCGGCACCTTTGTCTTTTGCGGATGCGCCGGGGTTGCCGCCGTACACGCTCATGAGCATCGCGCCGTCCGGCAGTGCGAGCATGCGGCCATAGGGGCTCGCCCAGGAAATATCGGCGACATCGAGCGGTGCGGGATTGCTCCAGGTTTTGCCGCCATCGGCGCTGCGGGTTGTCCACGTGCTGACGGGCTTATCGAGCGAAGGGTTGTAACGGCCCTGATCGTCATAACGGGCGGTGCGCCAAAAACCGACGACGATCGTTCCATCAACAGCCTGCCCCAACGCTGGATTGCGATCATCCAGCGGCGAATCGACAACGACGGTCGGCTTGCTCCAGGTTTTGCCATCGTCATCGGAGAAGACAATATCGAGCCGCCCGTTGATCGAAAGATGCGGCCCACCGCCGCGCATGATAACGGCGATGCGACCGTTCTTGAGGCGCAGCGCGACAGGGAAATACCCCTGGCCCGAGGCGACGAGCGAGCGGTCGATGTGATCGATCGACGGGGGCGATGCAAACGTGGCGGTGAGCAGCAGCAATACGGGCAGCGGGAAATATAGACGATGAATCATAACGCGAAATGATACCAACGCGTTCGGATAAACGGCGAGTGTGCTTTCGTAGGGTGGCGCTTTAGCGAACGCGGAGGCATCGTCGCTTCCAAAGAATTCCACGTGCGCTAAAGCGCACCCTACGGAACTGGGGCATTCCGTTGCACGTCGCCCATCCGCGCACAGCCGTTTCAATGCAATCGCGCGCTGTTCTGCGGCGCACAGTCGGGCAGAACCCTCTCCCCTGTACTCAGGGGAGAGGGCAGGGTGAGGGGACGGCGTGCCGCGATAGGGCGCGTTTTCGCAAATCGAAGCGTTCGTCCCCTCACCCCAACCCCCCAACCCTCTCCCCTGTACCCAGGGGAGAGGGTTCTCACCGAGCATCAGGCTCGCGGTGCGCCGTTTCCGGCACTGGCGGCGACCGGCTCGCTCGCCGTCGTCAATCCTGGCTTTTGCGCATCCGCGGCACTGAACTGGCTCGCCAGCGCCGCGCTGATTTGCTGCAACAGTTCCTGCCCTTGTGGCGGAAGCGTCTTCAGCAAACCGTCGGCGGCGGTGCCGATGCTGGCGGCTCGCATGAATTGGCCGGCCATCTTCGCCATCGTTTCCGGATCGCCGCAGATCTGCATCTGCGCCTTGGCGAGCATGTTGCCCATGGCGACCGCCGCCTGCACGCGGACTTCGCGGTCGGCGGTGATGCGGAGCTTCTCCAGCTCGAACTTCAGCGCGGCATCCTCGAACTCCTGCTTACCCAACATTTTTCATTTCACATTTTTCATTTTTCATTCCAACGTTTTGCGGCCACGGTACGACCGTGAAAATGCCTTGTTTTCCGCTGTAGGCTATAAGTTTGACATGGGTTCCCTTGGGGATGGCCGACTGGCCGGTGCTGACATGGCAGGGAACCTGATACAGGTCGCCGGTCGTGTCGCGGATTGCCGCCATTCCGAATCGCTCATCGATGGCGAACGTCGCCGGTCCGATGCAGCCCAATAACTCATGCCGCCGGCGCGCTGTCGTATCGCACAATGGAAACCATCGCGCGATTGCGCCAGCGAGCACGCGTGTCAGAAAAATGCTGATCCCCAGCGCCAGGGGCACGGAGATGAAGATCACGCGCCAGCCCGAGGCCATGTGGCCGGCGAGCAGGAAGTTGCTCACCACGCCGGTCCAACCCCACGCCAGCAGCATCACCATCAGCAAAATGCTCAGCGGCACGCGCCCAACGCCCAGCCACTGCAAAGCGGCCGTGATCGGCGATCCGCCCGGCATTTCGCCGGCGCTATCCTGATCGGCATCATGATCGGCTTCGACATCGCCATCATGATCCGCATCGGCGGAGAGTTCGGCGTCGTGATCGACATCGATGTCATGATCGACATCGAAATCGTGATCCACGTCGCCGAAGGTGATGCCGCTTCCGGTGTACATGCCCAGGTACAGCAGGGCGAGCCCGAAAGGCGCCACGAAGATGAGGTTCCACCACGAAAGTAGCCATAGAAATGTCATTGCGATCACCCCCGAACTTGAATTCATCGCGGGGTAGCGATGCAACGAACGATGCTATGCAGGAGGTCGGGGCCGGCCGGTTATAACCAAAGTCCCGTTTTATAAGCGGTGTCTGGCACCAGCAGCGACAAAGACTTGCGCGCAGTCAACTATCACTCGCAAGTTTTTTTTTATTACCCCGTCGCGAATTCCGAAACCCGAATCCCCGAAA
>DATBDZ010000164.1:0-32390 GCA_036276235.1 Humisphaera sp. | reverse complement strand
CGTCGGCTGTGAATATTCCGACAAAGTCGTCTTCCCCGAATTCTTCGTCTACAACCCCGACTACCAGGTTCCCAAGCTCCAGACCTCATACGGCATTTACGAAGAGCAAGGCGGCCTCGATCGCGTGCACCTTTCCTGGGGCCACGACGAGTACATGTACCACGTGACGAAAGATTATCTCCCGGAGCCCGCCCTTTACATGATCCGCTATCACTCGTTCTACGCCGCCCATCGCGAGCGGGCGTACGATCATCTGATGAGCGATCACGATCGCGAGATGTTTGAGTGGGTGCGCAAGTTCAATCCGTACGATCTGTATTCCAAGGGCGAAGCCAAGCCGAGCGTGACGGAATTGAAGCCGTTCTATGAAGAGCTGATCGCGGAATATTTCCCGCCTGTTGTGAATTGGTAACGGTCGAAGAAGAAAGAAAACTCACGGCGCGCCTTTGATCCAAAGGCGCGCCTTTTTTTTGCGCCTGAAGGCCGCTCTCCCCGTCCATACTCCATCCTCGCTCCTCCATCCTCAATCTCCCCTCACCCGCTCCGTCATTTCTTTAGAAATCAGGCCGAGCGTGGCGTGTAGAGGGTGAACTCAGCGATGAAGCCGCCGACGGATGAAACGGTCGCACAACTGTTCGGCGCGCATTCGCGGGCATTGCTGCTCTATGCCCGCCAATGGACTGATGCCGCCGGCGCGGAGGATGTGGTGCAGCGCGTGTTTGTGCGGATGTTGAGCGGCGGGCGAATTCCTACGGAGCCGCGGACGTGGCTGTTTCGTTGCGTGAGAAATGAGGCAATCAGTGCCGCCCGCTCAAACCGGCGACGCCAGCAACGCGAGCAGGCGACTTCGCAAAGCGCGCCGGCGTGGTTTGTGCCGCAGGCGGATGACCGGATCGACGCGGCCCTTGCCCAAGAGGCGTTGCGATCGCTGGCCCCCGAGCAGCGCGAGATCGTGGCCCTGCGAATCTGGTCAGGCTTGACGTTGGCGCAGATTTCAGAAGTGATCGGCATGCCCGTATCGAGCGTGCATCATCAGTTTAACCTGGCAATGAAAACACTGCGGGAACGATTGGAGGCAACATGCCCGAAGAACAAGACCTAGAGCCACGCGATGACGAATTGATCCAGGCGCTGGCCGGCTTGCAACTAGCACCGGCCAACAGGCCAGTTCGCGACATCTGGTATCAGGCCGGCGTCGCCCGCGGACGACGACAGACAACCGTCTGGCGGGCGATCTCGCTGTGCACAATGGCGGCGATCGCCGGACTGCTTTTGCGCGGCAATCAATCGTCACCGAGCGTGGTGCCATCGGCATATGTTCATCAATCGCCGCCGCGACCCGTTGCGCCGGTGGCGGCCAGAGAGCAGAAGCCGGTTCCGGTTTTCTCTGCTATCAATATGAGGCTCAGGGATGCCGTGCTGGAGCATGGTCTGGAAGCGTTGCCGCCGTCGATTGACGGTGGAGATGAGCCGGCGATGCGCGCGGCGGCATCAAATGGGATTTGACAGGGCTACTTTCTGATTAGTGGGTCCGTCTGGGTACCACAGGTCGGCGTACTCGCAGACCTGTACCTCCAGTAGCCCGAAAAGCACAGGTCTCGGAGTACCGCGACGTGTGGCACCCATTTGTGACTTCAAACTGATCGACCGTCGATTTCTTTAACGGACATTGTCATGAGTGTTTCACGCATCGTTCCCTGGACAACCACCATCATGCTGATGCTCGGCGGATCGCCACTCGCTGCGCAGGTTGCAACTACGTCGCCGACGGCGTCGAGATCGCCATTTGTGGAAGTCATCAAGTTGGATCTCCGCCATCCCGCGGCGACGACTCAGCCGGCGTTGAAGTACAAGCTGCTGCCGGATGTCACCGAGCAGACGCCGGGCAATGCGGCGTTGCTTTATCTGATCGCGACGAAACTTGCGCCGGATGCAAAGACTACGGAAGACCTTGATCGAAAAATCTATCCGTTGCTGGATTTGCCGATCGACCAGTTTCCGATCGCCGATGCGAAGAACATTCTGGGCCAGGTTGCGGAACGCTTGCAATATATCGAGCTGGCAGCGCGGCGGCAGGACGTTGAGTGGGATGTTGGCTTGCGCGAGCGCGGCGCGAATGCATGGCTGCCTCATCTCAATGACATGCGCAGATTGGGCGGCATGCTGACGCTCCAGGCCCACACCGACATGGCGCAGCATGACTGGGCGGCGGCGAATCACACAATGCAAACTGGCTTTGCCATGGCGCGTCAGTTGGGCAGCCAGCCGGTGCTCGTGCAGGGGCTGATCGAAACAGGGATTGGCGAACAACTTCTAGCGCGAGATATCGAGGTATGGATCGAGCAGCCGGCCGCGCCCAATCTCTATTGGGCATTGAGCAATCTTCCGCAACCGTTTGTCGAGCTGCGCCCGGTGGCACAATGGGAACGGGCGGATCTTTATTTCACGAGTCCGGAGCTGGCCCAAGCGCTCAGGGGAGAGCTGCTGCCCGATCGCTGGCCGGCGGTTTTGCAGCAGGTGGTTAGCCTCGATGCGGCATTGAAGGGGCCGACCACTCAGCCGGCCAACATCGACGTGGCGGCCGGCGCGCGACGGCTGACCGACTCGATGTTCTTTGCGGCCAAAAGATATCTGGCCGATCAAGGCGTTCCGCAGATCGAGCTCGATAGCATGACCGCCGAGCAAGTGGTCGGCACCTGCATCTTTCGGCAATACAACTCGGTGGTCGAGGAACTGTGGAAGGCGTGGGAGCTTCCGTTCTGGCAGGGATCGCAACAAATCGCCGCCGCCGAGGAAGAGCTGACGCGGCTGCGGCACGGCGGAATTGAGAATCCACTTTTGCGCACGGTGCCGGCCGTGTGGCGGGCGCGATATTCGATCGCCCGGCTCGATCAGCACATCGCCGCCCTGCGCGTCGTCGAGGCGCTTCGCGATTATGCCGCGCGGCATGACGGACAGCCGCCACAGGTTCTCGAGGAAATCGTCAACCTGCCGATTCCGCACGACCCAATGAGCGGCAAGCCGTTCAGCTACCGTCTCGATGGCGCGGTCGCGATCCTGGAAGCCTCGGCGCCGGCGATGTCACCGACGCACATCACAATGAGGTTTGAGCTGACGTTTGCAGGCGAGCCCCGCAACCAAACGGGATCTGCCGTCGCGTTGCAAACCGCGCCGAGCCATCTTACTGCATCTTCTTATTCGCAATACGAACGACTTTGCGAAAGAGTCGCGATGATGGGCCTGGACGGCCTGCCGCCGGATCGAAACTGGAACGACAGCTCGCCGCCGGCGCGGCTGAATGTGTCTGATCCGAATTTCATGAATTTCAAAGACTGGCGATAGTCAATTGATGGAGTTTCATATGCAACAACACACATTCACTTCGAGTCGCCCCGCTGAAATCGCATTCGACGGTTCGCGCAGGGTGCGCTTTAGCGCACGCCGAAGCCGCTCGACGGTCGATCCGCGTGCGCTGAAGCGCACCCTACACAGATGTGGAATTGCATTCGCGATCGCGATCTTTGCATCTGCTTCGGCGCTTCGTGCCCAGCCGGCGACACAACCCGCTACCACCGCGCCGACGACGCGGCGGGTTTCGACAGGACCATCGGTCGAAAAGCTGATGGTTCATCCATCCGCCGTTACCCAACCGCTCCTTCAATACAAACTTCTGCCGGACATTGCGGATCAGACGCCGGGCGACGCCGTTCCGCTCTATCTCATGACGCGCAATTCCGGCCCGGACGCCAAGACAGATAAGGAGATTCTTGCGCCGGAGAATGGCAAGTATGATTACTTGGACACGCCCGCCAGCGAGTTTCCGCCGCAATACGCTCAGAGGCTGTTTGATGGATATGCGAGGAGGTTTGCATATGTCGATGTCGCGGCGCGGCGGCGGGAGGCGCACTGGGACGTGGGCTGGAGAGAGTTCGGGTTCGCCGAGCCGTTGTCGTTTGACTACCTCAATGCACTGCGACACAACGCCAATCTTTTAGGCTTTCGCGGGCGCTATCAAATCGCTCACAATGACTGGGCCGGCGCGGATTACACGCTGCAGAGCATGTTTGGGATGGCGCGCCACATCGGTAATGAGCCGTTGCAAATACATGCGATGGTCGAATATGGATTGGCGGAAATCACGCTATGGGAGCCCATCTGGGATTGGATTGGCCATTCCGGCTCGCCTAATCTTTACTGGCCGCTCACGGATTTGCCCCATCCTTTCGTTGATCCGCGACTGGTCGTCCAGTCCGAAAAATTATACAGCCGATACAACAAATCGCTGACGTTCCAGGCGCTGCGCGGCGAATTGCCCGCAGACCAATGGCCCGCCGCCATTCGCGAGATGGTGTATAGCCAGCAGGACCACAAGATCGGGTCAAATCCGCAGCCGGAACAGGTCGATGCCCAGGTGAAGCTGTTAATTGATTCATGCTTTGCTCGCGCTCGCGATTACCTGCTCGCCCACGGCGAGGCCGCCTCGGCGCTCGCATCGATGTCGCGCGAGCAGGTCGTTGGCCGGTATTGGTGTCGGGAGTATCAGCGGGCCCATGACGATCTTTGGAAGTACTGGGCACTCGATTATCCGCAAGCATCGCAAAACATTCTGGAAACCTGGAGATCTCTCGCGCCGGATCGATCCCCGGCGTTGGATAATCCCCTCATCCAGGACCAACTCGTTCCCAACGACGGGTATGGACCGGTCATGGACTTTCCGATCCTGCTGCGGGCGCGCAACCTCCTCGCTCGCACTGATCGGCACATCGCGATGTTCCGTATAGTGGAGGCGATGCGCGACTACGCCGCCCATCACGGCGGCCTTCCGCCGGAGCGGCTCGACCAGATCACCGACCTGCCGATTCCGCTGGATCCGATCACCGGAAAAGAGTTCAGCTATCACGTCGAGGGCCAGACGGCGATTCTCGAAGCGCTTGCCCCGCCGCTAATGGCCAAATCGAGCGGCCGGCGGCTCGAGCTGACGTTTGTGAAATGACGCTCATGAAACGTGAAGACGTGAAACGTGACGGTCGGGCCGCCCCTTTGTCACGTTTCACGTCTTCACGTTTCAGTTTCACGCTTTCGCGTCATACAACTTTCCGCTAGCATCCCCCGGCTCGGGGATCACTCCACAAGCGTCCATTAACGAGGTGGCAAATGAGGAAGGGTAACGCAGCTCAGCTTCCGATGGTGCAGGCGCTCGAAGGGCGGACATTGCTTTCGACGACGCCGATCGTGTCGCAGACGGTTGATTATTCCGGCGGGTTTCCGGCCAAGCCGGCCAATCTGAAGTTGAACGGATTGGTCGGCACGACCGCTTCGCCGCCGACGATTGTTGGCGGGCATCTGCGGATGACTGAGGGGAAGACGTATCAGGCGCGATCGGCCTTCACCACGACCGCCATTCCGATCAGCCAATTCTCGACGACTTTTCAGTTTCAGGAGATCTTCAATCCCGCCTCGACTGATGGCATCACGTTTACGATCCAGAATTCCAGCCCGTCGGCGCTGGGCGCGCCGGGCGGGGCGATCGGTTATGGCGGGATCGTCAAAAGCGTCGCCATCAAATTCGATACGTTCAAGAACTACAACTTCAACGACCCCAGCGCCAACAGCACGGGCCTCTACACCGGCGGAGCGACTCCGTATGGCGGAATCGATCTCACGCCCAGCGGCGTGAATCTGCACGATCAGCGCCTGATGACCGCGAAACTTTCCTACAACGGCACGACCCTCACCGAAACGCTGACCGAAGCCGTCACGGGCAAGACTTTCACGCACGCCTACACGGTGAACATTCCCGCGGCCGTCGGCGGCGTGTTCGCCTATGTCGGCTTCACCGCCGCCACCGGCGATCATTTCTGCGATCAGGACATCGTGAACTGGAAATTCACCGGAACGACCGCCGCACAGGGAAGCGTCTCGGGAAGCGTCTTCAATGATGCTAACGCCAACGGCAAGCGCGACACCGGCGAAAAATCGCTCGCCGGTTGGATGGTTTACGTCGACGCGAATAACGACGGGCAGTTTGAGCCGAATGAGACGTACGTACTGACGGATGCGTTGGGGAACTTCAAGCTGACGCTCAACGCCGGCACTTACACGCTGCGCGTGCAGGTGCGATCGGGCTACTACCAGACGGCGCCGCATACATTATCGTTCGCAGTTACGATCAATCCGGGTAGCGCGATTACTTCAGATTTGTTTGGAGTAAAGACGATTTCGCCGGTGTAAAGAGGAGGACAATGCCGGAAAAAGAGGAACTTCGAAAAATGTCATGCTGAGCGATTACGCGAATGCGCCGCACGACCATTGAAGTATATCGCGACAGTGAGGGTCGCGCTCAGAACCCTCTCCCCTGTACTCAGGGGAGAGGGCAGGGTGAGGGGACAGCGAATTGCGAAATGGCGCAGCTCGCAAGTTTGACGCGTTCGTCCCCTCACCCCGACCCTCTCCCCTGAGTACAGGGGAGAGGGAGAATGCGCTTCTCATCCTTCCGATCTATTTCATCCCACCATCCTATGAATCTCACGAATAAGCGCCGGCGACGCCCGGAACTCTTCCCGGGCCGCGGGCCGCGGCGTGGGCGTGGGCCGGCGGCCAAACCATTCATGCTCGATCGCCGCTGACAATGTCACATAATTGCCAGGCCCGTCCTGCCGGCGGCCGTTGATGAAAAACGTCGGCGTGCGATCGATGCCGGCCGCTTGCGCCGACTTCTGTGCCGCATAAATCAAGCCCGCGTGACGCGACGTCGCCAAGTCGAGTGCGAAACGATCGGCGTCCAGCCGCAGTTCCCGCGCGTACTGATGAAGATCATCCTCATACAGCGCGTGCTGGCGATCGAGGAGCAGCGCGTGCATTTCCCAGAACTTCCCCTGGGCGGCAGCAGCCTCCGCGGCCTCGGCAGCGATCCAGCTTTGCGGATGCACCGTGTCCTGCGGAAAATGCCGGAAAACGTAGCGAAGCCGCCCCGCCCACTGGCGCTCGAGCCGCTTGACGAACGCCGCCGCCTCGCGCGTGGCGAGGCATTGATAATCGCCGTATTGCAGCAGAGTGATTCCCCCGCTCGCCGGCCCCCGCGCATGCTCGCCGCGGCCAATCGCCGCGATATTCAGATCGATGGTAGACAAACCTGACATTCAAACTCCTTGCAAACCCTGCTACTTAAACAGTTGCCGATTGGTCGCGCAAACCGCCGCTTTTCTTCCGGCACCAATTGGTTCCGCCGAAAAAGAAGAGGACTATAGGTCGTAGATGTGGCTGTCGTGGGGATATTGCAAAAAATATCTGAGGAGAGTTGTTGAGGAAATGTTTAATCAACAGCGCGTTGAAACGCGCCGGTAGTGGGTCAGTCTGGGTGCCACTGGTGCCACAGGTCGGCGTACTCGCAGACCTGTGCCTCCCACCTGACGGAAAAGCACAGGTCTCGGAGTACCGCGACCTGTGGCACCCATCGAGAATTCGGCGGACCCACCACGCCAAAGTCGATTCCCGCCGCGCTTTCGGATACAAAATAAGGGTTATGGCGACCTACCGAGCAATCATTCAACAAGACGGTCAATGGTGGATCGGCTGGATTGAAGAAATCCCCGGCGTCAATTCTCAAGGCCACACCCGAGAGGAATTGATGGCGAATCTTCAGTCCGCCCTCGAGGAGGCGCTTGAAATGAACCGCGCCGACGCACTTGCTGCCGCGCGAGGGGCGTACGAGGAAGCGAGCCTGCAGGCATGAAACGCCGCGACTTGATCGCGCATTTGCAGGCGCAGGGATGCGCGCTTGTTCGCGAGGGAGCAAAACATTCATGGTGGGGAAATCCCGCCAACAATCGGCGAACTGCGGTCCCTCGCCACAGTGAAATCAGCGATCATCTGGCGCAAAAAATATGCCGCGACCTGGGAATTGCGGATCCGTGAGCGACCAACCCGGCAGCCGATGATTCTGTGCAAGCGCCCCTTGCACAATTGCGAGGATGGGAAAGCCTCACGCATCCGTCGGCACCGGAATCTTCAATCTAAATCGCGACCCACTCCCCGGCGTGCTACTTACATCAATGCTTCCGCCATGAACCTGCGCAACATGCTTGACAATTGAAAGACCCAAGCCCGTGCCACCCATCTCGCGGGATCTTGAGCGATCGACGCGATAAAATCTTTCGAAGATGCGCGGGAGATCGTCCGGTGGGATGCCCAGTCCGTTGTCGGCCACATCCACTGTTACGTGGCCGTTTTCCTGGCCTACGCTGACTTCTACCTGGCCCCCCTCTGGGGTGTACTTGATGGCGTTGTCGATCAGATTGGTGACGGCGCGCTCGAGGTAATCGGGGTTGCCGAGCACGCGCGGGGTTGAGCCCATGATATCGAGCGCGATGCCTTGCGATTTCTTTTGTGCCGCTGGTTGCAGCAATTCGGTGGCGCGCCGAGCGACTGCCGCCAGATCGACGCGCACGGGGCGCGGCAGGTCGGGGAGACCTTCGAGGCGCGATAGCTCCAGCAGATCGTTCACGAGATTGGTCAGTTGATCGACGTGCTTCTGGATCGTCATCAGAAATTTAGGGCCGACGACCGGATCGGTGAGCGCGCCTTCCATCAGCGTTTCAGTAAAGCCTTTGATGACCGTCAGCGGCGTGCGCAATTCGTGGCTGACATTGGCGACGAATTCCTTGCGCAGCTCCTGATAGCGGACCGATCGCGTCGTGTCGTGGGCGACGAGCACGAGCCCCGCCGCCGGACCCTCGGCGGGAAACGTACAGGCGGAAACTTCCAGATATCGGCCGACAATCAGGCTGACCTGAAACGTGCGGCGCTCGCCGCGCTCGAGCACTTCGCCGGCGGTGCGCAGGATCGGCTCGTTGGGAACCAATTCCCACAAAGCGCGGCCGGCGGCGCCGTCATGCGAGAAAGCAAGCAGCTCCGCGGCTTTCTGGTTGACGAGCACGACGCGTTGATGGGTGTCGGTGGCGATGACGCCGTCGCTCATGCTGGTGAGGATCGCCAGCAGCTCGGCGCGGTCCTTTTCTGAATCATTCAGGAGTGTGGAAAGTGAATCGGCCATGGTGTTGAGCGAATGAGTGAGCACGCCGATTTCTCCCGTCCCGCCGCTGAGAAGCCGGCGATTCATTTCCCCGCGCGCCAGCGCCCCGGCGAAATCGGCCAGCTCGCGTACCGGCGCGGTGTGACGGCTGGCGAAGTAAAAACCGAATGCCGCGGCGACTCCAATCGCCAGCAGCGTCACGCCAGCCAGCGCTGCATAGAGTAGATGCAATTGACGATCGAGATTGGAAAGATGAACCGAAAGCCGGACGACGTACGTTTTTCCATCGGCAGCGGTGAGCGTGCGCGCCAGATAAAGCAGATCGACGCCGAGCGTATCGCTGTGGCGAATGCTGTCGCCCTTGCCGGCTGCCAGAGCCAGCGCGATCTCCGGCCGCCCGCGATGATTTTCCATGTGGGCCGGATCGGCTTCGCTGTCGGCCAGAACCACTCCCTCGCTATCGACGATCGTGATACGGCAGCTCAGCGATTGGCCAAGCTGCTGCACGCGCCCCTGCAACTGCTCGGCGTGGCCGGCCAGATCCGGCTGCAGCATTTGGCCGACAAGAGTCGCCTCGTTGTTCAGGCTTTCCCTGGTGTTATCCAGGTAGGCGGTGGTCATCCGCATGGCCGCGTAGCCGCCCACCGCCCCCGTCGCCGCGCAGATCAGCAGCAAATAAGGGATAAACAGTCGGCGGAAAAAACGGCTGGTAAGCATTTTTAATAAGTTGTCAGTTGCCAGTTGTCAGTTGTCAGTGAAGACACCGCGAGAGAATGTTTCTTCACTGGTAACCGGCAACTGACAACTGGCAACTTATTCTAATCCAACGGCCTGAACTTATACCCAAATCCCCTCACCGTTTCGATTTGGTCGCCGGCGGCGCCTAGCTTGCGCCGGATGGAGGTGATGTGCACGTCCACCGTGCGATCGAAGACGGCCGACTCGTTCCCCAGCGCGGCGTTGATGATCTCATCGCGGCTGAAAACCCGACCCGGGCGGCTGGCAAGAAATTGCAAGATACGGAATTCCGTTGCCGTCAGCGAAATGCGATCGTTCTGATACGTCACCTCGCGGCCGAGCAGATCGATCTGCAGATCGCCACTGCGGATGACTGCCGGCTGATCGTGCTGGCTGGCGGCGCGGCGCAGGACCGCTTTCACGCGGGCCACCACCTCGCGCGGGCTGAAGGGCTTGGTGATGTAATCATCAGCGCCAAGCTCCAGGCCAACAATGCGATCGGCTTCGGTGGCCTTGGCGGTGAGCATGATCACCGGCATGCGCGCGGTGCGCGGGTCGGCGCGCAGCCGCTGGCAAATCTGCAGGCCATCAATGCCCGGCATCATCAGATCGAGCACGACCAGATCAGGCGCGTGCCGCGATGCGACCTCCAGCCCGGATTGCCCGTCGCTGGCGGCGATAACGTCAAACCCTTCCTTCTCCAGGTTATAGCGCACCAGGTCGATCAGATCCTTCTCATCGTCGATCACGAGGATCGTGCCCTTGTTCATCGGCGGTTCCATTTGAGGGTTGCCAATACCTGGCTGTGGCCTTTGTCCCAGCGGCATCGTCATTGTAGTGGTTCGTTGATTCATGCGTGTCATCGGGTTACGCCTCCATTGCTTGAGCCGACCGTCGGTACCGGCTGGGTTAACGGCGGAGCCGATCCGCGCGATTGGCTATGGCGGATGTCGCGGCCCTGGATCCAGTAAATCACTTCCTCGGCGATATTCGTCGCATGATCGCCGATCCGCTCAAGATTGCGCGCGATTAGAATCAGCGAAAGCCCCTGCTGAATCGTCCGCGGATTGGACATCATGTGCGTCAGCACGATGCGGAAGATCTGATCGCGGAAGGCATCGACCTGCTCCTCCTGCTCCAGCACCGCCTCGGCGACCTGCACGTTGCGCTCGCCCATCGCCGACAGACTATTGCGCAACATCTTCTGCGTGACATCGCCCATGATCGGCAGATCGACCAGCGGCTCAATCGGCGCGCCGTCCAAGGCATGATGCGCATTCTGGCAGATGTTGATGGCCTGATCGCCGATGCGCTCAAGCTCCCCGCCGATGCGCGATGCCATGAAGAGAAACCGCGCATCGCTGGCGACCGGCTGCTGAAGCGTGGTCAACCGCACTGCCGTCTCATCCACTTCAACCTGCAGCGCGTTGACCTTCCGCTCATTCTCGAAGACCTCCGCGGCAAGGGCTTCATTGCGTTCGGTATAAACGCGAACCGCCGTCCGGATCATCGACTCGGCCAAGGAGCCCATCATCACGATCCGCTTAAACAGTTCGTCGAGTTGTTCGTCAAAGTGTCTCATGGGAAATCAGTTGTCAGTTGCCAGTAAAGACTGTTGCAGCCGGGGCATTTCCTGCCATTGCTGGGAACGAATGAGTTGTCAGTTGTCAGTTGCGAGTTGTCAGCGGAAAAATGCGAGCGAGTCGCGCGTCTTGTATTTGTTTTCTCCACTGACAACTGACAACTGGCAACTGGCAACTTTTCTCCTTTCATCCAAACCTGCCCGTTACGTATGCTTCGGTTTCCTTTAAGTGCGGGTTGACGAAGAGCGTATTGGTCGGGCCGTACTCAATGAGGCGGCCGAGGTACATGAACGCGGTGTAGTCGCTGCAGCGGGCCGCCTGCTGCATGTTGTGCGTGACGATGGCGACCGTGAACTTGCCGCGCAGCTCGTAGATCAGCTCTTCGACCTTTGCCGTCGCGATCGGATCGAGCGCCGAGCACGGCTCGTCCATGAGCAAAACTTCCGGCTCGGCGGCGATGGCGCGAGCGATGCACAGCCGCTGCTGCTGCCCGCCCGACAATCCCAGCGCGCTTCCATGCAAGCGATCCTTAACTTCTTCCCACAGGGCCGCGCCGCGGAGCGATTTTTCGCATACTTCTTCCAGCTTGCCGCGCTTTCGCTCGCCGGCGATGCGCAGGGCATAGATGACGTTCTCGAAGATCGACATCGGAAACGGATTGGATTTCTGGAAGACCATCCCCATGCGCTTGCGAAGCTGGATCACATCGACACGGCGATCGTGAATATCCTGCCCATGAAACCGGATGCAACCTTCCGTGCGGACGTTCTCAATCAGATCATTGAGTCGATTGAAGCTTCGCAGCAGAGTCGATTTGCCGCAGCCGGACGGGCCAATGAGAGCCGTCACCTTGCCGACGGGAATCTGCATGTTGATCCCATGCAGCGCGCGGCTCTTGCCGTAATAGAGCTTGAAATCTTCGACATGCAGCACATGCTGCTCGCCGGCGAGCTCGGGGTGGACGAAGGGGCCGCTCTGCTCAGGGTGCGGCGTATCGTTCTTGGGCGCGTTGGAGTTGCCGTTGCGGCCCGGATGCAGCGCCGCCTCCGCCTGTGGGTTGAGTGACCGGACCACCGGCGCATCGGGCTGGGCCCGCTTGGTTGGCGGTTCGCTGGCCTTGGGGTCCTCTGCAGCCTGAATCATATTTAATTCCTCGTGAGGAAACGTCTCGCTCATGACCGGCGGGTGGTCCGGCCGGTGGCGTGCAGCGTGACGCGAACAGCCACGTTAAATACAAAAATCAACGCCAGCAAAACCAGAATTCCTCCCCATGCCATTTCCTTCTGCTGGGTGTACGGCCCTGTGGCGTAGTCATACACCTGCTTGGTCAGCGAGGGAAACGGATAGTTCGGATTGAAAGTCAGCAGCCGGCTGCCGAGCGCCGTAAACAAAAGCGGAGCAGTTTCCCCCGCGACCCGCGCCAACGCCAGCATCACACCGGTAATAAGACTTCCGGTTGCCGCCGGCAGGATGACTTTCAAGATCGTGCGGGCCTTGGTCGCTCCCAGTGCGATAGAAGCTTCGCGATAGCTGTTGGGAACCAGGCGAAGCATTTCTTCTGTCGTGCGCGCCACGATCGGGATCATGATAAATGCCAGCGCCAACGCTCCCGCCCAGCCATTGAAATGCCCGAGCGGCACCACGAGCAGCTCATATCCAAGAATCCCGACGACGATGCTCGGCACGCCGGTCAACACGTCGGCGGTGAAGCGCACTGGCTTGGCGATGTACGAGCGGCTGCTGTATTCGGAGAGAAAAATCCCCGCGAGCAATCCAAGCGGTACGCCAACTACCGACGCCAGCCCCAGCAGGATTGACGTGCCGACCAGGCCGTTGCGCATACCACCGGGGTAGCCATCCGATCCGTAGGGCTGCGGATCCTGCGTAAAGAATGCCCAGCTCACAAATCGCCAGCCGTTGGCGGTGAGATACGCAACAACGATCCCGAGCACCGCGAGAATGCTGACTGTGAACAGAACGCACAGCGAGTACATGACGAAGCTCGCGAGCCGCGCCGAATGGTTGCGTTGGATTGCGAAGGTAGACATTGGTTTGCCTAGTGTCCCGCCGCCGCTCGAGCGCCGCCTCTTCCGACAACCAGATAGCGGGCCGCAATGTTAAAGAGCAATGACATCACCAGAAGAATCAGCGCCACCTCCAGCAGTGCCGCGCGGTGCAGATCGCTGCTGGCTTCGGAAAACTCATTGGCGAGAAGGCTCGACATCGTCTGCGCCGCCGCGAACGGGGACGAGCGAATTTGATTGATGTTGCCGATCACCATCGCGATTGCCATTGTTTCCCCCGAAGCCCGCGCCAGCCCAAGAATCGCCGCCCCAAACAGCCCGCTGCGGCTGTATCGCAGCATTTCCCAACTGCTCTGCCACCACGTCGCACCCAGCGCCAATGTTCCTTCGATCTGAATGCGCGGCACGGCGCGAAGCACGTCGCGGCTAACGGCGGTAATGATCGGAATGATCATAATCGCCAAAACCAATCCGCCGCTGAACATGTCGCGGCCGGTTGTCGCCTCCGAGTGCAGCCATCCCAGGCCCGGCACTCTTCCAAAAAAATCGTTGAGCGGCGGCTCTACAAATCGCTGGAGAAACGGCACCAGCACGAACAAGCCCCAGAGTCCATATGCGATGCTTGGAATTGCCGCCAGAAACTCGATCAGGAAGGACACCGGCATCACCAGCCGGCGAGGGGCGATTCTTACGAGAAACAACGCCGCGCCAAAACTAAGCGGGATCGCCAGCGTCATTGCCAGCGCCGAACTCACCGCCGTCCCATAGATTACGGGCAGCGCGCCGAAGGCGGGCGGGATCGTGATCTTGATTGGCTCTCCGTCCTCATCCTTCACGATCTTTCCGTTGGCATCGCGCTTGAACTGCTCAAGCTCATTGGGACGCCACGACGATTGTGCGAGGAATTTTAAGCCGAAGGTGTGCAGGCTCGGCGCCGCTGCGTAGCCGAGGACGGCAACCAAGCCTGTCATCATTAAAATGATGACGATCCCACTTCCGCGCGCGCCCAGCTCGAGCAGGCTGATCGGATGCTTTCCCCGGCGCCCGCGGATGAAAAGATCGCTGCTCGAAGGATAATCGAGCGGCTTTCCCGCGCCTGGTGATGGAGGGCTGACGACTGTCATCGGTTAATCATCTGAAAGCAGCGGCCCGTGTCGCTTCCCCGACATTGCCGACACGGGCCGCTCGCCACACTTTCTACTCTCCCACTGCCCTTTCCAACATCAGTGCATCGCCAGCACCGGCTTGCCGGAATAGCGGAGCTCTTTCAGCGCCGTCGCAACGCGCGCCTGCACGCCCGCGCTCAGCGGAGCGTAATCGAGCTGGCCGGCCAGCTTCTGGCCGTCGTGCGTTGTCCAATAAAGGAAATCCGCCAGCGCCGCCGCCGCCGTTGCGTCTTTCAGCGAACCCATGTCCTTGTAAACCGTCACGTATGTGAACCCGGCGATCGGGTAGACCTCCTTACCCGGTTGGTTCCACAGATCGGCCGCAAGATTCGCGTCCATGCTCTTGAGCGCGCCCTCGCCCGCCGCCGACGTGGATTCCGGCGATGCTTTGATGAACTGCCCGTCGTGATTCTTCATCAATGCAAACGGGACATTGCTCTTCTCAGCGTATGCAAGTTCGATATAGCCAACCGCTCCGCGTGTTGACTGAACGACCTGGGTAACACCCTCATTGCCCTTGCCGCCCGCGCCGCCTGGCCATTCGACCTGCTTGGCCGCGCCCACTGTCTCCTTGAACGGTACACTTTGGGTCGCGAGATAGCTGGTGTAAATGTAGGTTGTACCGCTGGCGTCGGTGCGATGAACCGGCGTCACCGCGATATCCGGGAGAGTGACGCCCGGATTCAAAGCTTTGATCTTCGCATCATTCCACTTCGTGATCTTCCCCATGTAGATTTCTGCGAGCACCGGGCCGTCCAGCTTGAGCTGTCCGGAAAAACCCGGCAGGTTGTAGCCGGCCACAATCGCCCCGGCGACGATCGGAATCTGAACGACCTTGTCGGCTCCGCCGGCGGTAGTGAATTCCTTTTTGGTTAGCGGAGCATCTGATGCCCCGAATGCGAGCGTCTTCTCCAGAAACCCTTTGACGCCGCCGCCTGAACCGATCGATTGATAATCGATCTGGACCTCGGGATGCGTTTTTTGATATTCGGTCACCCACCGCTGCATCATTGGCGCGACAAATGTCGAGCCTGCACCCTGCAGGCGAGTCTCTGCGCTAGCCCAACTAGCGCTCAAGAACGCCAATCCCACGGACGCTACAAACGCAATCATCTTCTTCATCGAGCTGGCTCCTTTCCGGTTAGTGAGGTTGAAGTAACCCCCCGATATTCAAGTCCGAAGCGAGAATTGTTAAAATTGTGTTAAGAACGAGGGACTTAGGAGGGGTAAAATCGCCCTTTGCTAACGAAAAATTAATCTGACGAACCCCGTTGCCACTGGTTGCACTTCACACCTCTCCCCCGATATACGGCCCAGTTCGCTACGCGGTTGCCTAGCTTCGAGGCGGATCGCGGAAAATGAGCAGGCTCGTGATTGTAAAAATTGCCGTGATCCCAACCACCGTCAGCGTGGCGCGGCTCGTCCCGGTCATCACCAGCAAGACGGTTCCCGCCGCCGCCCCGATCATCTGGGCGTTGCCGAGCACAATGCGGAAGACTGCCCACCGCTTCCTGTTGGCGGAGCGCATTCCGTCTGGATCTTCGTCCGGCAAATGCGTCATATCACCGGCTCGGTGTACTGGCACCCGTGGGCCGTTCGACTTCCGGCTTCCATGTCTTCATCGTCTGGCCAATCAAATCCCGCACGCGGCGAAATTCGGCGAGCGTTTGCTCGGGCGTTCCTTCAAATGTCGCCGGGTCGTCGAATGGAATGTAGCCGCGCGTGTAGGCACCAGGCCAGATGCGCGGGCAGGAGCCGTTGGCTTTGTCGCAGACGATGATCAGATGCCGCACCGGGGCGTGGCCGAGATAGGTCCCCAATGATTTGGGCTTCTGGCTGGTGATATCGATGCCGGCTTCGGTCATCACCTGCACCGCCAGCGGATGCACCTGGTCTTTGGGGTCGGTGCCAGCACTGTGCGGCTCATATTTGTCCCCCTGATAGGCCCGGAGAAACCCTTCGGCCATCTGGCTGCGGCAGGAGTTCCCGGTGCAGAGAATCAGGACGATCGGCTTGCCAACTTGCATGAGAAACCTCCGGGTCGGATATTCGCACGTGCGAATATGTGCGACGAAAAAAATGTTCGGTTCGCGGTTGCAACTCTCAATGGCCGCCCGGCTTGACGGCGTACACCTTCACGCTGGCGGCGAACTCGTTCACGTCATATCGATCCAGCACGGCAGTTAATCCTTCGTGGACGCTTGCCTGCTTCGTCTCGCCGCCGCAGCAGGTGGGGCCGCAGCAGGATTCGTCGGCGATGGGCAACGCCGTCGTTTGCGGCGTCGGCGCGCAGCAGCCGGATTGGCCCTCGACATTCTTGTAGGCATTGAGGTCGGCACCGGTATCGATCACATGCACCGCATCAAAGCCGGCAGCGCGAAGGCCGCGCTCGTATTCCTCAATGCTGATCGCGCCGGCGATGCAGCCGACGTAGGCTAGAAGATCGCTGGCCAGATCATCGGGGAGCGGCTGCTTGAGCGCGATATCGCTCACCGCCACGCGTCCGCCCGGCTTGAGCACGCGAAACATCTCGCGAAATACCGCGCTCTTGTCCGGAGCGAGATTGATCACGCAATTGCTGATGATGCAGTCGGCCGAGCCATCGGCCAGCGGAAGCTTGTCGATGCTCGCTTCATGAAAGGTGACATTATCGAGCTTCGCCTCGGCGGCATTCCTGCGGGCTCGCGCGATCATGTCCGGCGTCATGTCGATGCCGATCGCTTTGCCGGTCGGCCCGACTTTTTTGGCGGCGAGAAAGACATCCAACCCGCCGCCTGATCCCAGATCGACAACCACTTCGCCGGGCCGGATCGTTGCGGTCGCGGTCGGATTCCCGCAGGAAAGCCCCAGATTGGCGCCGGCTGGAATGGAGGCCAACTCCTCAGCCGAATACCCAAACGCCTCCGCGACTTTTCGCACGCCTTCATCGGCGGAAGAGAGCGTGCCTTTGGCGATCTGGCCGTACTTGTCCTGCACGAGTTTCTGAATTTCCTTCATCGGACGACTCCTTTTCATATGCGTATATCCGCATAAACTTTGTGAAAAAATATATCAGTCGCAGCAGCCCGTATCACAGCAGGTTTCCCGCAACGCCGCAGCGTCCTTGGCAAGCTGCGGTGCGTGGGCCGGGCAACAGTCCAGGCACTCAAGAAGCTTGCGATGAAATGGCCCGCGAGCCGGCGCCAGCGAATAATACATCCATTTCCCCTTCGCTTGCGCCACCACAAGCCCGGCCCGCCGCAGATAAGCCAGATGCTGCGATATTCGAGGCTGCCGCGCGCCCAGCACATTCACCAGATCGCACACGCAAACTTCCCCCTGCCGCAGCAGATTCAAAATGCGCAGCCGAGTCGGATCCGCAAATGCGCGGAATACCGAATCGATCCTTGGTGCAGTCGCAGCTTTCATATTCGTCTGGAGGAATATATGGCGGCAGGCTGGCCCAGGTCAAATGTTTGCCGCGCGTCCTTTGTCGTGTTCGGATTTATCCAGGTTGTTACTCGTGCGAAGATTTCCCGCGACTCTCCTGATACGACCGGGTAGACTACGATGGGGTAATTGCTGGCTGCTCAGCTGAGCTGCATCGCTTAGCAAGTAATGCATGCGGCCGCTCTAATTCATCGGTAGCGTGATCCGTCCGGTCGATCTCACATGAAGTTCCTGGATCCCATGCCAATTCGTTGCCCGCGGTGCGCGGCAGAAAGCAGTCAGCGTGAAAAGGACTTGTTGGCCTTGCGGGCGACATGTCCAACCTGCGGCGAATTGTTCGTCGACGCCGGGCGACGGATGCGATCGGGGTACGACGAGTGGGGCGATTTTGTAACGATCGCGCAGATCGAGGTTACGATTGAAAGGCAGCTTGGAATTACGATCGATGATTCGCAGTGGATCCAGAAACCCACGCTTCGCCAGGTTGCGCAGGAAATGCGAGAGCAAGTGCCGCCTGAGCAATTGACCGATGCAGATCTGCTTCGTCTCGTTGAAGAAGCAGCTCGATCGGTTCGTTGGTGTCACGCCGACAACATCAACATGGACGCGCGGCCGATGGACGCAGTCGATCCGAAGCGGTGGGAGCGGAATAACCGATTTCCCAATTAAAGGTGACGCGAACCTTTATTTGGATTTTCAGATCGATCAGCCCGCAATTCCCCCCCTCGCCGCCTCGACTATCACATCCTCAACCGGATGGAGAAGGAAGCGTGAGACGTGTATGTAGGGCAAGATAACGAAGAGAAACAAGCGCGAATTCCAAATAAAGGTTCGCGTCACCTTTAATGGCGGCCTTTAATGGCGGGAAAGGGGGAGACGATGCAGGCGCGGCCATTTGCGCGCTGTGATAACATGCTCAATGTGAAGCGACTGCGGCACATCGTTTGGAACGCATCGGTGGCGGTTTCGCTGTTGCTCTTTGTGGCCGCGTGTTGGCTTTGGATCGCATCGCTGGCCCGCAATGACGCGGCGGGGTGGGCCGGCTGGCGCGACCAGAAGGCGGGCGTGTGGTGCGGGTGGGGTGCAGACTCCCGCCGCCACCAACTGATCCTGTATTACTTTACGAGCGCGTATCGATTTCAAAACCCATCCCACGTTGCCGGCGACGATGCCACGCTCCGGCCCGGATTCTTTCATGAACTGATGCGGCCCGGCCGGCCGGGGCTCGCGTTTCATTGGGGGCCCCCGCCGGTCGCGGACCTTGGAATCCGGTCAGTCTCCGCGCCATGGGTGAAACTCTACCTGGTGGCTATGCCATACTGGTTACTGGCTGCGTTGTTCGGCGGCCCGCCCACGTACGCCGGCATCGGCTGGCTGCTCCGCCGCCGCCGCAAAGTGCAGGCAAGAGGGTTTGCCCCACTTGCGGCAACGACCAGCTAGACACCCGCGTTCGAAGTTGGACGTTCGAAGTTTGACGGTCAACCTCTTGAAGCACCCGCTTCAAACGTCGCATTCCGCAACGTCGAACATCCAACGCCGAACTTCCAACTTCGAACGAACCAGAAAACGGGATCGATCGGAAAACGGGCCGATTTAAAGGTGATCTTGAATGGAATCGAGCAGAAATGAGGGATTATGCGAATCGCCTGCTTCATCTGCTTTGTCGTTACCGTGGTGCTGTCCCGCCCCATCTTCGCGGAGGACGCTCCGGCTGCCGCCGAGAACTTCGCCACCGCCCACTTGGCGGGAAATGTAGTGGACGCCGACGGCAAGCCGCTCCGTGGGGTGAAGGTGTTCTTCAATCGCGCAACGGGCGCGCCGATGGACATGGGTCCCGCGGCACTTCGCGGCCTCAGCGCCCTGACTGATGAGAGGGGACATTACGAATTGACGCTGCGATTTAAAGGCGGGCCGCTGGTCGTTCGCGAAGTCTTCGCCGACCTGGACGAGTTTGTTCGAGGCGCGCATGATGCCTTGTCGCTTGCCCTCCGCGCCGGCGATACCGCGACGGTTGACTTCGTGCTGCATCCCGGCCAGGCAGTCAGCGGTGATGTACGCATCCCACCCGATGATCGTCAGCTCGCGGCGGGTGAGCGGGAGAATCAGATCAAGCACATCCTGTTGGTTGATGGACCCGCCCTCTCCGGGCTCACCGCAAATGCTCGCGCTTACAGCACACAGCCCGGCGGTCACTTCGAGATATATCTGCCGCCCGGCAAATACTCGCTGAAGGTGATCGGCTCGGCTGATCCGTTGGAGTTGACGGACATTACGCCGGGGCAGCGCAATCTGGTCCTCGCGTCCGAGCCATTTGTATGGACGGACGCCGAGGTTGGCGCCGCGTTCGACGCATTGTGGAGCGTCATGGATGCCAATTACAGCTACTTCTTTCTGAAGAAAGATGTCGATTGGCAGCAGCTTAAAGTGGAATACCGCCCGCGCGCGGTTGTCGCCCGCAACAGCGAAGATCTGGCGGCGGTTCTCCGTGACATGCTCGGCCATCTGCATGACATGCATGTCTGGGTCGAAACCGCAAAAGGTCGGGAGCCGACTTACCGATCGAGCTGGAGCTACAACGGAAACATGAAAGTCGTGCGCTCGCGCCTCGATCACATCACCGAGTGCGGCAAGTACGCGATCGTCGGCCGAACGAAGCAAGACGGCTTCGGCTATTTCCTCATGCTAAGCCAAAGCGACGCCACGCCGAACCTCGTCCAGCAGGCGGCCGACGCCATCGCAAAATTTCACGACGCCCCCGGATTCATCGTCGATCTGCGCATCGCCAACGGCGGCAGCGAGCCACTGGCAACCCAGATCGCCAGCCTGTTCTGCGCGAAGGATGTGGTCTACGCCAAGAGCAAGTACCGCAATGGCCCGGCCCATGATGCATTCACGCCCGAGTTTCCGCGAACGCTCGCCGCGTCGTCCGACCCATACACCAAGCCGGTCGTCTGCCTGATCGGCCCCGGCGCGATCAGCAGCGGCGAGAATTTCGTCCAGATGATGCAGGCACTGCCAAAAGTAAAAACCGTAGGCCTCCCAACGCGCGGAGCCAGCGGCAATCCCCAGCCCGCCCAAGTCGGCCGCACCGGCGTCAAGGTCTACTTCTCGCGCTGGGTCGATCTCATGCCCGATGGCAAGCCTTTCGAGGAAATTGGCATTGCGCCGATGATCAAAGTTGATCTGCCGGCTGCCGTTTATCAGGATGAGGATCCTACGCTTGATGAGGGAATCGAAGTGCTCGGGAGCCAGCCCTAGGCTTGGATCGGAAGACAGGAAGGGAATGGGTCTATGCCAGATAACATGCAACGCAGAGTGGGCACGCACGTGGTGTCCCGGGGCTTTTCAGTTGGATGAAATGCAATGGGCGACCGGGGCCTGGGTCTGTAAGGAATTGTAGCGCCCCCTGGAGAGCGTGCTACATTCTGCGCCGCGAGTGCCAGGCGGCGTTAATGATGGCCGCCGATTGACTTACGTCACAGTCCATTTCGGGAGCCATCAGAGCGCTACATGGCGCGCTACATTGGCTTGGCCGTCATAAGCAATGGTGACGGCGTGGGTTAGGACGTTTTGCTAGCAATATTTTGATAAAAAGGGGCATGGTCGCTGCAAAAGCGCTACATTGCGCTACAAAGCGCTACATCCGGATCATCCGACTGCGGATCGCTTTAAGCCGCCAGGGCGGTGCTGGCGGCTTCGCTGAACCGTTCGCGGATGGAGATGAAGGCTTGCTCGGCGGCAAGAAACGCATCGACGATCTGCGGGGCGAAGTGGGTGCCGGCTTCTTTGAGGATCATCGGCCGTGCGATGTCGTGAGCGAAGGCGTCCTTGTAAACGCGCTTGCAGGTGAGGGCGTCGTAGACGTCCGCCAGCGCGACAATGCGGCCGCACAGGGGGATTTGGTCGCCGGCAAGACGGTTGGGATAGCCGGTGCCGTCATGGCGCTCGTGATGGGTGGCGGCGATGTCGCGGGCCATTCGCAGGAAGCGGGCATTGGGAAATCGGCGCAGGGCGGCATCGAGCGTTTGTGCGCCGATCGTCGTGTGCGTCTTCATGATCTCAAACTCGCGCTCACTCAAACGACCGGGCTTGAGCAGCACCGAGTCGGGGATGCCAACCTTGCCGATGTCGTGCAGCGGGCTGGTGCTGTAGAGCAGGCGGACATAATCGCTGTCGATCTCGTCGTTGAATTTGCCAGTGGCGACCAACGCCTGCGTGAGCGCGCGGGAATAGCTCATGACGCGCTCAAGATGTCCGCCGGTCTCGGGGTCGCGCGATTCGGCGAGCTTGGCCATCGCGAAGATCGCGACGTCGCGCGTCTCCAGCGAAAGAATCCGCTCGGCGGATTGCACCCGTGCCAGCATGTCCTCGGGGACGAACGGCTTGATGATGAAATCGTCGGCCCCAGCGGAAAGGCCCTGCACGCGCTGGCTGATGGTGTCGTGGCTTGTGAGCAATATTGTGTAAGTGTAGCCGGCGTCGGCGTTCTGACGGATCTGGCGGCAAAGATCCAGCCCGTCCAGCTCGGGCATTTCCCAGTCGGTGATGACCAACGGGCAATGCTCACGCCGCAGAATCTGCAGCGCGGCGCGGCCGTTTTCGGCGCTGACGACCTCATGGCCGGCCCCTTCGAGCATGTCTCGAAGGATCTCCAGCGCAATCGGATCATCATCGACTATCAGTACACGCATATACGACTCCTACGACACCCTGGCCGTCGTTTCCGCGGCCTTGGTCCGGACGGCATCATTGGCCGCCGGCAAATACTGCACTAACTCTTTCGCCCGTTGATTCAACGCATCCATGCAACCGATCGCCACTTCGATTTCGCCGGCGACAATTCGCTTCTCCAGCTCCGAGGCCACTTCGCACAGCGGCCCGGCCGAGAGGTTCGAAGCCATGCCCTTGATCGTGTGCGCCATGCGGCCCGCCGACTGAAGCTGGCGGCCATCGAGATCGCTGCGCAGCGAATCAAGCTGCGCGTTGATCTGAAGTCCAAATGTCTTGAGCAGCTTCTCCACCAGCGAGGCCTTTCCCCGGCATCGCTGCAACAGCGCGGCGATGTCGATCGGTAATGTTTCGATGTCAGAAACAGCGGCGCTGGTCGTTGTCGTACCGGGCAGTGCTTGTGCCGGCGCAGCTTGTGGGCTGGCGGTTTGAACATCTGAAGCTGCGGCGCGAGTGACAAACGCCTCCATCGTCCGCATCAGTTCGTGCGGATCGATTGGCTTGGTGACATAAGCGTCCATGCCCGCTTCCAAGCAGCGTTCGCGGTCGCCTTGCACGGCATTGGCGGTGAGCGCGATGACCGGAAGCCGCCCAGCGCCGCCCGGCAATTGTCTGGCAGCTTCGAGCTTTCGCAGCTCTCGTGTCGCCTGGAAGCCGTCCATCTCCGGCATCTGGCAATCCATGAGCACGAGATCGAAAGTGGATCGGCGCAAGGCATCAAGAGCCGCGCGGCCGTCGCTGGCGCATTCGACAATCATGCCGGCGTCTTCGACGAACTCGCGGGCGACGAGCTGATTGACCTCGTTGTCTTCGACGAGCAACACGCGCAAGCCGCGAAGCGGCTGAGCCTGGGGTTGAGCTGCTGCCGCGCTTGCGGCGCTGGTTGTCAGCTTAGGATCGTTCACCGCGAGCGCGGTCGCGATCGCATCAAAAAGTTGTGACTGGCGAACCGGTTTGGTGAGGCAGGCGGCAAAGCCAGCCTTTTGCATCTCGTCGGTGTCGAAAGGATTGTCCAGCGACGTGAGCATGAGCAGCGTGGTGCCGCGCAGTCGCGGGCGGCTGCGAACCAGGCGCGCCAGCTCAGGGCCGGTCATTGTCGGCATCAGCATGTCGAAGATGGCGATCTGGAATGGCCGACCGGCATCTGAAGCGCCCTGGAGCAGGTCCAGCGCCTGCTGTCCATCGCTGACGGTTTGCACGTCGAAGCCCCAGTTGGAGAGCTGGTCCTTGATGATCTCCAGGAACGCCGGATGATCGTCAACCGCAAGCACGCGCAGCCCGCGCAAGCGCGGCAGTATGCGGGCACCGCTGGCGCTGGACGATGCACTAAAGCGAACGGTGAACCAGAAAGTCGATCCGCGACCGGGCTGGCTTTCGACGCCGATCGTTCCGCCCATCAGTTCAACAAGCTGCTTGCTGATCGCGAGGCCAAGGCCGGTGCCGCCGAATTTGCGCGTGGTGGAGGCGTCCACCTGCGAGAAGGCGCGGAAGAGCCGATCGAGGCGATCTTTGGGAATGCCGATGCCCGAATCCTGCACCGAGAACCGGACAACGCGCTGGCCTTGAACGGATTGCTCCTCGGCGACGCGAACGATGATCTCACCTTTGGAGGTAAACTTCAGGGCGTTTCCGATCAGGTTGACGATGACTTGGCGCAGGCGGCCGGGATCGCCGCAGACTGCTGTTTGCAGTTCGGCAGGAATATGACACGCCAGCTCCAGGCCTTTGGTCGTCGCCCGCGGCGCGAGCATCTCGACAGCTTCTTCCACGATCTCGCGAACGTCGAAATCAATCGATTCAAGATCGAGCCGCCCCGCTTCGATCTTCGAGAAATCCAGGATGTCGTTGATCAGATCGAGCAACGCGTTGGCTGATGATTTGACGATCAGGGCGCAGCGATTTTGTTCGGGATTGAGGCCCTTGCGCATGAGCACTTCGGTCATGCCGATGACACCGTTGAGCGGCGTGCGGATCTCATGGCTCATGCTGGCCAGGAACTGGCTCTTGGCGCGGTTGGCCGCCTGCGATTCCTCGACCATGCGTTGCAGCTCGCGGCGAGTACGAAGCTGGCTCACCATGTCGTTGAAAGCGCGGGCGAGCGTGCCCAATTCATCGCGGCGGCTGGAGTCGATGCTCGCTTCCAGATCTCCATCCGCCACACGCCGAACGCCACGCATCATCTGCGCAACCGGGCTGGTGACGGCTCCGCTCAGGACATAGCTGGCCAGCGCGGCCAGCAGAAGTCCGCAGGTCATGATGAGGACCAGCGACCGCGCCACCTGTACCTGCAACGCCTGCGCATCGGCCAGGCTTCGCTGAACGACCATCGCCCCGACGGGCTCGTCGGAGCAGGGATCGATCAGCGGCTCAAGCGATGAACGATAAGTGGTGTTCCCCATCCGAATGTCGCGGCGCTGCGCCGACAACAACGGCGCGCGGCGGAATTCGATTTCGAGCTTGCTGCGAAGCGGCGCGGTGAGGCTCGACGCGACGACCGCGCCTTCGCGAGTGAGGAAGCTAACGCCGCTGGCATGCCCGCCGGCAAGCTCGGTGGCCAGCGCATCATTCACCGGCGCCGCCATGATCAGCGCGCCATCGACTGAAGCGTTTGCACCTGATCCAAAGACGAGCGGAACGGCAGCGACCTGAAAGAGCCGGCCATGATACGACCAGAGCCCATTGAGGCTTCGGGTCGCCTGCGAATTTTGTGCAGTATCCGTTTTGGACAACAACTGCGTTCGCAACACGCTGGCCTGGCGCGATTGCGCCAGGAAGTCATTTAACTCTTCCAGCGAATGCCACGGCGATTTTTGCGGCTGCGCGATCGCCCGGCCCTTGGCATCGAGAATGCAGATAAAGTTAACGCCGACGATGTCGGTCAATTCGTTGAGTCGTTGATTGAGGCTCGCGAGGTTTTCTGGAGTCAGTTCCTGACCCTGTTCGGAAACCGATGCACGCAGTTCCGGAATGCTCATCAGCAGCCAGCAGGCCTGGCGCATTCGGTTCACGCGCTCCGTGGCAAGGCTCTGCAGGCTTTGCCGCGCTGAGGCGAAGTTCTCGCTCACCATTCCCTCGAAGCTGGATTCGATGGTGTGCTTGACTGGCCAGACGCTGCCCGCCCACAGGATCAGCACCAGTGTTCCCCAGCTCAGAAATAGTTTCGTGCGAAACCTCATGAACTCTTTTTTGCCTGCCTTCGCAAATCCGGCGGTTCATGTCTCGAATACCTGCGCGCTTGCCACCAAGCGTCGGCGAAACAATGAACTTCCACGTCAGAATCGGTCAGCTTCTGGGGGCCTATTAGCTCTTTGCAGCTTGCGTAGGGTTTACATGGCGGCTTTTTGCCGCTGCCCGAAGGGTTTTTATGTAATGTGGGTTAAGTTGGCGGCGCGTGCGATGCCGCACAGGGGAATCTTCCCGCAATTTATTGGCATCGATTTTTTCGGACGATAGCGCGACAAATCGGCATATGCCGATTTAGACCCGCCCTGTCGCATGCGTCCTACTCAATATGCCAGCGCAAAAAGGACCTGCGTCGCAGTTTCCTGACCGGTGAAGATGCACTTGCCGGCGGTGCCCGGCTGGTCAAAGGGGATACAGCGAACGGTCGCCTTGGTCTGCTCTTTGATCTTCGCTTCGGCGGCGCGATCGGGCTGGAAATAGCAGCGCACGAAGCCGCCCTGTTCGCCGAGGATCTGCTTCATCTGATCGTAAGTGTCAGCCCAGCGCGTGTTGCTATCGCGGAATTGGCGGGCCTTTTCGAACAGGGCATGGTGGGCTTTATCGAGCCGCGCGCGCAGCCAGTTGGCATCGACATCGGCGAGCTTGATCGGCTCCTTGGTCCCGTCGATGCGCGATTTGAGCATGAATGACTCGGCGGCGATATCGCGCGGGCCAACCTCCATGCGAAACGGAACGCCGCGCTGCTCCCAATGATATTGTTTGTCGCCCGGGCGGCTGTCGCGGAAGTCGGCGACGATCCGCTGCTCGGATTGCGCGTCGAAGAGATAGCTGTCGATGCCGTGGCGCGAGATGCGATTGGTTTCGCGGCCGCCGGTGAGCGCGCCGATGAGCCGATCGACGAATGCGCGCGTTGTCGCCTCTTCCTGCGGGCCTTTGAAGATCGGGACAATCGCCGCCACATCCGGCGCGACGCGCGGTGGGACGACCAAGCCCTCATCATCGCTATGCGCCATGATCATCGCGCCGATCAGCCGCGTGCTCATGCCCCAGCTTGTCGTATGGCAATGCTGCTGCTGCTGATCGCGGCCGAGGAATTTGATGTCAAACGCCTTGGAAAAATTCTGGCCCAGATCATGGCTGGTGCCGCATTGCAGGGCTTTGCCATCCTGCATGAGGCCTTCGATGCAATATGTGATGACGGCGCCGGGGAATTTTTCGCTGTCGGTCTTGGCCCCCTTCACCACCGGCAATGCCAGCACGTTCTCAACAAACTCGGCGTAAATATCGAGCATCTTCAACGTTTCTTCGCGGCCCTCTTCGGCGGTTTCATGTGCGGTGTGCCCTTCCTGCCAGAGGAATTCGGCCGTGCGCAAGAACAACCGCGTGCGCAATTCCCAGCGCATCACGTTGCACCACTGATTGATCAGCAGCGGCAGATCGCGATAGCTCTGTACCCATTGCGCATACATATGGCCGATGATCGTTTCGCTGGTCGGCCGAATGATGAGCGGCTCTTCGAGCGGTTCGCCGCCGGGCTGAAGACCTTTGTCTCCCCTCACGAGCTTTGAGTGCGTGACGATGGCGCACTCCATCGCGAACCCTTCAACATGCTCGGCTTCCTTCGCCAGGAAGCTCATCGGGATCAGCAGCGGAAAGTAGGCATTCACATGCCCGGTGGCTTTGAAGCGGCGATCAAGCTGCCGCTGAATCGCCTCCCAGATCGCGTACCCTTCGGGCCGAATCGCCATGCACCCCCGCACCGGCGTGTAGTCGGCAAGCTTCGCCGCCTTGATCACATCCAGATACCACTGCGCATAATCTTCCGAACGCTTCTTAATGTTCTTGGCCATAGAAGGCGGTAGGTTACGGGCTGAGGGCGGATTTGAAAATGGAGGATAGGAGATTGAGGATGGCGCTATCGGCACCCAGCCTCATCCTCAGCTTGCAAATGCGGCAGATAAAACAGGAGTTCGCGTTTCCCAAACGTTGTCATGCTGAGGTACTCCGAAGCATCTGGCCTGCCTGCGCGATCCAGCCAGATGCTTCGGAGTACCTCAGCATGACGGTTCCTTGCGTTATAATTCCGGTCCGTAGGGTGTGCTTTAGCACACGCGGTGGCGTCGTCGCGCGGCACACGTTCCGCGTGTGCTAAAGCACACCCTACGAAAGATCGGTCGACTAGATTTGCGACCCCGCTGTCGGCCGGAGGAAGTAACTCAGCACCTTGGACACGTTTTGTGCATAGGAGCGATCCGCACTCAACGTCTTCCAATCAGGAAAGGCGCCGAACGCGGCCCAATTTTTCGCCGCGGCTTCAAACGACTCGTGAACGATCATGTACGTCAACTGCGGCTGATCCGGCCCGACGATGGCGCCGCCGTAGAAGATGCCGGGCATGCCGACCTTGTTGAAGATCTGGAATTCCCCCTTGTTGAACATATCGAGCTTGTTCTTGGCGCGCTCGGCGTTGGGACTCTGATACGTCCGCAATTCCATCACGCGAGTGGGAGTTTTGGTGGGAACGGCAATATGCGGCGCGCCTTCCATCGCTAGCAGCAGCATGCTGTCGTAACGCGCGTAAGCGACGTCTCTGCCGCGCGCGTTGAGAATGGCCGCGCCTTCTTTCTGATACGCCGCGTCGGCGGCGAGCTTCGATTCGAAGTTCGTCAATTCCTCAAATGAATTGTGCGGCAGCAGGACATAAAGATCGGTGGAATCCTCCTTGAGATTCAGCTTCGGATTATCCTTCGCCGCCATCTTCCACACGCCGACCGGCTGCACGCCGGCGCGATTGAAGGCTGGAACCGCCGTCTTCTCCAGGAAATCCGCGAAGGCGTTTTGCTTGTCTGCCGACGCGAAGTGATAGGTCCGCAATTCATAAAGCTGGCGGGCAGTGGAAGACTGCGCTTCTGCCAGCGAAGCGATCGCGAAGAGGAAGGTGACGGCTGTCAAAAATGATCGGCGAGAGTGCACGGTTATATGTCCTTTGCAAGTAACTCGGCGGGATAAATCCCGCCCTACATCAAGTCCCCAGCGTAGGGCGGGATTTATCCCGCCGCCTGTCGCCCAGGGCGCCCGGCCTACTTCGCACTTTACACTTAATGGAACAGTCCGTTGCTTCTTAGGATCTTGCCATTGAGCAGTTTCCAACTCACCGCCGATGCCTATTATCATCACCTTGCAATCAGGAAGGAGCACATGAAGGCAATTCGCGTTCATCAGTTCGGCGAGTCGGACGTTTTGAAGCTTGAAGAGATTCCCGTGCCGCAGGCGGGCGCGGGGCAGGTGCTGGTTCGCGTCGCGGCGGTGGGCATCAATCCTGTTGAAACTTATATACGCGCCGGCAAATACGGGCCCAAGCAATTTCCGTATACGCCGGGCTCTGATGCGGCCGGCGTTGTCGATGCCGTCGGCGCCGGCGTCACGCGCTTTCGCCCCGGCGATCGCGTCTATGTCGCCGGCAGTGTCAGCGGCACTTATGCCCAAAAGACACTCTGCACCGAAGCGCAGGTTCATCCGCTGCCGGCCAAAATTACATTTCAGCAAGGGGCGGCGATTGGCGTTCCATACGCCACCGCCTATCGCGCGCTCTTCACGCGAGGAAATGCCAAAGCGGGCGAAACGGTTTTCATTCATGGAGCGAGCGGCGGCGTGGGGACGGCCGCCGTGCAGCTTGCCAAGGCATGGGGAATGACCGTCATTGGAACCGGCGGCACAGAAGAAGGGCGCCGCCTTGTACTCGAGCAGGGCGCGCATCATGTGCTGGATCATCATGCCGCCGATTACCTGACGAAGCTGATGGAACTGACCGGCGGGCGCGGCGCGGATTTGATCATCGAATTGGCCGCTCACATCAATCTTGGAAAGACCCTGACCGTTTTGGCAAAGCAGGGCCGCGCGGTCGTGGTCGGGAGCCGCGGGCCGGTTGAGATCAATCCTCGCGACACGATGACCCGCGATGCCTCCATTCTTGGAATGACCCTCATGAATGCCACCGAGCCGGAGCTGGCGGGGATTCATGCTGCGTTAGTTGCTGGGTTGGAGAACGGCACGCTTCGGCCGATCGTTGGCAAGGAGTTGCCGCTCGATCAGGCAGCGGCGGCGCACGAGAAGGTGCTGGCCGCGGGGTCTTATGGGAAGATCGTGCTACTACCATGAGCACCGATAATCGTGTCTCTTTCTCCCTCCTCCGGTACTCCGGGGGAGGGCTGGGGTGGGGCTTTTCCGAGCGGCGTCACTTGCGCGAACCCCCACCCTAACCCTCCCCCGGAGTACCGGAGGAGGGGATAAGACAGATCCACCCGCGGCAAATGCCCACGATCGGAGATTCGCATGAGCCGGCAGCTTCGTTGGGGCATTGTCGGAACCGGCAATATCGCGCGGCAATTCGCCGCCGGCGTACGCACTGCCCGGCGCGGAATTCTCAGCGCCGTTGGTTCCCGACAGATCGCCAGCGCGCAGTCGTTCGCGCAGGCGTATCAGATTCCTGCAGCAGTTGGTTCATACGAAGAATTGATCGCGCGTCCCGATATCGACGCGATTTATCTTTCGCTTCCCAATTCGATGCATCGCCAGTGGACGATCGCCGCCGTGCGGGCGGGGAAGCATGTGCTTTGCGAGAAGCCGTTCGCGCTGGATCTGGCTGAATCGCAGGAGATGTTTGACGAGGCACAGAAGGCCGGCCGCGTGCTGATGGAGGCGTTCATGTATCGCTGCCATCCGCTCACGCATGCATATACCCAGGCGATCGCCGCCGGCGCGATCGGGCAGGTGAAGCTCATCCGTGCCAGCTTCTGCTATCGAACGACGCGCACTGACGGCAACGTCCGCTTCTCGCGCGAGCTCGGCGGCGGCGCGCTGATGGACGTGGGATGCTATTGCATTAATTTCTCACGCATGATCGCGGGCGCGGAGCCGACGCGCATTAACGCCGTCGCCCGGCTGCACGAGAGCGGCGTAGACGAGCAGGTATCAGCACTCATGGAATTCCCCGGTGGGCTGAGCGCCACATTCTCCTGCGGCATGATCGTTCAGGCGGACAACACCACGTCCGTTTGCGGAACAGAAGGATATGTCGAAGTTCCGGTTCCGTGGAAGCCGCCGGTGAATGATGCGGTTTGGATTCTTGGCCGCGCGGTCCCGCCGCGGCAGGATGTCGGTGCCAACGCCGCGCCGGCACTGCCGCCGCGCGAGGTGGGGAAAGTGGATGCGGGAATGGAGTTGTACGCGGTTGAGGCGGATGACTTTGCCGCCACCGTGCTCGATTCGACGCTGCCACGCGTGACGCGCGAGGATACGCTGGGCAACATGCGCGTCCTCGACGAGATTCGGCGGCAAATTGGATTGTCCTTCGCCCCGTAGGGGCGAACCTTGTGTTCGCCCTTCTGGATGGCGCGACCGGCGGAGGAAGATTTGTAGGGGTGAACCTCGTGTTCACCCCAGATCCATTCGCGCAAGCGACAGAGGGCGAACACGAGGTTCGCCCCTACATGCGTGACGTCCGTAGGGGTGAACCTTGTGTTCACCCGGGCCGCTCACGCGGACCATGCAGGGCGAACACGAGGTTCGCCCCTACACGAGCGCGAGACTAACAGGAGCCCCCGGCGATGATCGTCCTGCAAAAAAATGGCGGAATCGCCAGCACCAATTCCTTCCTCATCGCTGACGACGAGACGAAGCAAGCCGTCATCTTTGACGCGCCCGATCACACCGTCGCGCCGCTTTTAAGCGAAGCCCAAAAACGCGGCTGGAACGTGATCGGCCTGTGGCTCACGCACGGGCATTTCGATCATGTCGCCGACCATCCGGAAGTGATTGCGCGATTCCCCGAGGCGAAGGTGCTGATCCATCGCCTGGATGAACCCAAGCTTCGCCGGCCCAACAGCACCATGTTCGTGCTCCCCTTCTCGATCCAGCCGCGCGCGGCAGACGGATTCGTCGAAGACGGCCAGAAGCTCAACATCGGCAAGCTCGAAGCAACAGTGATTCACACGCCCGGCCATTCGCCGGGGCATGTCATGTTTCATTTCCCGAATCAGCAGGTCCTCGTCGGCGGAGATTTGATCATCATGGGAGCGGTGGGCAGAACCGATCTGCCCGATTCAGATCATGCCGCGCTGAATTCATCCATCCGCAAGATCATGAAACTGCCGCCCGAGACACGGCTGTTGCCCGGTCACGGCCAACCCAGCACGCTTGGCGAAGAATTGCAAAACAACCCGTTCGTCCAGGAAGCGATGGAAGACGCGACGCAGGATTAATTCGTTCGGGAGAAGGATCACCACGGAGGCGCGCTCGAAATCCGAAGTCCGAATCCCCGAAATCCGAATCAATTCCGAATGACCAAAATCCGGAACTAAGAAGCCACGAAGGGAGCACGAAGAACCACGAAGGACGAATCAGGCTGTTTCTTCTTCGTGGCCCTTAGTGCTCCTCTTGGTGTCCTTAGTGATTTCTGCTTTCGGATTTCTTCATTCGGACTTCGGAATTGATTCGGATTTCGGGGATT
>DATBDZ010000163.1:0-6616 GCA_036276235.1 Humisphaera sp. | reverse complement strand
CCCCTCACCCCAACCCTCTCCCCTGAGTACAGGGGAGAGGGAGAATGTCGACGTGTAAAGAATGACAGACATCGCGGCAAACACCGAAGCCCCCAAATTGCTGGAAGCAAGCGATCAATCCTCTCGCCGCGCGATCGTTCTGACGATTCTGGTCTTCGCAATCCTCTCGACTCTCTGCTCCGTCTTTTCCGATGGCTTCATCGCCGCCGATGCGTGCGTGCATTACATGTATGCACGGTTCTGCTTTCAGGAGCCGATGCGGCTGGTGGATGTGTGGGGGCGTCCGCTGGTGACTGCCCTGTACGCGATTCCCGCCGTCACCGGCGGGCGAATTGCCGTGCGGGCGGTGGCGCTGCTGGTCGCATTGGGTTGCGGTCTGACCGCCATGACCCTGGGCCGCGGCCAAAAGCTGCGCCTGCCGGCGCTGGCGCTGATCCTTACACTCGGCCAGCCGATCCTCTTCATGCACTCCTTCGGCGAGATGACCGAGCTTCCGTTTGCCTTGCTGCTGGGGCTGTCGGCACTGGCGTATCAGAAGAAGCAGTTCTTCATCGCGGCGATCTTTGTCGCGCTCACGCCCCTGGCGCGGCCGGAAGGATTCGGATTCATTGCAATTGCTGGAGTCGCACTATTACTGCATCGCCGATGGTTCGCGCTGCTGATGCTGCCGCTCCCGCTGCTCGGCTGGGACCTCGCGGGCTGGCTGATGTGCGCCAGAGCGGGGCCCTGGTGGCGATGGCTCATCGATGCCTGGCCGTATGCATCACACAGCGTTTATGGCAGCGGGCCGCTGCTGACGATGGTCGCGCAATTGCCGGCGATCGTCTCACCGCTGATCGTGCCGGCGACGATTATTGGCACGGTTCTTTCGTTGAAGAAAGCCAATGATGAATCAGTGCATCTGCGCCGTTGCCGCGCGATGACGGCTCTGATTCCCCTGTTCGTTCTCGTCGTTCACTCGCTGCTGTATTGGACCGGTCGCATGGCCAGTTACGGAGAAGCGCGGTATCTGCTCGTGGCCGCGCCGTTCTGGGGAGTTTTGAGCGCGCGCGGATGGGAATGGACTTTCACGCGCCTGCAATGGCGTCGGCCGCTTTATTGGGCGGGGCTGGCCGTGTTGGTGCCGCCGATATTGGTTGACATGATTCTGCCGATCGCGCCCACGCCGATGGCCAAGGACTGGCTCACCGCCCGCGAATTGGCGAAGTGGTATGAGCAACCGGCCATCCATGGCGCGCATCCCATCATCATGGCGTCGCACCCCGGGATCTTTTATTACATGGATATCAGCCCGGTCGATCAGCGCGCGATGTCGTTTACTCAATCGTCCGCCCTCACCGCGCCCGCGGGCACGCTCATAATCTGGGACCCCATCTACGCCCAGCTCAACGCGACGGCAAATCACGTCGTCACGCTAGACGAACTGGTGAAAGATCACTGGACGGAAATCTCGCCGCCGGCCGTTAAAGGCATCACCGGCCCCGACGCGCGACACTCATGGCATCTGTATGTTCGAGCAGCGGGGGATATACCGACACAGCCGAGTGGTCATCAAGATCGGTAGAAGTTCACGGAAAAGCAACCGGCGGGCAGTGCCCGCCCTACGATCAAGTCCCGCGCGTAGGGCGGGCACTGCCCGCCGCATTTTCTGGGAGTGTTTGACTTCCCTACCTGAAACTCGAAACCTGAAACCCACGCGCGATCAGCAGCGTTTGATCAGCCGCATATACGTCCTCGTGCACGCTTCAACTTGCCGCGCCGGCCAGCGCAGATGCATCGGGTTCACGCCGTCAATTAGGATCATCAATGTGCCATCCTGGCGTTCGACCATCTGCACGGTTTGCTCGCTGGCGGCGACGGACATAAGAATCCTCGCCGGGGCTTCAACTTCCTGCACTGGATGGGTGGTCGTATTCTTCACTACATGTGCTCCTGGTTGAAACGCCGCGTCCGCTGGCCAACCTAAATGTGCGACGGCGTCAAAATTGTCGGGCTGGATTGGATGCGGGTGCACTTTACCTGCAAGAGCAAGACCTGTGCCAACCTGAGCAATCAAGCTCGGCCGGCAAGCCGCGCCGAGATCTGGTCGGCGTCATAAACGCAGCCGCCCCATGTGCCGCCGCTGGCGTTTTGCAGCGCGGCCCACAGGCGCGTGTCGGCGGGAAGATCGGGATCAGGAGCCAGATCCTTGCGCTGCGAGCGGCGAGCCAATTCCGCCGCTCCCCAGGCGGCATCGTACGTGTCGCTTCCGTGGCCCACAAGATCAAGCGTGCCGACCAATTGATTGCGATCGATGGTGATGCAAATGATGTCACCATCGAGCAATTTTCCGACAGGACCGCCCGCCAGGGCCTCGGGGCCGACATGACCAATGCACGCGCCGGTGGAGACGCCCGAGAAACGCGCATCAGTGATAAGCGCCACATGCTTCCCGAATGGAAGATGCTTTAGCGCGCTGGTGATCTGATAAATCTCTTCCATTCCCGCGCCCATCGGCCCGCGGCAAATGAGCACCACAATATCGCCCGCCTTGATCGCGCCGCTCTTGATGGCGCCCATCGCCGCCTTCTCAGTCGTGAAGATTTTCGCCGGGCCGGTTTTGCGATAGACGCCATCCGGATCGACGACGCTGGCGTCGATCGCCGTACTCTTGATGACCGATCCCTGCGGCGCGAGATTCCCTTTGGGAAAGGTGACGGTACTGGTCAACCCGCGCGCCTTGGCTGCACTGGGCGACATGATCACCTGATCGGCCTCGATTCCATCCTGCTCGGCGAGAATCTGCTTGAATTTTCCGCGTCTTTCGCTGGTCTGCCACCAGTCGAGCATCTCGCCCAGCGGCGCGCCAGATGCCGTGAGGGCATCGAGCTTCAGCAATCCCATCTCGCGCAGATGAAGCATGACTTCCGGCACGCCGCCGGCGAGGAAGACGCGGACCGTCGGATGTCCGACCGGACCATTGGGCAGCGCATCCACAAGCCGTGGCACCTGTCGATTGACTTTGATCCATTCGTCGACGCTAGGGCGCGCCAAACCCGCCGCATGCGCGATGGCGGGGATGTGCAGCAGCAGATTTGTCGATCCGCCAAACGCGGCATGAACGACCATCGCGTTGTGAATCGAATCATCCGTGATGATTCGATTGACGGTGATGCGCTTGGCTTCGAGATTCGCCAGCGCGCGTGCCGAGCGGGTCGCCATATCAAGCCAGACGGCCTGCCCCGAAGGCGCCAGCGCCGAATGAGGCAGCGAAAGCCCGAGCGCCTCGCCAACAACCTGGGACGTCGCCGCCGTCCCCAGAAATTGGCATCCCCCGCCCGGCGATCCGCAAGCGCGGCAGCCCAATTCCGCCGCCTCCGAAAGCGAAATTATCCCATGCGAAAAGCGCGCTCCAATCGTCTGCACCTTTCCCGCATCATCCCCCTCGATCGGCGGCAAGGTCACGCCGCCGGGAACCAGAATGCAGGCCAGCCCCTTTGAGCCGGCAAGCGCCATCATCATTGCCGGCAAACCTTTATCGCAGGTGGCAACCCCCATCACGCCGCTGCGGGTGGGAAGCGAGCGGATCAGCCGCCGCAGGACCGTCGCCGCGTCATTCCGATACGGCAAACTGTCCATCATCCCGCGCGTTCCCTGCGTCCTTCCGTCGCAGGGATCAGTGACATAGCCCGCAAACGGGATAAAACCCAGTTCCTTAAACTCCCGGGCCGCCTGCTGCATGAGAAGGCCGACTTCCCAATGCCCCGTGTGATACCCCAGCGCGATCGGGGTCCCATCCTCCGCCCGAATGCCGCCCGCCGTGCTGAGGATCAAGAATTCCTTGCGACCAAGCTGCGAAGCCTTCCACCCCATTCCCGCATCTTGTGTCAGTCCAAACAAATCACCACTCGACCAGTTCCGCAACATCTGTTCGGTGAGTGGCAGCGCGCCCGAAGGCCCACTGCCGCGCGTGCGGATGGCGTAAACGGAATCATCGGTTTCCAAGATGGGACGAAGAGCGGTGGCAGTCATAGATGACATTGTACGGACAACACGCAATCCGACACAGTTTCGTCGCTCGTTATTGCGCGTGTTACCCGTGGCGCGCAGGACTCGAAATATGACGACCAGTTCTCATAGCTTCGACCAATTCAACGACCGCGTGTTCAAGGCGCTCGAACGAATTCAGTCGACGATTTCGGATCAAATTCAGGTCGACCATCTCAGCAAGCGGCAGCTGATCCGTGGCGGGGTTGTATCCGTTTACCATTTGATCGCTCAGCCATTCTTTGGCGGCACGGCGGGCTTCGATGTCGAACTCGGGAGCAAACGTTGCTGGCTTGACGCCGGCCCGGTCGCCGATCTTTTTTCCGGCCAGTGACTCGATGCCTGCGATGAGCCAGGATTCGAACTCCTTACAGGCAAATACGCACGCGAGCGAAAATGCCTCGCCAGCTCGAACACTTTTTGCACGCTCAGCCAAAGCGCAGGCTGCGGACACTGGGCAGAAGGGCTGCCCTTCGAATTGCTTGCTGTCTCCATCAAGGACCAGAAGCACAGCACCCACGTTCCCACGGTTGCAGGCCACGCCGAGCTTGTTCAGCCAATTCTTCTGCTTCTCGGCTGTACCTGTAATGTTGTGGAGTCCGCGGAGTACCAACGGATCGATCGGATCAACGATCAGATGTTCCCAATACCCGTCATGCCGCTCCTTGAGAATCCTCCTAACGAGCACCGGAACCGACCGGAGATCTCCCCGGCCCTCAACACACATGACGAGCTTGCGAGGTCCCATTTTAGCTGGCTGCAGCGGCTCGAAGTTCGGCAGTGGCGTCCGTGCGCGCTTCGTCTACGGTCAGCAACTCGCCGCTGGTCATCAGATCCTCTCTTACTGACTTCAGTTGGTCCGTAGCGACTCGCCCGATGCGAGTTTCCAACTGCGGCATCTCGACAACGCGAATGTTATCAACATTAAAGTGATCCAAGAGCAAGGGATTGTGCGTTGTCATAATAATCTGGGCACTTCTTCCCGCGGCGCGGTTCAGATAACTGCCAAGTGTGTCAAACGCTTTGGGGTATATTCCCTTTTCCGGCTCCTCAAAGATCAGAGTCTGTTTGCCTGGAATCTGGTACAGCGCTAAAAGATGGGCGAGAAAGCGACGGAACCCTTCGGATTGCTGAGCGAGGCTGAGTGACATCGCGGGAAGATCAGCGACTCGGTGTCCGACGACCAGATCCTGCCCACTGATTTCGGACTCGAGCGTATGCACCGAAGGATTGAGCTTCCGCAGGCCTGACATAATCTCGCGCAGTGGACTGGCGTCGGAGATATTCTCGGCAATCCGCTCAAATACTTGCAGATAGTTTGAACCATCGTCTTGAAGACCTGAACTGCCAGCGTCGGCTGGCGTGTTTTTGCTGTTGCGCGGACGCAAGACGTCTGAGGAAAAGTCATAGCAGCCAATTCCGCGGGTGAGGAACTGATAGGCAAGTTGGGCCTCAGAGATGCCGTAGACCACGCCGAGCGCGAGTTGACCGGGAGATGGCGGCTGTGCCACGTCGGGTGGCTTTATCCATTGTCCGTCCTGTTGATGGTAGAGAGGCCGGCTGCCGAAAGAGAGCTTCTCTTCGCGCAGGGTCATCTGATAATCCCGACCCGGTATTGGCCGAGCCAAATTGGTTCGGAAGAGCGTCGGCGGCCCAAATTTCAGCCAATAACTGAAATCGGACTCTGCTCCTGGAAGGGAGAAATCCACACTAAACGCGATGTCTCGCTGACTCGCCGTCTCGCACATCAGGCGAGCCCACCCTTCACCCTGTCCAACGAAATTGTCGCTGCGCGAGGCCAAGTACCTTCGAAGAAAACGGAGCGCATCGACAACGTTTGATTTTCCTGCCCCGCTTTTGCCAATTAGAACGGTAAGCGGGTCGAATTCGACCGCCACATCTCGAAGGCTCTTGAAGTTAACGACGGATAGGCGTTTGATCATGACGGCTCCCGCACCATCTCATTATCGGCAATTGGTAACTGTTCCGCTACGGTTCAGGCGGCCGAAGCCGCTTGAATCTTAGCATAGCCAACTCATCTCGGATTGGCGCAACATGCCAGAATGCTGCGTTTGGCCTCACCCTTGCAACGCAAAGTTAATTAGCCGGCCCGATCTTCGCCGAATTGACACCTTCGGCGGTCACGGCTAGAGTTTTCGCCCTTAGGGCTGGCAAAAACGGAGTTTTTGATGCCTGACCCGCCATCATAAACGTTGGAGGCATTCATGCAGGAATTTGAAACGCTCAAGCAGTTGGTCACCGAAGCCGAAGAGGACGTGCGCAAAGCCGAGGGCGGCAACAAGGCCGCCGGCACGCGCGTGCGGAAGAAAATGCAGGACATCAAGTCCGCAGCCCAGGATGTCCGCAAAAAGGTATTGGAAGGGCGCGAAGAGCCTGAGTCCGCCGGCGGCGGGGGCGCTACGGCTGGTGCCGCCGAAGAAGAGGCATAAGTCACAGCGGCGTCTCCCACTGCGGCTCGTCGATTCCGCTTTGGCACGTTTTTAAAGCGGGCTCACCGCAATGTCGGCGAGCCTGCTTTGTTTCATAATGGGGCAGAATTTCGCAGGCGTTGCACGCTCGATCGTCTCAC
>DATBDZ010000162.1:0-5270 GCA_036276235.1 Humisphaera sp. | reverse complement strand
ACTGTACGCTTCGTTTTTACGCCCCATCCCCACCTTCTTCATGAAGGAGCAGGCGAGCCATGGATGCTACGATTAATTTCACTGTTAACGGCCAGCGCCGGTCGGTGAGCACCGATTCGGATCGGCCGCTGCTTGATGTGTTGCGCGAGGACCTTCATCTAACCGGCACCAAATATGGGTGCGGCGAGCGCGAGTGCGGCGCCTGCTCCGTCTTAATGGACGGCAAGCGCGTCTTTTCCTGCCAGACTTCCGCCTCGCGGTGTGAAGGGAAATCGATCACTACGATTGAGGGCCTGGCCAAGGGCGATCAACTGCATCCGGTGCAGGAGGCGTTTCTGGAAGAAGGCGCATTTCAATGCGGCTACTGCACTGCCGGCATGATCATGGCGGCGGTGGCGCTGCTGGAAAACAATCCAGCGCCGACGGACGCGCAGATCGTCAAGGGGATGAACGGCAACGTCTGCCGCTGCTGCAGCTATCCGGGGATTTTTGCGGCGGTGCGACGCTGCTCCAGCCAGGCAAGGAGGTAAGCCATGGCAACGAAAATCAACATTAATCCAATCGAAACGCGCATCGAGCCCGAGGACGACTACGTCCAATTTGATTTCGCGGCAGCACGACAGGGCCGCCGCGCGGCGCAGAATTCGGCTCGCCCTTCGCGGCGCGAGGTCATGCAGATTCTGGGAGCCGGCCTGCTCATCGCGGTAGCCGCCGATGGGACGCTTGCGCAAGTGCCGCCCCCCGGGCGCGGACGCGGCGGGCGGGGCGGCGGCCGAGGTGGATTCGGCGGCGGGGGCGCACAAACCATCTCCGCGCGACTCCACATCGGCAAAGACGGCATCATCACCGTCATGACCGGCAAGGTGGAATGCGGCCAGGGCGCCCGCGCCGAGCACACGCAGGCCGCCGCCGAGGAATTGGGCGTTGCGATCGCGCAAGTGCGATTGATCATGGCGGATACGGGTTTAGTGCCTGACGACGGCGGCACCTTCGGCAGCGCCTCGACGCCGCGCAGCGTGCCGGCGGTTCGCCAGGGATGCGCGGCGGCGCGCCGGCTTCTGCAGCGCTTTGCCGCGACTCAATGGAAGATCAATGCGGATGACATCAAAGTCGCCGACGGAAAAGCGATCGATCCATCGTCAAAGCGAACGCTTGGTTATGCTGATTTGGCGAGCGATGCTGATGCCGCCAAGGGGCTCGAGGGTGCGGTGCCAACGGATGTGCAACTGACGAAAGTCGGCGAGTGGAAGGTGATGGGCAACTCCGCGCCGCGGCCCAACGGGCGCGACATCGTCATCGGCGCGCATCAATATCCATCGGATATCACGCTGCCCGGAATGCTCTATGGCAAGATTCTGCGAGCGCCTTCTTATGGCGCGAAGCTCGAATCGATCGATCTTGGGCCAGCGAAAGCGATGAAGGATGTGGTGGTCGTGCAGGATGGCATGTTTGTCGCTGTCGCCGCGCCGACGACTTACAAGGCGGATGAGGCGTTGAGCACGATTGCCGAGACGGCCAAGTGGACGCCCGCGCCGCATCCATCGAGTGCCAAGCTGTGGGATTATCTGCGCGAGCACGTGCGCGGCGCGATCGCCAATCCGTTTGCGGGTGATATTGCCAAGGCGGCCAAGTCGGTGAAGCAGACGTATCACGTCGCGTATGTTCAGCACACGCCGATGGAGCCGCGGGCGGCGGTGGCGCATTGGGAGAACGGCAAAGTCACCGTCTGGACTGCGACACAGAATCCTTTTGGGGTGCGCGGGGAAGTCGCCCGCGCGCTGAATGTCGCCGCTGAAAATGTGCGGGTGATCGTCCCGGATTTCGGCGGAGGATTCGGCGGCAAGCACACCGGCGAGTGTGCCGTCGAATGCGCCCGCCTGGCGCAGGCGGCGGGCAAGCCGGTCAATCTCCGCTGGACGCGCCAGGAGGAATTCACCTGGGCCTACTTCCGCCCCGCGGCACTGATCGACGCCGAGGCCAGCCTCGACGAAAAAGGAAACGTCACAAGCTGGCATTACATCAACATCAACTCCGGCGGCAATGAAGTGCAGCCGGCTTACAGTTTTGCGAAGGTCGATGCGCGGTACGTGCAATCCGATCCGCCGCTGCGGCACGGCTCCTATCGCGCGCTGGCGACCACCGCCAACAATTTCGGCCGTGAGGTGTTCATGGACGAGCTGGCAACCGCCGCCGGCCGCGATCCGCTGGACTTTCGCGTCGCGCATATCGAGAACCCGCGCCTCCGCGCGGTCCTCGAAGAAGCCGCCAAGCGCTTCGGCTGGGCAGAGCGATCCAAGCAAAAGCAACCAAACACCGGCGTAGGCCTCGCCTGCGGAACGGATAAAGGCTCATACGTAGCCGCGTGCGTGGAAGTAACGATCGACCCCAAAGACCAATCCATCAGCGTAAAGCGAGCCTGCCAGGTCTTCGAGTGCGGCAAAATCGTCAACCCCGCCAACCTAAAACGCCAAGTCAGCGGCGGCCTGGTCATGGGGCTTGGCCCCGCGCTGCGAGAAGAAATGATCTTCGAGGCCGGCAAGATGCTCAACGCCAAGCTGGCGGATTACCGGGTGCCGCGGATGGAAGATCTGCCGGAGCTTGATGTGCATCTGCTGGATCGGCCGGATCTGCCGTCCGCGGGAGCGGGTGAAACGCCGGTGATCGTCATCGCACCGGCGATTGCGAATGCCGTGTTCGCTGCGACGGGTGTGCGCGTGCGGTCGATGCCCATCAAATTGCAGGAAGCGAAGAGCGCGTGAGCTTCAATTTAGCAATTCCACAAACTGCTCTTTAGTAATTCCGGCTTCACGAATCAGTGAGCGAAGAGTCCCCTTGGCTAATTCGCGATGATTTGGAACGGTGAGACGGCGCGCATTCGGATGGCGAAGAATGATGTGGCTGCCCGTTTGGTGATCGATTTCATAGCCCAGCCGACAGAACGCTTTGACAGCGTCCTGCCCGGAGCAGGCCGGCAACTTGCTCACGTGGAAACCTCGATGATTTCCTCTGTAATGGGATGAGGGATCGGCTCCCCGTGCTTTTTGAGACTTGCCAAATACCCCTCGATCGCATCCTTGATGTTGCTCACGGCTTCGTCGCGTGTTCGCCCTTGAGAGATGCACCCCGGGAGCGCGGGGCACTCGGCGACGAACATGCCATCTTCGTCCTGCTCAATGACAACGCGATATCGCATGGTGTTTATGATCCTCCTCAATCAACCTGACGTCAATGAGACTCCGCACTCTCCAACTTAAACACCGTAACCTCCGGCCGGCACCATTCCAGCACGCGTTGCCCATAAGACAACCCGCGATTCACATAAAGGTGCCGTCCGTTGACGGCGTAATACCCGTGCGTGAAATGGCGGTATCGGTTTGGATAAAATCGGCGGCCGATCGCGCTGGTCGCGACCTGGCGGCCGTGGGTGTGGCCGCTGAGCATCCATTGCCACGGGTAGCTCATTAGCGATGAGCAATTCGCCGGGTTGTGATTGAGGCAGATGATCGGCAGGCGCGGGTCGACGCCATCGTATGCGGCGTCGGCGTCAATGCTGCCGGACCATTCATCATCCAGCCCCACCAGCGCCAGCGGCGTTTTCGCGCCCGGCGGGCAGACGTAATGCGTGCGATTGCGCAGCACGATCAGCCCGTGCCGCAGCAGGCTCTGTTCCAGATGATCGGCGCGGCGGCGGCCTTCCTTCGTCAGCGTCTTGCCGTACATGCTGTAGTCGTGATTGCCGAATGTGCAGATGACCCCATGCGGCGCCTTCAGATGCGCCAGCAGCGACGCGACGCGGTCGGCGTAGCGATAGCCGCCGGTGATTAAGTCGCCGGTGATGACCACCACATCCGGCTTCAGATCGTTTACCCATTCGATGAACTGCTCGAGATAGCTTCGCCAGACGACGGGGCTGTAATGCAGATCGGAAAGCTGCACGAGCTTGAGCCCCGCCATTGAAGCATCCAGCGCCGCCAGCGGCATCGCCCGCCGATGGATCTCGATCCATCGCCGATGCACCGGCAGCGCATGCACGCCGGTGAGTCCCATGCGCGCAAAGGTTTTCCAAACCGCGTGCCGCCACCGCCCCTGGCGGCCCCAGTGGGGAGTGTGGAGATATTTTACGAGGTCGTCGACCATAGGGGGGAATAAGTTGTCAGTTGCCAGTTGTCAGTTGTCAGTGGCAGACGAATAAGTTGTCAGTTGTTCGCCGTTAGTTGCTAGTAAGTGCCATGAGCTCAGAGGGCGTTTGCCGACCTTGCTTTTCCCCACTGACAACTGACAACTAACAACTGACAACTTATTCCGTCTGCTCCAACGCCGCTTCAATCTCCGCCTTCGCGTGGCTGTCGCCTTTTTTGACGGCGGCGGCGATGCCGTCGCGATAGGCCTGCCTGGCGGCAGCCACATCGCCGGCCTGCTCGAAGGCCAGGCCCTTCTGGTGATAGGCGTAGCAATACCCGCTGTCCAGTTGAATCACGCGATTTAAAAGTTCAATCGCCTTGGGAAGATCGCCGGCTTTTTTGTATTCGAGGGCCAGGCCGTAGATGAGGAATGTGTCGTTGGGCTCGCGCTCGAGAAGCTTGAGAAGTTGTTGCAGGCGCGGTGTGTTAGCCATTGAGTTTCTCAACGGCACTATATCAGAAGGGGATAAGCTCCGACGAGAGGGATTTCACCGCGGAAATCTCATTGCGGAAATCGGTCAATCCGGGTAGAAAATTAGGGCTTCATTTTCTTGCCAAGGGATGGCCTGCCATAAAACGAGGGTGTCATGTATCGACATAGACTGGTATTGCCGCGCAAAAGTCGAGTTGTTGCGGAGCCATTGGAACCGCGGCGGCTATTGAGCACGGGTTCCATCTCCGGCGTCGTGTTCCTGGATCGATCCGGCGCCAATGCGTTCTTAACGGGGGACCCGGGAGTCGGCGGGATCACGGTATCCCTGGAGAGGAATGCAAGCAGCGATCCGATCATCAGCACGACGTCAGCACTGGATGGCAGTTTCACGTTTAGTGGTTTGGCAGATGGATCTTATTACCTGCATCTCCCACCGCCTGTCGGCTATGACGGGCAGGATTACAACAACAGTCAGAATGTGGACGTAGTGAACGGCCAGGGCGCCACGGCCCATTCAATGGGCGTTTGGAAATACGGGTCGGTTTCGGGAACAATTTTCAACGACGTCAACGGCAACGGAATTCGGGACACGGGTGAAGAAGGGCTGGGAACTGTTATTGCAGGTGTGGAGCCCCACAATGTTACCCTTCCGCCGC
>DATBDZ010000161.1:0-36605 GCA_036276235.1 Humisphaera sp. | reverse complement strand
CCGAACCGGCAGCCGGCTGGCGCCGGGCCGTGTTTTTACGTGCCCGATTCGTGGGCAAATGGCCTGTTTGATGCCAGGAATTGGGCATGGGGGAAGAAGGAGAATAAGTTGTCAGTTGTTAGTTGTCAGTTGTCAGTGGGGAAGGAGAATGAGTTGCAAGTTGCCAGTCGTCAGTTGCCAGTGGGAAAACAGGGGTATTTTGCATTGACTGACAACTAGCAACTGACAACTGACAACTTATTCTTCCTTCCCTCTGACAACTGGCAACTGGTAACTGACAACTTTTCTTCCCCAGCCGAAAGGTCCCGAAATGTCCAACAACTTTGCCGATCGTTTGACGGCGGCGATCGAGAAAAAGAAATCGCCGATCTGCGTCGGGATCGATCCAATCTTTGACATGCTTCCGGATGCGGTGGCGGGCGATCCGTCGAAGCGCAACGCCAACGATCGCGAAGCCGCAATTGATGCGACGTTTGATTTCACGATCGCGGTCCTGCGGCTTGTCGCGCCGCATGTGCCGGTGGTGAAATTTCAGTCGGCGTATTTCGAGCAGTTTTTGTGGGAGGGCGTGGAAGCGTATTACAGCCTCATCGCGGAGGCGGCGGAGCTGGGCCTGCTGGTGATCGGCGACGTAAAACGCGGCGACATCGGCTCGACCGCCAGCGCCTACGCCGCCGGGCATCTGGCCGATCCGGCGTTCGCCGAGCAGGAGGACGTGGTGACCCCTGATGCGATCACCGTCAACCCATTTTGCGGATTGGACACGATCGAGCCGTTCGTGAAAACCGCCCGCGCATTTGACAAGGGGCTGTTCGTCCTCGTTCGCACCAGCAATTCCGGCTCGGCTGATCTGCAAGACACGAAACTTGCCGATGGCCGCACGTGGTCGGAGATGCTCGCCGACCGGCTGCAGCCGATCGCGCAAGGCGAAGGCCTCGTCGGCTCCAGCAGCTTCTCATCGATCGGCGCGGTCGTCGGCGCCACCCAGCCGCAAACGATGCAAAGCCTGCGGCAGCGTCTTCCCAATAGCTATTTCCTGCTCCCCGGCTACGGCGCGCAAGGCGCAACGGCAGAGATGACGCGATCTGCGTTCATCAACGGCCGCGGCGCGCTGGTATCAGCAAGCCGCAGTATTCTGTACGCGCATAGAGAAAAGAAATACGCCGACCAGTACGGCGACGACTGGGAAGCGTGTGTGGAGCAGGCGGTGCTGGAGATGAAGGCGGATGTCGGACGGGTGCTAAGTGCCTAACGGCTATCGTCTGCGGCGGAGCAACAGCCCCGCTGCCGCACACAAGATGCCCAATGATCCCGGCTCGGGAACCACGCCTGCCAAATGGAATTTCGTAGCTGAGTCACTTGTCGAAACGTCAAAGGCAAAAGCGCCCACTTGACCGGTTGGAAGCACGACATATGCGAGGTCAATGCTCGGGCTCTGAACATCGGCACTAAGTCCAAAGGTGGCCTGCAGCTTCGTCCCGAACCCGTATTTGTAACCGAACTGCCCGCCCAGGACCGAGAGGTTTGGCGGTGCGCCAGGAGGGTGAACAGCGGTCTCATTGTCCTCGGATGGTCCCGGAGCTACGTCATTCCGTGACGCGTCGGGTACAAGATAGTGCGAGTCGATCGAGTATGCGCCACTCGTCGTAAACGTGTCGCTTTCCACTGGTGTGGGAACAAGCTTGGAACTGACAATATCCCACCGTTGGAGCAACTGGCCAAAGATGCCATTTGTAAGCCCCGTTCCTGGACTACTCGTGCCGCCCGCGTCAATGCTCACGACTGACGCGCCGTTGTCGGTAAGCACTCGAATGATGTAAGCCGTGAAACCGACACCTTGGTTAGCGCTATCATCAACCGGATTCGTGCCCTGCTGGATCACCTGCACGGTTACGCCGGCCTGCACGCAATATGGCGATATCGCCAACAGCGTTAGGCATGCAAGGCACACAGTTACGCGCATTTTATTCACAGCTCGTCCCTCGCAATTCGATTCTATGGCTTTCTGAGATTGATTTTTTTATTACGCTGAAACAGCAGGATGCTTCCTACCGCAAGCATTCCTAACGCGGCAGGCTCCGGGACGGATTGGAACTCTGGGAACAGCGCCAAATCGTGTTGCAGCAACGCTTGCGATTGAGAGGCCGTAAGAGATAGCCCAAACCCGTAGTTCGTGGAGAGGATCCCCAGATCAACCACGTCAACGGTGCCATCGTAGCTAAAGTCTCCCTTGGCCCACGTCGCAGCTCGCCCGTAGTTGGTCGAGAGAATCCCTAGGTCCACGACATCTACGATCCCATCCATGTTCGCGTCGCCCGCCCGCACGTATTTGATGAGAATCTGGTTACTTCCCGCGCCGTTGGTCGAGTCAGCCCATCCCAATGCAAAATGCCGAAAGTCGGCCGCTGCGGCTGAACTGGTAATCCCCGCCGTCCCCTCCCAATGCCCGGTCGGCCCAAACCCCTGCTTAAGCTGATTGGCGATCGTATCCGCGGGGCTGCCGGAGCCGTAGTTGATCAGCATCGAATTGTCATTTAGATCGAGCTTGCCGGTCCAATGATCGGTTGTGCCCAGGAGCAGGAGATTGTTGACGAAGCTTTGGCCGCCGCCGTTGGCTTTGGTGGGGATGGTTACGTTTCCGGCCATGACCAGGTTGTTTTGGGTGATTGAGTTCGCGATGAGCGTGGCACCCGGTCCAACACTGGTGCCCCCGGTGGCTCCAGGCGTGCCGCTGTTGGCGAGGTTGCCGGCGATGGTCAGCGCGCTGCCCGTGCCGCTGACGCCGACGATCGAATCGTTGGTCAGCGCCCCGGCGGTCGTAAAAGTCTTGCCGCCGGAGATGACGAATGTGCCTTGGTTGGTCGTTAGGCCGTTGAGTGCGGGGAAGCTGGCAGTCGGCGCACCGAGGGTCACGCTTGCTCCCGGTGCGATCGTTGTGACTGTGCTGCCGACGGGGAAGTTGAGCGTGCCGGCGTTTACCGTCCAGCTTCCGCCCAGCGATGTGCCGTTGAGATTGGCGACGGAGGTGGAGAACGTCAGCGCGCCACCATTCACCTGTACCGCGGGCAGGCTGTTGTTGGTGCCGCTGATGGTGAACGTTCCCGCGCCGGTTTTAATGAGCGTGCCGGCGCCGTTGAAGTTTCCGGAGAAGGCGGTGGGCGTCCCATTCGAGCCGACGGAGAGCGAGGCGCCGGGGGTGGCGGAGAAGTTGACATCGCCGTCGCCGGCCAGGGAGCCGATTGTCTGATTTGCGCCCGCCGCCAGTGTCATGGCGGCGGCATTTGTGCTGTTGGTGAGGACGATCGCGGTCTGATTGCCGGTCTGATTAGCGCCGCTGAATTGCAGGTTTGCACCGTTGACGGCAACTGTTCCGCCCGGAATCGCAACGGCGCCGCCGGTCATGTTGAGCGTGAGCGTTCCGGCGCTAACAGTGGTGTTGCCGGTGAAGGTATTGCTGACCGATCCGCCCAGTTCGAGGTTTCCGCCGCCGGACAATTTCAGGCCGCCGCTTCCGCTGATGCTGGAATTGATCGTGGCGGCGGAGCCGGTGAAGACCGTGACGCCGCCGCCGGCGAGATTCAGTTTCCCGCCGCTGAAGATGTAGGAACCATCGAACCAGAGGTTGTTGACCGTCTCGGGGACGGAGGTGAGCGTGAGGGTTGAGCCGGTGCCGGGAATCGGCTTTCCGAGATAGACATCCTGGGCAATGGTCGGCTTGGCGCTGCCGGACCAGTTGGACGCCGTATCCCAGGCGGCATCGGCCGTCCCGTTCCAGTACACAACCGGATTGCTGATGATGGTGAGCGAGCCATCAATGAATGTTGCCGAGATTTTATTTCCCAGGCCGTCGAAAAAATTTGAGCCGACGGTGGGGTCCTTCGTGCCGGTAAGTTTGACGGCCATCTGCCCGGTTGCCGCGCCGGTGGTGTTCACGGAGATTCGCGCGAGCACGCCGTTGGGGTCAATCGCGACGCCCGGATTATTGGTGATGATGCCGTAGGCTTTGAAGAGCGCATCGCTCGTGGAGAGCCCGAAGACCCCATCGGAATTGACGCTGCTGGTCCAAATCGTGTTGGTGGTAAAGGCGTCGGGGAGCGTGACGGCAATGACCGGCGTCAATCCGATGCCGTTGCCGAGCTGGATGGCAAAATTCATGCCCTCGACGTCATCGGCGATTCCCGCGGGATCGCTAACCAGCGCCGAGAAGACGACGGTCGATCCCGCCTGATTCGACGCGACGTAGTTCCCCAGTTGCACCGTAGGCCCGGCGAGCAGAGCGCCCGATGCGCCCGCCAACGCGCACGCCGCCGCGAGAGCGCAGGCGCGCGATATCCCCATTCGCTTGGTTGTCGCGCGTGTGGCGCGGTAGAGCGTCCGGGCTCTGTGCATGTTCAGGTTCCTCGGATTTGTGGCGACTGAGGGTACAGCCAGGGAAGGAGACGCATCGACACACCAATGCCGCCCGATTCCATCGGCGCAGCATTGCACATTAGTCCCTCCGAGGACAAATTCGCAGGCAACATAATCACGAAATTGGGTGTTAAGGTCAAGTGAAAAGCGGGTGTTGCAGGCAAATTAAGGGCAGCGGAGCCTTGCGCATAAACCGAATAGTCGGCGCTACTTACGAGCGGCTCACCAGAATGATCGCCGATGGTGTCGCGGAGCCGGCGGTGCTGAGGCAATCCGAAGCATCGAGCCCATTCGCACGGGTAAGTCACGGGCTTCGGGCTACCTAAGCTCCTGGGGCTTCCAAAACGCATTTGCCCGTCCATTTCTCGTTCAGGTGAGCTTTAATGTCCCATTGATGATGAGCGACTTCACGGGCAGGCCCAGATGGTTCTGAAACTGGGTATCAAATGCGGAAATCTTAGTCCCAACCAGTTTGATCGCGTATTGCCCGGCGGTGGCGCCGGCGGTGTTGAGGACGATCGTTGCCAGCAGCCCATTGGGGTTGATGAAATTCCCGTCGGCGCCGGTCAGGACACTGAAGGTCTTGAACTGCGGCTGGCTGCCGCCCGATGGCACGAAGACGCTCGAGCCGTGGCCGGCCCACACCGTGCCCGTGAGCAGATCGACCGACGCGATCGTCGGCGCCGTGCCGGTGCCGCTGTCGATCTGCACCGTGAAGGTCATCCCTTCGATGTCTTGAGCGGTGACATTTCCCAGATCGGAGACTTTAAGCTGAATGCTGACCTGACTGCCGACGGCGGCGGAATAGTTGCCGACCGAGATGACCGGATCGGTCACGAGCACCGCATCGCCGAAATTTTTGCCGGTGATCTTCTGCCCGGCGGTCGCGGTAATCGCGTAGCTTCCCGTGGGCGCGGTGCGCTGCCAACCCGTCTGCAAAACCTCGGCGACATGATACGAGCCGGCGGCCACCGAGAAACTGTAATTTCCGTTGACATCCGATAGCGTGCTGGTTTCGGTGCTCTGGAAGATGCCGTCGTTGTTTTGATCGAGATAGACGCGCCAGCCGGAAAGCCCCGGCTCGCCGCTGGCGGCTTTGACGCCGTCGCGACTGAGGTCGTTGAACACATTCCCCGAAATCGTCGCCGGCAACGGCGCGATCTTCACCTGGCTGAACTGCACGTTGTCCAGACCGACGGCGGCGGTGCCGGTCAGATTGCTGGCGTCAAAGCGGATCTTTATGCGCGACGCGGTGAAGGGAGTTGTGAATGCGATGTGCGTGTGCCGCGTGCCCGTCGCATCGCCCTGAATAACGACATTGGTCTTGGAATAAAGCGGATTGTTGTTGCCATCGACGACCTGCACCGATTTGATCGTCCAATCATGCGATGGCGATCCCGCCAGATCGAAGCTCGACAGCGAAACCTTGAACCCGGTGTCGGCGGTCAGGATCATCTCAAACGGCGCATGGCTGTTGGTAGAAACGACGCCGGAAAGATCGCCAAAGCCGGTCGTCCGCGCGACGACGGTCTTTCCGTTGGTTCCGTAATCGGCGACGACGTTCGGCGTCGTGCCGCCGGTGATGGAGTATTTGAAATTATTCTGAACGGCGGCGTTGACGCGATCGCCATACGCCTGCGGCAACGCCGACCCGTTGGCAAAGCTGCCGATAGCCGGCTGAAACGGCAGGACGGTCAGCAGCCGACGCGGTTCAAGGTCCTCAATCAAGGCAGTGCGCATTTTCCCGTTCTCCAACAACTTCAAGCTACCACGCCCCTTCCGCCTGTGCGTTGCTTTTTCTGGAGGGTGGCGATCCTATCAGATCGAGTGATGGCTCAGAAACAAATAACGTTTAAGCGGGTTGTGCCGGTCGTGAGGGTGATAGCTACTGCAATGTTCCCTCACGAACTGCTCCATCCTCCATTACCAGCAACCGATCCGCCAATTGCCGTGCGTCATCACGGTGATGCGTCACATGCAAAACGGTCACATCCTTGTTACGGCAGGTTGAGTTGAGCAGTTCATGAATCTCATAGCGGCTTGGATCATCCAATGCGCTCAGCGGCTCATCCAGAAGCAGCACGCGCGGCTTGGCCGCCAGAGCGCGGCCGAGCGCGACTCGCTGCGATTCGCCGCCGCTCAAGCCCGCCGGACGACGTCGCAATAAATGGGAGATCTTCAGAACTTCGCCGAGCTCCTGCACGCGCGAATCGATGACGGCGTTCTCCCATCGCCGGACGCGCATCGCGAAGGCGATGTTTTCGTAGACGCTCATCGTCATGAACAGCGCGCGATCCTGCGGCACATACCCGACGCCGCGCGCCGCAGGCTTGAGTCGGCTGACATCCGCGCCCATCAGGCGCACCGTTCCGCCGCGCAGACGATTCAACCCGCAGAGCGTTTCCAGCAGCATCGTCTTGCCGCAGCCCGTGCGGCCCATCAGGACGGCGTAGCTCCCGGCCGGCACGGAAAACGAAATCCCCGATAGCCCAAAGCCGCCGGCGCGCACGCTCAAATTCTCCACCGAGATCATGGCATCAGCCCCCGTTCCATCGCGGAGGTTGCGCCGGCGAAGCGTACGAGAATTAGCACGAGGACCGCCGCCACGACCATCAGCAATGACACCGCCACCGCCGACTCGATGTTGCCGACGCTGAGTTCCAGAAAGACGCTGGTCGGCAACACTTCCGTGCGCATGCGCGTCGCGCCGGCGAAGATCAGCACCGGCCCAAACTCCCCCATCGCCCGTGCCCAGGCAAGCGTGCCGGCGGTGAGCACGCCGCGCCTGCCTTCGGGCAACGCCACCCGCCAGAACGCCTGGCTTCGCGTGCAGCCGAGCGTGAGCGCCACGCGCTCGGCGCGCGGATTGATCTGATCGAACGTCACCCGCATCGTCCGCACCGCAAATGCGCAGGACACCGCGAACTGCGCCAGGATCACGCCGCCGATCGCGTACGTGAACGGGACGACCTTTTCGATCGCTTTTCCCGGGGCGCTCTGAAAAAGAATCAGCAGACTCAATCCAATCACCACTGGCGGCAAGACGATCGGAATATCCAGGATCGCATCGATCAGCCCCTTGAGCGGAAAGTGAAAGCGCGACATCAAATATCCCAGCGGTACCGAAAACCAGAGCGACAGGATTGCCGTGACCGTGCAGGAGATGAGGCTCAGTTTGAGCGCGAAGCGAATTTCGGGAGTGCGCAATGGCGCGATCGATCGCTGGAGAATTGCGCGGGCTGACGTGGTCACCCCATTGCTATCGTGCGGCTTAAGATAGTTCACATCCGCCAGCAGCATCGCGAGGATGAGGGCGACGTAAAGGCCGCCGATGATCAGCAGGGAAATGATGAAGGGCGCGTCGGAAGACGCGTGGCGGGTGTTTTGTCGTCGATTGGGAATGGTCATTACGGAATTGCGAGTGATGTCATGCTGAGGTACTCCGAAGCATCTGGCCGTTTCGCGCGAGTGGGCCAGATGCTTCGGAGTACCTCAGACTCAGCATGACGATCCAGTTCATTGATGATGATTTAAATTGTGCCGGCACAGTGCGACCCTCTACTTCGCGCCCGCAACCTCGTACCCATACGACTCAAAAACCTTCAACCCCTTCTCACTCCGCGCAAACTTCCCGAACAGCGCGGCGTCATCCGGCTGCTTGCTCGAACGCAATGTCGCCAGCACGATCTTCGCGCGCGTCTTCGCAAAGATCGGCAGATCGATCGCCTCCAGGCCATCGACTTGTTTCACCGTCGTATCCCAGACGATTCCCGCGTCGGCGGTGCCCAGCTTCACGGCGTTGGCGATATCCGTCACCGTCGCATGAAACGCCACGGTCCGCGCTTTGAGCGGCTCCCACAGGTTCGCCTGTTCCATCACCGGCTTGGTGACTTTCCCGATGGCAGCAGCATCAGGGTTGGCCTGCGCCAGGCGGATTCCTTCTCGTTGCAGATCTTCGATGCCGTGAATGTTGGCGGGATTTCCTCTCTTCACCGCGACGACGGGCCGCATCGTCGCCAGGGGAAATTCGCGATCGATCAGTTGCTTGCTGCGGGCAATCTCGATGTAGCTGTCATCCGCGGGAAGAAACAGATCGCCACGCCGCGAAACGTCGGCATCCGTCAGCATCGTCTGCGAGCCGGCATACTGCGCCGAAATCTCGATCCCCGTCTGCGCCTGGAAATCAGCCGCGATTTTCTCCACCGGCACCCGCAGATTGGCGGCACAGTAGATCAACAATTGTTTCCGCTGCGGCTCGCGATGCGCAAAACGAAACAGCGCCGCCATCAGCACGGCCAGCAGGACGATCGAGATGGCAAACCATTTGCGCATGATCAGAGTAAGCAAAGCCTCGAGTGCAGGTCGTTATGATTCTGGGAATATAACGAAACGTGGCATGGGTTTCTAACCCATGCTGGCGACGTGAATCGAGAAAAGATTCACGAAACCGAATCCAAACTCATCCCACATCGCTTGCACGGGTTGAAAACCCGTGCCACGGGAGGCCCTTCCGTTTTCCGGTTCTTCGTGCTCCCTTCGTGTCCTTCGTGGTTTCCGGTCTTCGTAAGTCGCACATCGCGCCTTCGTAGATACTTCCCCAATTCCGACTACAATCCGCCAGACCATGCGGCGGTATTTTCCTGAATTTGCAGCGTTTTCCCGGTCGGCAAAGGATGCCGACATCGTTCCGGTTTATCGGCAGCTTTTGGGGGATCGGCTCACGCCCGTCAGCGCGTTTCAGGTGCTGGGGCGCGATCCGCATGCGTTTCTGCTGGAGAGCGTGGTCGGCGGCGAGAAGATCGCCCGCTATAGCTTCATCGCGACCGGGCCGTCGCTGGTTTATCAGGTGTCTGAAGGGAAGGCGGAGATCCTGCCGGTCGGCTCGCGCATGGCGGCCGAGGCGCGGCAATTTCGCACGAGCGATCCGCTGGCCGATCTGCAAAAACTTCTGCCCCCCCGCCGCTATAAGCAGGACCCGCATCTGCCCGCCTTCACCGGCGGCCTGGTCGGCTTCGCGGGGTATGACACGATCCGCTACTACGAAGAGGAGAAGCTGACCGCGCCGCCGAAGGACGATCGGCGTCTGCCTGATCTGCTCTTTGGCTTGTACGGCGAGCTGGTGATCTTCGATCATGTCGATAAGACGATCAAGGTCGTCGCCAATGCCGATCTGACGGCTCACGCCGACGCAGATGCCGCTTATCGCGACGCGTGTCGGCGGATCGATGATCTGGTGAATCGCCTTCAGCAGCCGCCCCTGCTTTCGCTCGGGGAGATCGATAGCGAGGCCGTCGTCGATCTGAAATTTGAGAGCAATTTCTCGCAAGCTGCATTTGAAGAGGCGGTTCTCAAGGGGAAAGAATACATCAAGGCGGGCGACATCTTTCAGTTTGTCCCCAGCCAGCGCCTGCGGGTGCCGAGCAGTGCCGATCCATTTGATGTGTATCGCGCGCTGCGGATCATCAATCCGTCGCCCTTCATGTTTTATCTGAAGTGTCCGCAGTGCACGCTGATCGGCTCCAGCCCGGAGATTCTTTGCCGCGTGATGGATGGGAAGGCGACCAGCCGCCCGCTCGCCGGCACGCGCCGTCGCGGGGCAACGCCGGAGGAAGATCGCCTGCTTGAGGCTGAACTGCTGGCCGATCCGAAGGAGCGGGCTGAGCACATCATGCTGGTCGATCTGCATCGCAACGACATCGGCCGCGTCGCGCGGGTCGGCAGCGTGAAGGTGGATGATGTGATGACCGTCGAGCGCTACAGCCACGTCATGCACATCACGACCAATGTCACCGGCACGCTCGCCGACGGAATGACGGCGTTTGATGCACTGCGCGTCTCGCTTCCGGTCGGTACCGTCAGCGGCGCGCCGAAAATTCGCGCGATGCAGATTATTGATGAGCTGGAACCGACCCGCCGCGGGCCGTATGGTGGCGCGGTCGGCTATGCCGACTTCGCGGGAAATCTCGACACGTGCATCGCCTTGCGTACCATCGTCTGGAAGCAAGGCACGTTCGATCTGCAAGCCGGCGCGGGGATCGTCGCCGACTCCGTTCCCGCCAGCGAATACGAAGAGACGATGGCCAAAGCCCGCGCGATGCTCAAGGCGGTGCAGTTGGCCGAGCGGGGATTTTGAAACCTTGACGTGGCACGGGTTTTCAATCCGTAGGTCCTAGTACTCCAGGACATTGGCCGGTTTCCGGCCAATTCAGCACTGAACGAAGCAGCTGTGCATGCGTACACGTTTAATGCCGCGGAGTACCGCGGCCACGGGTTACAAACCCGTGCCACGTAACTCTGGGAGCGGGAAAAATGATTGAAATACTGGAAGCACGGACGCTGTTGTCTACGTCCTGGTACGTAGCCGCCAATGGCAACGATCATAACGCCGGCACGCTTGCCGCCCCATTTCAAACCATCCAACACGCGGCCGGCCTCGCCCGGCCCGGCGATGCCGTTCTCATTCGCGGCGGCACCTATCATGAGAAGGTGACGCCCGCGCGCTCGGGAACGGCCGCCGCGCCGATCACCTATCAGGCTTACAACAATGAAGTCGTGACCGTCAGCGGCGCCGATGCGATTACGAGTTGGTCGCTGAATGGCGGATCGGTCTATAAATCGCCGAATACTTTCACAGTCGGCGTCGGGTTCAATCAGGTCTTCGTCGATGGCACCGCGATGACCGAAGCGCGCTGGCCCAACACCGGGCCGGATCTGCTTCATCCGACGCTTGGAACGATTTCATCCGTTTCGCAGAGCATTACCCCCTTCGGCTCGCTCTATTCCGCTACTGCCACCTTCAAGGTGACGAATCTCCCCGGCGGAGTGGATGCCTGGAAGGGCGCTACGATCCAGTTCGGATCGGGGCAGGATTGGCTCTATCAGAGCGGCGCGGTCGTCGCGTCCGATGTCGGCTCGATCACGATTGCCTATCAGCATTATTCGCGCTGGGAAACTCCCGTCGCCGGCAATCATTTTTATCTGACCGATTCGTTCCGCGCGCTCGATGCGGCAGGCGAGTGGTACCGCGATCCCAACACGCACACGCTCTATCTCTGGACGCCCGCCGGCGACAGCCCGTCCAAACATGATGTCGAAGCGAAACGGCGGCAATTCGCCTTTGAGCTAAGCGATCGTTCCTACATCAACCTCAGTGGCATCCGTATCTTCGCGGCGACGATTGACAGCAACGCCAATTCCAATCATCTGACTCTGGACAAGCTGAACGTCGCGTACGTTTCCAACCAGTTGCTCAAGCCGCTGGCGTGGGATCGGCACAACACCAGCAGCCGCACCGGCATCATTCTCGATGGCAGCAATAATGTGTTATCAAATAGCACGATCGCCTTCAGCTCCGGGTGTGGCGTGCGGATGACCGGCTCGAACAATTCGATCCTCAACTGCACGATCCACGACGTCGATACCGCTGGCGGCGGCGAAGCAGCGATCGGCGTCACTGGCTCCAATCAAACCATCCTCAATAATCTCATCTACAACACCGGCCGCGATGGGATCGCCCTTAGTCAGGCTTATTCCTCAACCGTGAATCACAACACCATTCATGACATCGGCCTGTTGACCACCGATCTGGGCGCGATCTACATGCATGGCGGCATCGGGAAGGGAACGGAGATCGCCTTCAACACCATCTCCAACGTGAAGACCGGCGGGTATGGAGGCGTTGGCGTTTATCTGGATAACGGCTCGACCGGATACATCATTCACGACAACAAAATCAGCAACACCAACCAAGCGATCAAGAGCAACCCGCCAACCTACGGCAATCAGATCTACAACAACGCCCTGACGTTCGGCGTGCAGGTGAATACGCCGACGTTTGGGCCGCAAACCTATACGAGTGACTCGGCGAATCTGGCCGTCCTCGGCACCCTAGGCGGCTACTCCACCACCGCCATCGCGATCAACGCCGCCGGCACGATCGTCGGAGGCTCCAACTCCGGTTCGACCAATCCTGCCATCATCGACACGAATCTGACAATGAGCAGCCTCGGTACGCTGGGCGGCGCCGATTCCACTGCCGCGTCGATCAACAACACCGGCCAGATCGCCGGCTCGGCGCTCGATGCCAACGGCGTACGCCAGGCGTTTCTTTACTCCACTGGCAAAATGACAAGCCTCGGCCAGCTCAGTGGCGATTCGTACAGCATCGGAGCGGGCATCAACGCCTCCGGCCAGGTCGTCGGCACGTCGATCGGCCCCACCGGCATCGGCCACGCGTTCCTCTATTCCGGCGGCACAATGAAGGCGCTGGGAACGCTCGGCGGTTCGCTCAGCCAGGCCTTCGCGATCAACGACGCCGGCACGATTGTCGGCTCATCGACCGTCGCCGGCGATAAAAATGCGCACGCCTTCTCCTACTCCGCCGGCACGATGACCGACCTGGGTACGCTGGGCGGCAGCAGCAGCTACGCGCTGGCGATCAGCCAAAACGGCGCGATCGTCGGCGAATCGATGATCAAGGGCGATGTCGCGATGCACGCGTTCGTCTACGCCAACGGAAAGATGACCGACATCGGCGTCTTCGCCGGCTACCAAAGCTCGCGCGCCACCGCCATCAACAGCAACGGCGACATCGTGGGCTTCTGCTACACCGTCGGCACCAAGTCGCCGCGCGGGTTCCTCTATCGCAACGGAAAGATGTACGACCTGACGACGATGCTCCCCGCCGGCAGCGGCTGGACGATCACCCAACCCTACGCCATCAACGACACCGGCCAGATCGCTGGCGCAACCACGGACGCCGACAGCAATCAGCGGGCGTTTATTTTGTCGGTGGTGACGGGTTGAGGTGGTAACGCAATAAAAGTGGCAAGGGCGGACCGCTCGTGGATTTCGTCGGCGGACTATCGCCGATCACGTGCGAGCCGCCCGTGCCACGAATACTTCGCCACGATTCGGATTGCCACCGCAACTAACTGTCATGCCGAGTGGCCATGTGGCTGCGGCGGACCCGCGAAGCATAAAAGACGCCACGGGCACGCTGTCGCGAGCCCATGCCACCCAATTCTGTGGTCATGCGCCATTTTGGGTGGCATGGGCTTGCGACAGCATGCCCGTGGTGTTTGTGTACGACCGCCAACATTTTCAGAGCTGGTACTCCGAAGCATCTGGCTGGATTGCGCGGATGGAAGAAGAAAAAGGGGACGCACAGACGCACATCTTTTAAAAGATGTGCGTCTGTGCGTTCCCTTTTTAAATCTTGCACCGAACATCGCGCGACGGCACCATCAAGCAATGGACTCCTCGCGCCCATCTGGTCATATTCAAATCCAACTTGCGATTTTTCTTTCCGTCCTGACTTTCCCCGTATCGTGGTTGGCTGCTCAGAACTCGCCCCTCAGTCTTTCCCCCGAAAACTCCCACTACATCCAATTCCGCGGCAAACCGACAATTCTCCTCGGCTCAACCGAGCATTACGGCGCGGTGCTGAACAGCGACTTCGATTACGTGCGATATCTCGACGCCGTCCGCGATTCAGGGTTGAACCTGACGCGCATATTTTCCGGCGCGTATGTCGAGCCGGATGGCGCGTTCAATATTGTGCGCAACACTCTGGCGCCCGTCAGCGGCAAATTTATCGCCCCCTGGGCGCGGAGCGACACGCCCGGCTACGCCAACGGCCGCAACAAATTCGATTTGATGCGCTGGAACGATGCCTATTTCGCGCGGCTGCACGATTTTGTCGCGGCGGCTTCCTCGCGGGGGATCGTTATCGAGATTGTCCTGTTCTGTCCTTATTACGAAGAGCCGCAATGGAGCCTGAGTCCGCTGAATGTGAAGAACAATGTGAACGGGGCCGGCGATCTGCCGCGTACTTCCGCAAATACTCTTGACAATGGAAAGCTGCTGGAGGTGCAAGACGCGATGGTCCGCAAATTCGCCGCGGAGCTGAAATCTTTCGACAACATCTATTACGAAATCTGCAACGAGCCGTACTTCGGCGGCGTAACGATCGACTGGCAGATGCACATCGCCCAAACCCTCGCCGACGCCGAGACGGCTTTGGGCGTGCGGCATCTGATTGCGCAGAACATCGCCAACAAATCCAAAAGGATCACCCAGCCAAGCCCGCTGGTTTCGATCTTCAATTTCCATTATGCGACGCCGCCCGATGCCGTCACGCAGAATTTTGGCCTGAACAAAGTCATTGCCGACGATGAAACCGGATTCAAAGGCACCGGCGATGCAATCTATCGCATGGAAGCCTGGGATTTCTTCCTCGCCGGCGGCGGAATCTTCGACCACCTGGATTATTCCTTCACCGCCGGCCACGAAGACGGCAGCTTCATGCCCCTCCCCGCCAAACAACCCGGCGGCGGCGGGCCGGAATTGCGCAAGCAATTTAGAATTCTCAAAGACTTTCTGAGCGGCATGAATTTCACGCGCATGAAGCCGGATGAAACGTTGATCCGCTCGACGTTATCCAAAGAGATGACCGCGCGCGTTCTGGCGGAACAGGGAAAGACCTATGCGATCTACATGCGCGGCACAGGATTAAATCAGCTCGACTTGAAATTGCCGCCGGGAAGTTATCGTGTGCAGTGGATTGACACACGGAAGGGGCCGGCGGAGAAGATGGATGCGGTTACCGCGACAGATGCCAATGTAAATCTGGTACTGCCGAAATACGAGCAGGATATTGCCATTCGGATCGATCGCTCGTAGGGGCGAACCTTGTGTTCGCCCTCCGCTGGTTTCGCGGACAAAGAGGGTGAACACAAGGTTCACCCCTACAGAGTCAAGGCCGGCCTTGTAGGGGCGAACCTCGTGTTCGCCCTCCGCGAATCGGCGAATAACGTTGGGCGAACACAAGGTTCGCCCCTACATTACCCCGCGATCGCTTCCATCGCTTCGACGCGACTGATCGCATGATCCGCCTTGCGGTTGGGCAGCAAGAGCGTCACGACCACCTGCATGGCGGCGAAGATCAGCATCGCCGCGAAGACCCACGTTAAGCCATGCCCGATCATGCGGCTGGCGGTGTGCAGCGCGGTGGGATTGAGCTGGCCGCGGCGGATGGGGTCCATCAAATCGGATGGATTGATGCCGGCGTCGTGCAGCCGCGCCAGATCGGGGGCGATCAGCCTGTTGAAGAGCATTCCCATGAGGCCAATGCCGATCGCACCGCCGATGGTGCGGAAGAATTGGATGCCGCTGGTGATGATCCCGCGCTGCTGCCAGGCGACGGCTTCCTGCGATGCCAGCAGATATGACATCGACGCCGGCCCGAATCCAAGGCCGCTGATCAGCAGAACGCCGGTGACCGCCCAGCGCGGCGCATCGGCAAACGCGCAGGCCACCAGCCCGCTGAAGCTGACAAGCGTCAGAATGCAGCCGAACGTCGCGGTTTTGCGAAAGCCAAGTCGAATGATCATCGGCGCGGCAAAGAGGCCGCTCAGCGCCCAGGTGAGCATGACCGGTGTCACGGCCCACCCCGCCGCGGCCGCACCTCCTCCCTTGGCGCCTTGAACATAAAGCGGGACGTAGGTGTCCATGCTTAAAAATCCAATGCCCAGCAAACCGCTGGCGATCATCGAAGGCCCGATGGCGCGCTTGGCAAACAGATCGGGCGGCAGAATCGGATTGGCGGCGCTGCGTTCTACTTTAATGAAGCAGAGCGTCGTAGCGATCGCCACCGCCACGAGGCCGATTATCGCCGGCAGCGGCCAGCCGTCGCGGCCCATGGGGGAAACGACCGCCAGAACCGCCGTGCAGGCGATCGCCAGCAGCGTCACGCCCGGGAGATCCAGATCCGTCGAGTGGGGCTTCTCGCGGTCATGATATTTCCAGACCAACACCACGAAGCTGAGCGCAGCGAACGGCAGATTGACAAAGAAAATCGAACGCCAGCCCATCGTCTTGACCAGAAACGCGCCCAGCACCGGCCCCGCGATCGACGCCGACCCCCAGATGAAACTGAAAAATCCCTGCACCGCCGCCCGCTCTTTGAGCGTGAAAATGTCGCCCAGAATTGTAAGAACGACAGGCATAATTCCGCCCGCGCCCAAACCCTGCAAACCGCGGAACAGAATGAGCTCAAACATCGAATGCGACGCCGACGCCAGCACTGATGCAACGCAGAAGAGCGCAATCGCAAACAGGATGACTTTTTTCCGCCCCAGCGCATCCGCGAGCCGACCATAGAGCGGCATGCTGATCGTACAGGCCAGCAAATAGATGGAGACGACCCATGAATAATGTTCCAGGCCGTTCAGATCGCCGACGATCGTGGGCATCGCCGTGCTGGTGACGGTCTGCTCCATCGACGCGAGCACCATCACCATCATCATGGCGGCGGTAACGTAGCGGCGCTGGCGCTTGAAATGCGCATCTTCCGGCGCATGGTTGGATTGAAGCTTGGTTAAGGTCGCGTCGCGCTCCTTTTGCGGAGCATCGACCGCTGGCTCAGAGATATCCGAGCTACTCCTCCCCGCATCAACTGTCGTACCCACCGCGGCTCCTCAAATGGCCCGAGACGGACAAAGGTCAACCATAGGCGCAAACGCGCCGGTTGTCGAACCATCGGCAAATCGCGGGCCGCTTGGTGAGTTGGGCAACGCGTTTGCAGTGGCACGGGCGGCTCGCGTGGAAAAGCCTTACCACAAAAGAGTCTTCAACAGATTTTATGTCGCCAACCGAAGTCGGCTGCCTACTGCGACGGCTTTGGCGAAACCTTCGCGTGCTTCTTCTCTGTCTTCTTGGGCCTCTTCCCGTATCGCGTTCCTTCGCCGGTATCGGCGGCTTTCGCGCCTGAAAGCGGGACGCGCGTGCGGTGTTTGGTTGTGCCGGCGGCTTTCTTGACGGCTTCATCTTCGGGCTGCCACCAGGGTTTGTGCAGGCTGTGTTTGATCAGCTTTACGGCTTCTTGCGGCGAATCGACGAGACGGAAAATATCGCGATCCTCGGCGTCGATGAAATTTGGGATGAGCGTGGCGCGCATCCATTCGTCGAGGCCGCGCCAATAGTGGGAGCCGAAGAGGATGATGGGGAAGGCTTCGGTCTTCATCGTTTGCATGAGCGTTAGCGTCTCGAAGAATTCATCGAGCGTGCCGTACCCGCCGGGGAAGCAGATGAACGCCAGCGCGTATTTCACGAACATGACCTTGCGGGCATAGAAGTAGTGAAAATCGAGGCTGATGCTCTGATAGCGGTTGGATTCCTGCTCGTGCGGCAATGAGATATTAAGGCCGATCGAGGTGCCGCCGGCTTCGAAGGCGCCTTTGTTGCCGGCTTCCATGATGCCCGGCCCGCCGCCGGTGATGACGTCGAATTTTGCCTTGGCCAAAAGCCGCGCCGTTTCCTCGGCGGCCTTGTACATGGGATCATCCGGTTTGGTGCGGGCGCTGCCGAAGAGGGTGACGCCGCGCTTGATGGGCGCGAGAACTTCGAAGCCTTCGACGAATTCCGCCATGATGCGGAAAACCCGCCAACTGTCGGCGTTATCGGCGCGGGCAAGAGAAGGGTCGTTGGGCATTTTGTTGGTGGTTGGTGGTTGGTGGTGGGTTGTTGGTTGTGATCATTTGTAGGGTGGGTGTACTCGCCCACCACGAGCGTCAAACGGTGGGCGAGCACACCCACCCTACATGAATGCGTTCGCCCATTGGCGTTGGTATCCTCCTACAGCCCACCGCCCACAACCAACAACCCACAACCTACAACCCCAGCCTCTTCTTCTTCTGTTCCCACTCCGCCGCTTCGCGTTTGTTTTGGGTGTTGAGGGGTTGATCGGCGCGGATCGCCTCGATCTCCAGCCGCGTCAGGTGCAGGCCCTCGAAGTTGTAATCGACGAACGCCTCGGCGGCGATTGGAACGATCGGCTGAATGAGCGCGAACATCGCCGTCGCATAATCCCGGATTTCCTGCTGCGCATGCGAATCCATCCGCAGCGACAGGAAATGAAAGAGATTGTGCAGATCGATCTTCCAATACCATTCGGTATAGACATTGACCGGCAGCCCGATGCGGGCCAACTCGCGGGCGACGCCTTTCTCCATCAGCTTTTCGTAGTCCGCGTAGCTTGATTCGACCTTATCGAGATAGTTGAGAAATTCCTGCGCGGTGGCGTTGTCGATCGGCTCATCGCCGCCCTGGCGGTTGGTCGTGCTTTGCTGGCGGACGTTTTCCAGGCTCGGGCGGTAGAAGCGATCGCGCACGACCGAATATCGCGCGCTATATTCGTTGACGTTGGCGGTGCGATGGCGAATCCATTGCCGCGCCACGAAGATTGGCATCACCTGGTGGAATTTGAATTCCACCATCTCAAATGGCGTCGTGTGCCGATGCCGCGCCAGATAGCGAATCAGCCCGCGATCTTCGTTGACTTGCTTGGTCCCCTCGCCGTACGAAACGCGGGCGGCTTGCACGATCGCAAAATCGGCGGTCTTTCCCTTGGGCGCGAAGCGCGGCATCACATCCACCAGCCCCACCAGGCCGTGCTCATCGACCTTCACGTCCCAGCGTGCCGACCCGCCCATCACGTCGAATACTTCCGCCTCAAAAGGCTTTTTCTCGATCTGAATATCGCTTGTCCGAATGCTCATGGGTTGTGGATGATAGCCAACGGCGCTCAAGTGGGAAGATATCCCTTGGTGATCGCTAACACGCTGAACGCCAGATAGGCCACGTAGCCAAAAATCAGCAGGCCGGATTCGAGCCAGCCGATCACCCAGCGTCCCATCGCCACGGGGATGGCGGCAAATCCAAACAGCACCAGCAGCACGGTATCGATCCGCCACGCGGCCATCGGGTAAGGCATCGCTGCCGCCGCCAGTTGGGCGAGCAATTCATTGCCCGTGTGAATCATCTTGAGCTTGTCCGCCGAATGCAGGCCAACGTGCAACAGGATGACCATGGGGAGCAACAGGCAAAGATTTAGCAGTACCGTCGCCGCCATCGCGGAGAGCGCGCGGCCGGAGTGGCCGTTTTGGGCGAGCGTGGATGCCGTGCCGATCGTCGGCATCAGCAGCAGCGGATTGAGAACGATCGAAGCGACCAGCGGCGGCGAATAAACGCGGATTTCATTCGACGCGAAGATGGTTCCCTTCACCGCCAGGTAAGCGCCGCCGACGGCAAGCAGCATTGCAACGACGACGAGATATCTCGACCGCGAGCGCTCGATAGCCGGCGCGGAGGTCGTTTCATCACCCGGATCCTGCAGCCAGACCATCAGCACCATCGCGCCGAAGAGCAACATGGCGATAGCATGTCCCCACGCGAGATGCGCGCTGAATCCCGCCATCATCGGCAGCAGTGCCGCCGGCAGCAGGAACGGCCAGGCCCGCCGGCTTGCGGGCAGGACGTTGCTGGAGGAAACGACCGCGATCAATCCTGGAACCAGCGCAAGCGATGCGACGCTGGTCCCCAGGATGACGGAGAGCGCCATCTTCGGCTCGTTCATGAGCAGAGCGCCGATCGCGGTGGCCGCGATGGGAATCCATTGGCCGATCGCGCGGCGGCCGGGGTCGGCGCCATCGGCGCGCGACAGCGCGAAAATCCCCATCCGCGCCGCGCTGTAATGCGCCAGCGCCGCCGCCACCAGCAGCAACACGCCCTCGCTCAAACCGCCGCTTAACGCCAACGCCATCGCGGCGGAAGTGTGGCGGGTCAGAGCAATCTTGTCCAGCGGGTATACTTATGAGCATTGATGGCGGGTGTGTGACAATTTCGGCGGCGCTGTCTTGTCCCCTCCTCCGGTACTCCGGGGAGGGTTAGGGTGGGGGTCGTGTGCGCGATAGGCGCATCTTCTATACGGCCCCCACCCCAGCCCTCCCCCGGAGTACTGGCGGAGGGAGAAATGCCGCCGCCTAAAGCGTCACGCGCCCATTAATGACTGGCTCGCACAACGCAGGGAGATTTCATCATGCACGTTCTGGCCGACGAGACGATGTGGCACAATATGTTTCACATCGGCGTCCCGATCCTCGAAAAGATCATCCGCCCGATCCTGGTCTATTTTTTCATCATGATCGGCCTGCGCCTCGCGGGAAAGCGCGAGCTGGCGCAGCTGAATCCGTTTGATCTGATCGTCCTGCTCACCCTCTCCAACACCGTGCAGAACGCGATCATCGGCGAGGACAACAGCGTGATTGGCGGGTTCATCGGCGCCGCCACCCTGCTCACGCTCAACTACACGATCGTCCGGCTCGCGCATAAAAATCGCAGGCTCGATCGCCTGCTCGAAGGCCGCCCCGAGATATTGATGCACGATGGGAAGATCGAGTTCGATGCACTGCATCGCGAGATGATCACCAAGGCCGAGCTCGTGGCCGCCGCCCACAAGCAGGGCCTCTGCTCGCTGCACGATGTCGATCGATGCGTGCTGGAGCCGACCGGGACGATCAGCTTCGTCGCCAAGCGGCCCACGCCCGAGTCGTCGCGGCATGATGAGATCATCACGACGCTGCATCGACTCTCGGATGAAGTGCGGCAGCTTCGCGCGGCCGCGGCGGGTGGTGGTGGTGCAGCACCCTCCTCAGGCACCGCGGGGTAGGTCTGATTTGCCCGGAGGCCAAGGGTTCGGGATGCGGCCAATGAAAATACTCGACGGTGGGGAGTGGCGGCACTCAGAACCCTCTCCCCTGTACTCAGGGGAGAGGGCAGGGTGAGGGGACGACGTGCCGCGATGTGGCGCCGTTCGCAAAGAGATGCGTCAGTCCCCCAACCCTCTCCCCTGAGTACAGGGGAGAGGGAGAAGACGCTTTTCTGTTCCACTCGGCGTGGCAATGCTCGTAGGGCGGGCACTGCCCGCCGTCGTCGTGCATCGCACGTGCACCGAAGACATCAGGCTGCTCAGCATGGCGGTTTTCGAACGCCGGGCGGATGAATCACTCCACCAAACCGGCTATCATTCTCCTCAATGAAACTGGACGTTTTGCCAAGCCCAGATGACGCCGCTGTCTGGTACGACAACGGCTTGCGATTCACCTGCACGCAGTGTGGCAACTGTTGCACGGGGCCGCCGGGGTATGTCTGGATCTCGAAGGAAGAGATCGTTCGCCTCGCTGAGTTTTTGAAAATCACCGCAGAGCAGACCGTCGAAAAATATTGCCGCAAGGTGGATGGACGTTTTACGCTTAAAGAACGGCGAACACCGGAGGGCCTCTACGACTGCATCTTCCTGAAGCCCGTGGAAAAGGGTCCGAGTGACACTTCCACAATCGCTTCCGATCGCAAGCAATGTTCCGTTTATTCGGTGCGTCCGCTGCAATGTCGCACCTGGCCATTCTGGCCGGAAAACCTGAGCTCGCCGCAGATGTGGAAGTACGCCGGCCGGCGTTGCCACGGCATCGACCAGGGCGATCGCACGTTTACCCGCAAGCAAATCGAATCCATCCGCGACGCCGCCGACTGGCCGGCACAGCCGCCGACGTCAAAAGGTGAATAGAGTTGCCAGTTGCCAGTTGTCAGTTGCCAGTGAAGAAGAGCAAAAATTGCCAGTTGTCAGTGAAATGCGGACGCATTTCTTGCGTTTTCTGTTACAGATAACTGACAACTCATTGCCTTTTCACTGGCAACTGACAACTGGCAACTGGCAACTATTTTCTCCTACTAACAACTGACAACTGACAACTAACAACTTATTCTCTACACCAGCCAATGTTTGGACCTTTCCAAGTCTCCGAAGAACTTTACCTCACCCCGACTGGCTCGGTGGCGCGGGCTCGCCGGACGGGGGAGGAAGGGGCGGTTTATGTCATCAAGCGGTTTGCGCCGCCGGTGGAAGATCCGGCGGAGCCGCACTGGGAGTCGGCGGTCTTTCTCGATCGGGCGCGGGTGCAGCAGCAGCTTGTCGCCAGCGGCGCGAAACACTGGGCGGCGGTGCATCAGGTCGGTGTCAGCGACAGCGGCGTCTGGTTCGCGACGGATTATCTGCCGCTTTCGGCGCAAAGATTGATCGACGGAAAAATCGAGCAGAGCTCGGCATCGTTATATTCGATCATCAGCGCGATCGTTGCCGGTCTGGAGGAGCTGAAAGAAGCCCGCCAGCGGCCGCATGGAAATCTGAAGCCGTCGAATGTTCTGCTCAATGGCAAGGATCTGGATTCGGCAAAGGTGTTGCTGACCGATCTTGGCTCTCCCGCGCAGGCGGCCAAGAGCGGCGAGCCGGGCGACGTTTACGCCATCGGCCAGATTCTTTACGGGCTGGCGATGCATCAGGCTGTCAGCGAGTCGGATGCTTGGCCGCTCACCGAAGAAGCGGGTTGGGAGAAGCTGGGGCCGAAGGGGCCGATCTGGCGCCAACTCTGCAATGATTTGCTCGTTCCTGTGGCTTCGCTCCGATTGCCGCTTGATTCGGTGAAGCGCCGCCTCGAAGAGTTGGCGCCGCCGCGACGGAAGATCAAAGCACGAATTAAACTCGCGCCGCTGCTCGTCGCGGCCGTGGTGCTGATTGCCGCTTGCGCCACTCTCTTTTTCGCGCAGCGTTCAGAGCGTCGACGCTTCGCTGCCGCGCAGCGGCAATGGCTTGGGCCGCTCTCATTTGGCTTGAGCAATCCATCGATTCGCCAACAATTTTCGGCCGACCCTGATCTTCGGCATGTCATCGAGATTCTGGATCGCGAGCATCTGGCCAGCCTGGACGCTTCGCCGCTGCGGATATCGCAGATCAATCCATTTGACTGGCAGCGATTCCGCGCGGCCAACCGCTCCGTCGCCGAGATGCGAACGGCGATGTCGCCGGGGCATTGGGCGCGGCTCGATCAAGCCGTGCAGCTCAAGGATCATCTGGAGAATCTCGCGTGGCCGCAGCCGGCGGAATTTGTCGGACGGCTCATTGATGGCGTCCACCTGGAGCCGGTCAACACGCAGATCGTCGAAGGAATCGACCGGCTCGAGCGGATCGTCCCGCGCATGAGCCAGAAGCTCCCCGAGGCCGAGCAGAATTGGAAGGGGCTGGCCGCTCATGTGAAGGAGATTCGCGGGAAAAACGATCGCCTGCTCAACAGCTTCGCCGATGCGCTGCGCATCTCGGCGGCGGCGGCGGTGGAAGTTTCCGACGAGGGATATTTCAAGCTGGCCGATGTGGATGAAAGCGCGGCACTGGCCGAGAAATTCGCCGATGCCGTGCGCACAAGTTGGCCCAATGACATCGATCGGCGAAGGCTCGCGCAGGATGTGAGCGCCAATTTCGATCTGAATCGTCTTCGTCCGCAGGATGTGCGGCAGTTTCTAAATTTTTTGTCGCGCAATACGGTCGTTCACGATGAAGCGACCATCGCCGCCGCGGAGCTGCGCAAGGAGCTGGACGCGACGGCGGCGAAAGTTGCGCACTCGCATCCAGATGCGAAGGAGACGGCGCTGTTCGATCGCCAGCGCGCGGATATCGCGGCGCGCATTCTGGTCTTCGAGCAATCTCCCTTCACACAGCGAATGATTGACGACGGGAGCCTGACGGAGAGCAGCAAGCGGATCGATACGCAGATTCAGGACCTGCTCAAGTTTTATCACCCGGTTGGGCCCGAAGACTGGGTGCGGCAGCTTCAAACGCGGCCCGGAACTTCCGATCGCATCAATAAGTATTGGGAGGCCTGGTGCAAGTTCCTTAAGGACAAGACGACGATCGACGAGATGGCGGCGGATCGCGCCAAGTTCGAGGCGTATCAGGCCCAGGCCAAAGGGCTCTACGAATTGCTGCATAATCTGGACAGCGAATTCCCTGCCGTCCCGACCGGCTTGCCGGAAGCATTTACCCTGACCGCGCGAAATCATCGCGAGCAGGAGCTGGCGCGGCTGCTTCCGCTGATCAACACGCAAACCGCCACGCTCGACCCAGACAAGCTCAAAGCCGCCGAGCAGGAATTTACGGAATGGACCAATGACCTGAGCGCCCTGGCGAAGGATTTCCCGATTACCCGCGAAGTGCTGACGCTGGATGATCGCCCCGATCTTCAGTGGAAAACTCACGCCGCCTTCTGGAATGATCCGGCGATCGTGGCGCTGGTCGCGCCGGATATCGATCGAATCAATCGTTTGCAGGCGCTCACGACCCTTGGCCGCGCTGATCTGATCAAAACCGCGCAGGAATCGAAGGAGCCGGAGATAGTCTTGGCAGCGTGGGAGCTGGCCGGCGCGAATTCAACCAAGCCGGCGTGGCCATTGGCGGCGGGAGAATTGGCGAGCGATGCCGCCGTTGCTCAGAAACTCACCGATATGGTCGGCGGCTTGCGCAGCATGAGCCAGTCGGATTCCCTGCGCACGCGCATTCTCGAGCAGGAGCCGCCGCGCTGGCGGCGGTTTGTCGAAAATGCAACGTCCGAAGCGATGATCGAAGAAGCAATCAATCACCGCCCCGCCGTGGGAACAACCGATGAGCAACTGGCGGCCATGCCGCCCGCCGCGCGTTACAACTTCTGGAATTTCGTGCTCCACCAGGGGATGACGCAAAAGAACGATCAGGTCGTGCGTTCGGCGCTTTCGGGCTTGCGAACGACGGCTTCGGAGCTCACCGGACGAACGGAGACTGCCGATCTGGCCAATCGCATCGCCGGCCTGGAAACCAAGGAGGCGTTTGCTGATCTGAATCCCGGCGATGAAGTGGCGATCGCGCTTCCCGGTTTACGCGCGCCGATGACGTTTCATCGTGTCGATCCGAGCAGCACGCGGCCGTTTTATCTGGCGACGACCGAAGTTTCCCTATCGCAGTTCACGGCGGTGATTCAATCCGCCGGCGCATGGGCCGCGGTAAAAAAACTTCTCTGGGCGAACCTGCCTGGCCAGTCGGATACGCGCAAAGGCCCGCGCGTTTGGGAATGGACCGATCAGCCGACCACGCCCATCAGCAGCCCGCAATATTGGCTGTCGCCGGATGATGACAACGATTTTGCCGAGCCGCTCCGCGCCGGGCGATTCAATCGAATGGTGCTGGCGAGCAAGGCCGGCGGCCCGCCGGAGCCGGACCATCCGATGCAGCAGATTTCCGCGCAAGGGGCGCTCTTCTTCGCGGCGCTGTGCGGCTGCCGCCTTCCGTCGCCCGACGAATGGCTCGCCGCGTACGAGAAGTTTGAGAAGAACGCACCGGCGGCACACTGGAATTTGCGCGATCAGACCTGGCTGGCGCAGCAGAAATACGCGGCACAAACGCCGATCTCCCACACGATGGATGATGGAATCTTCCGGCCCGAGGGCGATGCATCGCCGCACGGCGCATCGGCGACGGCAGTTTCCCAGAACGATGGCATCCTCTATTTTCGCCATGTGAATGCAGCGGGCGATGCGGCCGTCTTCCACGATCTGGTCGGCAACGTCGCGGAATTCGTCTGCTCGGCCACCGGTGCCTTCGAGCGATCATCCAATCGCAATACCGCCGAGGGAGTGCGCGATTTTGCGAAGGAACATGCGGCAGATCTATTCGTGATCGGCGGCTCAGCGCTCTCGCCGCCGCAGGTGCCGGTGGATAAGCCGCTTGCGATGAGCAAATCCGATCAGGGCTATGCGGATGTGGGGCTGAGACTCGCGTTCACCGCCCCAGCGCGCACGCTTGCCGAGCGCGTCAAATGGAATCTGGGCGAGCATCCATACCTGTGGCCCAAGCCCGGCGAAGTGCAGGCGGAGGCGAAGTGAGAGACGAGCGCCCGCATTCTCCCTGTCCCCTGTACTCAGGGGAGAGGGTAGGGGTGAGGGGACGAACGCATCGACTTGCGAACGGCGCCACATCGCGGCACGCCGTCCCCTCACCCTGCCCTCTCCCCTGAGTACAGGGGAGAGGGTTCGAAGCGATAGCGATGCCGTCGTCGATGAGGTCTTTCAACGAATGTTCATCAACCAGCGCGATCAAACTTCTTGTCGGTGAGGGTGGCGGCGATGCAATGGGTGCCATGCCTCACGCTTGCGTGAGCATGTGTTTGGGACACCTGGGCAGGAAAATCGCGATCCGAGGAAAGACATGCCCACGCGAGCGAGGGACATGGCACCCGGCTACCGGGATTCCGCTGAAGCCGTGATGTTTGCCCTTCCCTACGATAAGCTTTCCTCGAATGTTTCATCGCCCGTTGCTTGCCCTCCTCTTGCCCGCCCTCTTTGGCTTCGTCGGCTGCACCGCGCCCGCGCCTTCCGCGCAATTTGTTGCGCAAGCCGATCGGCTTCACGATGGCGCGATCGCTTCGGCCCTGACATCGAACAGCGACCTGCATGATTACCTGCAACTGATCGGCGATCGCATCGCTGACGGGGCGCGCAAAGCCGCGCCCAATCGCGCCAATGAGCAACTGCTTACGCAGCTTCGCTGCCAGCTCGTCAATTGCCGGCTGATCAACGCCTTCTACACCGGCGGCAACCATGTCTACATCTACAGCGGCCTGGTTGGCGTTTGCGATAACGAAGACGAATTGGCGGCGGCGGTGGCCCATGAATATGCGCACGCGATGGCGCTCGATCTGGAAAAAACCAAGATGCGGCCCGACCCCAATCGCCCGCTGCCGGCGGTTGCGTTTGAGTTTGTCGTCAATCGGCTCACCGCCGACCAGGAAGCGTCGGCGGATGAATTGGCGCTGCTGATCTATAGCCGCGCGGGGTGGGACCCGCTGCGGTTTCCGGCGCTGTTTGAGCATCTGTCAGCGATCACCTCGGCGTACACCGCGCCCGATCGCGCGCCGCTCCCAATCCGCAGCCAGCGGCTGCGCGCGTCGATCTCCCAAAGTTCGCGCGAATGGCGGCAAGCCCCGGTCGCCGACCCCAAGACGTTTGACGTGCTCCGCGGCCAGGCGATCTCTGCCGGGCAGGGACTAGGCTCGCCCGAAGCGCAGATCTACCTCCGCGCCTTTCCCAACTGCCTGCTAGGCGGCGACCCGCCTGAAACCCGCGACGCCCAGGAACGCCTCCGCCCCCCACCGCCCCCGCCGCCGAAGCTGGAGCCGAGTTAGCCGCAAATTTTTCGTTGCACGCCTGTCGCACGTTTGCTACCGTTTTGCCTGCGGACGGCATTTCCAATTCAACATTTGGCTGGCGGACCCTATATAAGGAATACCCTCACCGAAGGACATCTCGCTATGAGTCTCATCCAGAATTCGATATCGCGGCGTACCCTAATGAAGCGCTCGGCAATCGCGGCGGCCGCCGTGGGCGCCGCACAGTTCACGGCGCGATCTTACGGCAACATTATCGGCGCCAACGATGACATTCGCATCGCCGTTGCCGGCTTCAATTTCCCCGGTGGCCGCGGGCAGAGCCACGTCAGCGCATGGCGCAAGCTCAAGGGTGTGCGGATCGTGGCAATCTGCGATGCCGATGAAGCCAATCTGGACAGGCTATACAACCAGCTCAACCGCCCCACCACGCAGCCGACCATCTCCAGCGATACCGAAACCGCGCCGCCGACGCCCAAGGCGACGGTCATGACCAAGACGCAGGATGTTCGTCGCATTCTCGATGACAAGAGCGTCGATGCGATCTCGATCGCCACGCCCAATCACTGGCACTCGCTGATGGCGATCTGGGCGGTGCAGGCGGGGAAGGATGTGTATGTCGAGAAGCCTGTTTCACACAATGTGTGGGAAGGCCGCAAGCTCGTCGAAGCCTCGCGAAAATACAACCGCATCGTACAGGCGGGCACGCAATGGCGATCGTCGGCCCATGTGTTCGAAGCCTTCGAGTGGGCCAAGGCGGGGAATCTCGGAAAGATCCTGATCTCGCGCGGGCTCTGCTACAAGCGCCGTGCGAGCATCGGCAAAACCGAAGGCCCACAGCCCGTGCCGACTTCGGTCGATTACAATCTCTGGTGCGGCCCCTCGCCGATGATGCCGCTTCACCGCAAGAAACTACATTACGATTGGCACTGGATCTGGCCGACCGGCAATGGAGACCTCGGAAACCAGGGCATCCACCAGATGGATCTGGCCCGCTGGGCGCTGGGCAAAGATACGCTCTCGCCCAGGGTGATGGCGGTCGGCGGGCGCGTCGGTTACTCCGACGACGGCACCACGCCCAATACGCTGTTCGTCTGCCATGATTACGGCGATTCGCTGCTGATCTTCGAAGTGCGCGGCCTGCCGACAAAGGCGGGTGCCGAGACGATGGACAAGTATAAAGGCGCAAACGTCGGCAACATCGTCGAGTGCGAGAACGGGTACATCACAGTCGTTGCCGAGCGGAACGTGTACGCGTCCGACAAGGACGGCAAGAAAATCAAGACCTTCACCGGCCAGGGTGTGGCTCGCGATACCGACCACTTTAACAACTTCCTCAAGGCGGTCCGCAGCCGCAAACGCGAGGAACAGAACGGCGAGATTCTCGAAGGGCATCTTTCCAGCGCGCTCTGCCATACCGGAAATCTTTCCTTCCGCCTGGGTGTGCGCACGCCGTCCGAGGAAATCGCCGACGCGATCAAGGCCGACAAGGCGATGACCGAAACATTCGAGCGGATGAAGGAACATCTGGCGGCCAACGAAGTCGATATCAGCAAGGACCAGCTCTCCCTGGGCGTCCCCCTGAAGATGGACCCCAAAGCCGAGCGCTTCATCGGCAACGACAAAGCCAACACTTTGCTCAAGCGACAATACCGTGCGCCGTTTGTGGTGCCGGACAAGGTTTGAGGCGATTGACGAATTAAAAAAGCCGGCGTCGCAAGCGACGCCGGCTTTTTTTATTCGTCAAGTGTTCTTGTAGGGTCCGCCTTGGCGGACGCGGGGGCAAGATACCGGCAACAGCGGCTTTCCCCCTCTCCCCTGTACTCAGGGGAGAGGGCTGGGGTGAGGGGACGAAGCGTCAATCTTGCGAACTGCGCCGACGTTTCGCCACACGCTGTCCCCTCACCCTGCCCTCTCCCCTGAGTACAGGGGAGAGGGTTCTGAGCGCGACCTTGCAGTTTCGTAGGGTGTGCTTCAGCACACGCGGTTCGAGCGTCGAGCAATTCCGCGTGCGCGACTCGACTGAGCTCGTCGAAGTCTAAAGCGCACATCCTACGGAAGAAGTCGGAACGATTTCAGCCGAGCAGCTTGCTTCGGATTTCGGGGATTCGGATTTCGGAATTCAACAGCGCCTCCGTGGTGAACCATCACGGGCGGGCCGCCCGTGCCACGGTCCCCTCCGCCGCGCCCACGCACGGCGGCTGGTCCTTGGGCAAAGGCATCCCGAAGAAATCCCGCCCGCCATTGTCAGCAACGATCTTTCCCCGCGGCATCTTCCCTTCGACGGTCGGCCGATACGCATCCAACGAAGCCAAATCCGTCCCCTTCCCCGGCCGCATCAGCGGCGGCTTTTCGGTGATGCGCGCTGGATCATCCGGCGGCGAAACAAGGTTCCCGAAGAAGACATTATTCTCGAAGACGTTGTTAGTGCTCTTGCCCCAGGTGAAGCGGGCTTTTCCATCGGCGTAGAAGATGTTGTTGTAGAAGCGCGTGGTGTCCGGGTTGCCGCGGCTCCAGTCGGTGAACAGCAGCAGCGGCAAATCCTGATCCTCCGCTACATAAATTGTATTGTTGTAGATGCTGGTATTCGTCACGTTTCCCGAGATGTGAAAGACACGGGCCGCCTTGATGCCATCGTGCTGGCTGATGTTGTAGCGGACGATCGTTCCCTCGCAGAAGGAAGTGCCGGGGGCGCAGATGAGGATGAAGCCGCCGTCGTTGTCGTGGCTGTAGTTGTACTGAATGAGCGTGCGATGGCAGCGGTAATCGGAATCGAATCCCTGCCCGTCGTTGGTTCCCTTCATGCCGCCAACGTCGTTGAATTGGATCACCGTGTCATCCGAATCAAACGGCCAGATACCGGCGGCGGCGTCCTGGGCGCGCATGCGGCCGCCTCGAATGATGTTGTGCTCGACCAGCGCGCCGTTGGAGCCCCAGATCTTGATCCCGTCGCCGCCGATGTCTTCAAGAAGATTATTGCGGATGACCACGTGCGTGCTGTGCGCGCGGCCGGCGGTGCGCTGGCAGATGCCGTTGCGATCAGTCTGCACGACGTGGCAATTGTCGATCAGCAGGCCATCGAAAGAGGATGGGTTGGCCCCGCGCGATTCAAAGAAGATGCCGCACCCTTCGCGCTGTTTGGTGAGCTCGCCATTGACATCATGCACGAACAGATCGTGCAGATGAATGCCGTGCATAATGCCCGCCCCATCGCTAACAACCCGCACGCCGGTACGGCCCGCGGCGCGCTGCTCGCCGTGATTGGTGATCTCCAAATTCGCGACATCCCAGTATTCGACATTCCGCAAAAGCAAGGCGTCCAACGCCTGCCCTTCACCATCGATACGCGGCTTAAGGCCCTGGCCATACATGTCGATCGTGATGACTTGCGGCTTCTCATCGATCAGCTTCCCCGACCCCTGCGGCTTCAGCTGCCCGGAAAACTTCGACCCTGCCTTGAAGAGCAGCCGATCGCCGGGGCCGAACGTCTTTGCGTTGACCGCGTCGAGGGATTTTAGGGCATGCTGGGGGGAAGAGCCGTCGTTTGCGTCGTTTCCGGAAGCGCTGTCGATGTAGAAGGTCGACGCAAATGAAGAGGGCACGAGCAACAGAGCGACGGACAAAACTAACACAATATTGCTCAAGATGCGCATCGCAGCCCTCGCCTTCTTTTGCTTTGGAGATGCCGGGGACTTTATCCGATTGCTGGCGTTTCCCATAGTTTCGTAGGGCGGGATTTATCCCGCCGCCTTTCGCAGCAACGTGTAGGGTGGGTGTACTCGCCCACCACGAGTGGCAGATGGTGGGCGAGTACACCCACCCTACAAAAGCGAAGCGGCGGGATGAATCCCGCCCTACATTTGCATAGCGCCCCGTAGGGCGGGATTTATCCCGCCGTCTTCTGTGGGCGCATGTCTTCCGTTAGCGCAGTTGAGCATCCACTCCTCCCAAGATATCACCCCCTCTAATGACGCTGCCCGATCACAACAAAATCAGCATCACCGCCAAGCTGGTCGCGTATTACCGAAGCTTTTCGGATATCCCCTTCGCCAGGGATGTCGCGCGGCTCATCGGAGCCGAGCAGGCCTTTAACAGGCTGGCGGCCGACAGCGGCATCGCAAAGGAACACATCCTGGAATTCGCGCCCATCTTCGAGGTGCGCTACAAGAGCATCGTCAGGCTCATCCAAAACTCCGGCATGCGACAGATTCTGGAACTGGCCAGCGGCTTCTCCCTGCGCGGACTCGCGATGGCGCAGAACACGGGCTACAGCTACGTCGAATCTGATTTGGATGATCTGACCAGCGAGAAAACGCAGCTCATCAGCGAGTTGGGAATCGAATATCCGCCGGAACATGGCGGCAGCCATTATTTCGCCGCCGCCAATGCGCTGGATCTGGATCAGCTTCGTGCCGCGGTGTGGCCGCTGGATAAGCGCCAGCCGTTGATTGTGATCAACGAGGGATTGATCCAATACTTTTCGGTCGCCGAGCGGCAAGCGCTTGCGCAAAACGTCCGCCAGCTTTTTCGTGAATTCGCCGGCGGCGTCTGGATCACGCCGGATTTCACGCTCAAGTCGGACATCGAAGGCGTCTCAGATCATCGCCAGCGGCTCCGCCAGGCGATTACCGGCATGACCGATCGAAAGATGTACGAGGCGGCGTTTGACGCGCAGGAGCAGATGGACGCGTTCTTCGCCGAGAGCGGATTCACTGCAACCCTGTACTATCAACTGGATCAAACACCGAATCTTGTCTCGACGCGAAACGTGGCGCGCTGGCCGAAGATGATGCCGCGATTGCGGGAGCGATTGAAGATCTGGGAATTGCGGCCGAGATAAAGACCGGGTAGTGAGGCAACGGGTTCGTGTCTCCTGCTCTGCGGGTTCGTGTCTCCTGCTGTGGCTGTTCCTGAAACCAGAAACCTGGTTCCGCTCGCACCAGCTCATGATGTGATCGCGGCAGAATCCGCCGTCGCCGCGGATGACGATCTGTACCGCCGGCCACGCCTGGCGGATGCGCTCTGCGATCCGCTTGATCTGCGTCAATGCACCGGTCGATGCGTCTATGTTGCTGGGCCGCAGGCGGGCGCACAGTACGTGCTCGCCGCAGAAAATGTACAGTGGCAAGAAACAGTAATTGCGGTAGTAGCCGTGAAAGAAGGCCCCCAGTTGATTGCCATGCACCGGATCATCCGTCGCGTCCAGGTCCAGCACGATCCGCGAGGGCGGCTGGCGCTGCGCCGCCAGAAACTGCTCGACCAGCAGGTCCTCGATGTTCCGCCATCGAAACGCGCGACCAATTCACGTCCGTCCGAGGGGTGAAAACCCAGGACCAGTTGATTACACTCTGTCATGCCGACGAACCTTTTTGTTGATAGTGCGATTGCGTGGTAACTCTCGACACTAACAGCAGAAAGGTCGTCGCGCTATAGGGAACTACACAAAATGGGTGAGAAATGCCGGCTAAGTCATGCAAAGTCAGCGAGGCCAGCGAACTATTCTCAATTCTCTATATTCAAAAGCTGATCGACTCGGCAGCCTGGATAATCGCCTCGGCGTTCACTAGTCCCTCATATCGCGTGCCGTTGATGAAGAGCGTCGGCGTACCGTGGACGCCGCTTCTTTCGCCGCTTTCCTGGTCGGCCTTGATGCTGCGGCGATGTTGCTCGCGGGTGCGGCTGGTCTCGAAACGATAGATCTCCAATCCGAGCGTCAACGCCAGATGGCTCAGATCGATCTCCGCCAACTCCTTCTGATGGTTGAAGAGGGCCTCGTGCATCTCCCAGAATTTTCCCTGCTCGCCGGCGGCTTCCGCGGCCTCGGCGGCTACGCTGGCGTGCGGATGGATCGAGCTTTGCGGATAATGCCGGAACACAAACCGCAGCCGATCGCCCAGCGTTCGCCGAACCTCGGCGATGATCGGGACGGCGTTCAGACAATCGGGGCATTCGTAATCGCCGTATTCGACGATCGTGATCGGCGCGTCCTCCGGGCCGAGGGAATGGTCCTTGGCGGTGACGGGGTCGGTGAGGCTGGCCTTCGATGATCGGTCCATTGAACGCTCGATTCTTACTCGTAGGGGCGAACCTCGCGTTCGTCCGGCGTCATCTGCGCGAGCACACCGGGTGAACACAAGGTTCACCCCTACGGGCGCAATTGTAGGGGCGAACCTCGCGTTCGCCCGGCCCGGTCGCGCGAGCGACAAGGATGAACACGAGGTTCATCCCTACCGCGCCGCCTGTAAGGCGAACCTTGTGTTCGCCGGTATCGACCGCGCGAGCACACGGGTGAACACGAGGTTCACCCCTACAGACACAGCTTTGTAGGGGCGAACCTCGCGTTCGCCCGGCCCGGTCGCGTGGGTTGGCGAGGGTGAACACGAGGTTCACCCCTACAACCGTCCGGGGAGGCTACAATACGCCCATGAGCGATGCCTCGGCAACAGTCGAAGAAAACACGATCGCGTTTCCCCAACTGCTCGCCAGCGATCTGGCGCCTTTGAAACCGCTGGCGACGTGTTGCACGTTCGAAGACGGCCAAACAATCTTCCGCGCCGGCGATGCCGATCTGGATCTCTTCGTCGTCGAATCCGGCGCGATCGATATTCTTAATCCTTCTGATGACAATCGCCATGTCGTCACGCACGGCCCCGGCGAGTTTGCCGGGGATATTGATCTGCTCACCCGCAGGCCGGTGATCGTCACCGGCGTTGCGCGCGGGAAGACGAGGCTGATGCGCGTCGCCAGCGCGCGGCTTCGCGAGGTGCTCAACAAGGTGCCGCAGCTTAGCGAGAAGTTGCTCATCGCCGTGCAGGAGCGCAGGCGGCTGCTCTCCGAGGCCGGCGTGCTCGGACTGAAAGTTGTCGGGCCGGGAAAGTGCCGCGATACGACTGTCGTGCGCGAATTCCTGTTCAAGAATTTTGTGCCCTTCACCTGGTATGAATCGACATCCGAAGAGGGAAAGAGGCTGCTGATAAGCTGGGGATCGCCAAAGAAATCGCCGGTGATCGAAGTATCGCGGGGAGAGCTGCTGATCAATCCGCGGCTCCGCGAGTTGGCGGAGGGCGCGGGCGTGTGGCGGCATTGTCCGGTCGAGCAGGTCGATCTGGCGATCATCGGCGCGGGGCCGGCGGGAATGACCGCCGCCGTCTATGCGGCTTCGGAGGGCGTCTCGACCGTGGTTCTCGATCGTCTCGGTCCGGGTGGGCAAGCCGCGGGATCATCGAAGATCGAAAATTTCATCGGATTTCCCAGCGGATTATCCGGCGCGGAATTGGCGACGCGCAGCGTGCTTCAGCTTCTGAAATTTGGCGCGCGGATCGTCGCGCCGGTTGAAGTCGAGAAGATCGAGCCCGCCGCCAAGCCGGGCGATTGTCATCTTCTGCATCTGGATTGCGGCACCAACCTTCGCGCGCGGACGGTGCTCATCGCCGCCGGCGTGCGCTGGCGGAAGCTCGACGCAACGGGCGCGGAGCGGTTTGAGTCGGCGGGAATTCATTACGCCTGCACGTCGGTTGAGGCGCTTCTGTACGATCGGCAGGATGTCGCCGTCGTCGGCGCGGGAAATTCCGCTGGACAGGCGGCGATGTTCCTGGCCGATTGCTGCCGCGATCGCAAGGTGCATCTGCTGGTGCGAAATAAGCTGGGGCCGGGGATGTCGGAATATCTCGTCGGCCGCATCCGAGCGGCGTCGAATATTGTGCTGCACGAAGGCATGGAAGTTTCCGCCGTCGAGGGCGAGCGAAGACTCGAAGCTGTCACCATTCGTCCGTTTGATCCCAAGCGAAATGAAAAGACGCCGGAAGGACCGACCGAAAAGCTGCCGATCGCCGCGGCGTTCGTCTTCATCGGCGCCGAGCCCGGCTGCTCATGGCTCCCCGATGCACTCGCCCGCGACACGCTCGGCTACATCTTCACCGGCATAGACGCCCTGCGTTGCGGCAAATGGCCGCTGAAAGATCGCGAGCCGTGCCCGCTGGAAACGACGATCCCCGGCATCCTCGCCGCCGGCGACATCCGCGCAGGCTCGACGAAACGCGTGGGATTCGCGGTGGGTGATGGATCGCTCGCCGTCACGTGCGTCCACAGATTGACCGCAATTCGGAATTGACGAATTCAGATCGTTGCTGAGCTACCATGATCCTCTGCCTCGGCCCCACTCCCACTGTCCAGCGCTCGATGATCTTCGATCATTTCCGGGTGGATGAAGTCAACCGCGCGACACGGGTCAGCGAATATGCCTCCGGAAAGTCGCCAAACGTTGCGCGCGTGCTCCGGACACTGGGCGCGGATGTGCTTGAAGTCGGTTTTGCCGGCGGGGATCGCGGGCAATTTCTGTTGGATGATTTGCGCAGCGCAAATATCAACTGCGAATTCGTGACCGTCGATGCGCCGACGCGTCTTTGCACAACGATCATCGACCGGGCAACCGGCACGGCCACGGAATTGGTCGAGGAATCAGCCGCGATCGAATCACGCGGCTGGGAGCAGATGGATCGGCTGCTCGCGCGGACACTGCCGCTGGCGGACGTGTGGGTCTTTTCCGGATCATTGCCGCCGGGCGCGCCGCAGGATTTTTATGCGCGATGGCTGCTGCTGGCGAATCAGCGCGGTGTGAAAGTCATCATCGATACGCGCGGGGAGCCGTTGCGGCTTGCGCTGAAACATCCCGGATTCATCGCCAAACTGAATCGCGACGAGCTGGCGACAACGATGGGAACGAATCTCGATTCGCCGGGCGCGTTGCGCGATGCCGTGGTGCGCAGCGTTCCAGCGGGTGGCGCATCGATCGTAACGATGGGCGCCGGCGGCGCGATGGCTTCGGATGGACGAAATGTGTGGCAGATCACGCCGCCGAAGGTGCAGGCGGTGAGTGCGGTCGGGTCGGGAGACGCCTTCGCGGCGGGTTTGGCCTTGGAGCTGTCGCGCGGGAAAGCGCTGGCGGATTGTCTGGCGCTCGCCGCCGCCTGCGGGGCGGCCAACGCCCTCACCGATCGCGCGGGCCATGTCCTCCCCGCCGACGTCGAGCGGCTTAGCAAGCAGGTGATTATCGCCGCGGCATGACGTCCAAGGTTTCAACGTGTTGTGTTAGCTTGGGTGCCACAGGTCGGCGTACTCGCAGACCTGTGCCGCTCGACGAATCATGTCACACCGCGACTCCGAAAATGCGGCGGGCAGTGCCCAATACCGTCCCGAACATGCATCGATCCGCCCCGGGCTTTTCGGAAGCGGCATTTTTGCAGGTGTGCGTGATGTTGGAAAGGCCCGCCTTTGGTTTGTCGCGGACGTGTTGGCGCATGCGGCGGCGTTGCCGCCGGCGCGGGCCAGAGCAAAGCCCGG
>DATBDZ010000160.1:0-19732 GCA_036276235.1 Humisphaera sp. | reverse complement strand
GAGCAACAAAACGAGATGAAAAGTGTGATTGTGGACGCGACGACTCGATCTCGAACATTCATGTGGTTCCCTCGCTGAATAGGATTCGCGACTCTCGACGACCTTCATGCTGAGCGGCCATGCGGCCGCAACCGGATCTGTAGGGTGGGTGTACTCGCCCACCACGAGCGACGTGGTGGGCGAGTACACCCACCCTACATAAATTCGCAACATTTTCAGAGCAGATATTCGCAAGCATCTGGCCCAATTGGCAAAACCGCCAGACGCTTCGGAGCACCTAGCATGACGCTTTTGCGGCGTATCAGAATCTGCCGCTCATCACGCTTATAGCCGTTTTACTCGATCGGCGTGCGTCCTTCCAAAACATCGCGCCAAGAAAACCGTGGCTTGAGGCTCCCGGCTTCGGTATGCTCTGCAAAATCGGCGGTAACCCTTCGTCGGTAAAGCTTCATCTCGGAAACCCAGGACTAAAGGAGAGAACAACATGAGCGCATTTTCTGTCGTCCGTGAACACTTCGCGCCCGCAGGCCCGCGGAAGCCTTCGGCTGCCATCACGGTTGAATCATTGGAAAGCCGCTGTTTGATGTCCGGTGCGCCTCAGATCGTTCTGAAGCCATCCAACGTGGTGTTCGACACCGGTTCATATAGTTCCTCAATTGAGTGGGCAGCCAAGAATGTATTGGACACCCAAACCGGGCCGGTCCATGAGACGCAGCAGAATCCCAATCCCCCCGCCTCCAGCGGGTTTTGGATCGCCACGAATGTTGGCTCGAAAGTGCCGGATTATTTTGTGATCGACCTAGGTAAAGCGCAAAGTGTGTCGGCGTTCGATCTCTTTAATTCGCACAATATCATCTACAACAATGTTGGCACGGCGAAGTTCAAAATTACCGCGTCGAATTCGCTCTCCAGCCTGACGGCAACAGTGGCCAACGGTACCGTGCTGGTCACCGGACAACTGGCTCCGGGGTTTTCCGCCGTGGACCCGGTGCCCGCACAGCATTTCACCAGCAGCAACACCGCGACCTTCCGGTATCTGCGCTTTGATGCGATCACCCCGGTAGCAACCGCGGGCGGGCCCAACCTCGTGGCATTAAACGAAATCCGCGTATTTGGAGCTGCACCGACGGCGATCATTTCCGGCACCGTTTACAACGATACGAATGCGGTCGGCAAACTCGTTCCCGGTGAGAAAGGACTGGCCGGCGTAAAGATGTACATCGATGCCGGCAACGCGGGCAAGTATGTCACCGGCGATCTCACTGTCACGTCAGACGTCAACGGACACTTCAGTTTCCCCAGCGTCATTCCGGGAACGTATCGTGTCCGCGAAATACTGCCCGCCAACTACGCCGTGACGGCTCCCACCGCCGGTTACTTCGATGTCGTTGTGACCAATGCGAGCAAACCCGGCAACCTCTTTTTCGACGCGCCGGCTACCGCCTCCATCTCCGGCAGGGTCTTCAATGACTGGAACGGCGACAAAATCATCGACAAGGGTGAACTCGGCCTTGGCGGATGGACCGTCTTTATCGATCTCAAAGGCACCGGCATCTATGCCAACGGCGACCCAACGGCGATGACCGCTCCAGACGGCACCTGGTCGTTCACCGGGTTGACCGCCGGCACGTATAAGGTAGCTGTAAAGCCCTTCAGCTTCGCGTCGCCGACGACCCCTACGGAGCTGACGATCAAGCTGACCGTCGGCGGGAAATCGACCGGCACTCTGTTCGGTGAACGAGCGGTTGGATTCACTGGATGATCAGCGCGAGGTTTTCTGGCGTGGCAACGCGTGTCGAGTGCGTTGCTTGTGCGACGGCATGATCAACTTCACCCGCTGCCGACTGCGGGTGCTGTGCGGCACAAAGCATGAAACGCCGGTATAATGTCCTCCGCTAAATCCGGAGGATTTTTTGATGCGAAATTGGGCGATAATTGGCGGGTGGATTGTATTGGCCGCGCATTGCGCTGTGGCGGCCGGCGCGAGTGTTCCTGATCATCCCATCCCTGCCGCGCAGGCGGCGGGGAAGATGACTTTGCCTGACCATTTTCAGGCGACGCTCTTTGCCGGCGAGCCGGATGTGGTGCAGCCGATCGCGTTTACTTTTGACGATCGCGGGCGGCTTTGGGTTGCTGAGGCGATGACTTATCCCAACTGGGATTTCAACGCCACCGGGCAGACCAAGGGGCACGATCGTATCACCATCTTTGAAGATACGACCGACTCCGGGCATTTTGATAAGCGGACGGTCTTTGCCGACGATTTGATTAATGTCTCCGGATTGGAAGTTGGTTTTGGCGGCGTTTATGTCTGCTCGCCGCCCGATCTTATTTTCATTCCGATCAAGCCCGGCGAAGACAAGCCGGCGGGGCCGCCGCAGGTTTTGCTGGATGGCTGGAACATCCGCGAGGCGCAGCACAATATTTTTAATGGCCTGACGTGGGGGCCGGATGGCTGGCTCTACGGGCTTAATGGCATTCAATCCAAATCGGCCGTCGGCGCGCCGGGGACGCCCGATGCCAAGCGCGTGAAGTTTGACTGCGGCGTATGGCGATATCATCCGACCCGCCACACGTTTGAGGTTGTCTGCTGGGGAACGACCAATCCATGGGGGCTGGACTTTGACGACTTTGGCCAGGGGTTCATCACCAACTGCGTCATCAAGCACGCGTGGCAGGTCATCCCCGGCGCGCATTTCCAGCGGATGCACGGGCAGGATTACAACCCCAACGTCTATTCGCTCATGGAAAGCTGTGCCGACCATTTCCACTGGGCCGGCGGACGCTGGCAGGATTCGCACGATGGAGATGTCAAAAACCTGGAGGCCGGCGGCGGCCACGCGCATGTCGGCGCAATGATTTATCTGGGCGATAATTTCCCCGACTCCTACCGCAATTCGCTCTTCACCTGCAATCTGCACGGCAACCGCGTCAATAATGATCCGCTCGAGCAGCATGGCTCCGGCTACATCGCGCACCATGGACCCGATTTTCTGCTGGCCAACGATCCATGGTTTCGCGGCATCTCGATCAAGTACGGCCCCGACGGCGGCGTCTTTGTCTCGGACTGGTCAGACACCGGCGAGTGTCATAATCATGTCGTCGTCGATCGAACCAACGGGCGGATCTACAAGGTAACGTATGGCACCGCGACGCCGCTGCATCCTGATCTGGTCACACTGACGGATGACGATCTGGTGACGCTGCAAACGCAGCACAATGACTGGCTCGTCCGCCACGCGCGCCGCGTGCTGCAAGAGCGCGCGGCCACGCGGAAAATCACTGCATCTGCCACCAATGCGCTGCAAAAATTGCTCACGACTGACCCGGATGTTCGCCATGAGCTGCGGGCGCTGTGGGCTATTCACGCGATCGGCGGTGTTAGCCCTTCGCAGATCATGTCGCTGCTGGATCATCGCGAACCATACATGCGCGGGTGGGCGATTCAGCTTGCGCTGGAAGATCGCAACGCGACGCCCGAACTGCTGGCCAAATTCGCGGCGATGGCCAAAGCCGATCCATCGCCGGTGGTGCGATTGTTCCTTGCCTCGGCGCTACAACGATTGCCCGCCGAGCAGCGCTTTGAGATCGCTTCGAATCTGTGTGCGCATGAAGCCGACGCGGCCGACCAGAATCTCCCGCTGATGCTCTGGTACGGCGTAGAGCCACTGGCGGCGACGGATACGGGCAAATCAATCGAGCTTGCCGCCGGCGCGAAGATTCCGATCGTCCGCGAATATGTGGCTCGAAGAGTCGCGCAAGGAAGCCCGGCTGGCCTCGAGGCTGTTGTCGCGCTATTGGAAAAGACAACCGATTCGCATCAGCAAGTCGATCTGCTGCACGGAATTCAAGCCTCGTTCAACGGCCAACGGCATGTCGCGATGCCGGCTGGGTGGAAGACGGCTTATGCGCAGCTTCGTACGAAGACATCGTCGGAGGTCAGCGATGCGGCATCGCTCGTCGCGCTCGTCTTCGGCGATGCAGATGCGCTCACCGCCGAGCGTGCGATCGTCACAGATGCGCATGCTTCGGCCGAGCGCCGCAGCGCCGCCGTCACGGCGCTGGCCGGCGCGCAGGATCCGCAGCTTGCGACTCTGCTCCAGGGTTTGCTCAAAGATGCAGCATTGCGCGGCACCGCCATCCGCGGCCTGTCGACCGTTGATGACGATGCCACGCCGGCGCTGCTGATCGGCCAATACTCAACGCTTTCGGAATCCGAGCGCCGCGACGCTGTCCAGACGCTCAGCGCGCGGCCAAAGTACGCCCTCGCTCTGCTCGATGCGATTGAGTCGGGAAAGATTCCTCGATCCGACATCTCCGCCTTCACGATCCGCCAACTCTCGAATTTCAAGGAGCCGGCCGTGAAGAATCGCCTGACGAAGGTTTGGGGCACCATCCGCACGCCGGCCGGCGACAAATCGCAGGTGATCGCGCATCTCAAGTCGCAGCTGGCCCGCGAGGACATGACCAAGGCGAATCTCCCCAACGGCCGCGCCGTCTTCAATCGCACGTGCGCCGCCTGCCACACGCTCTTCGACGCCGGCGGCAAAGTCGGCCCCAATCTCACCGGCTCGCAGCGGGCCAATCTGGATTACGTTCTGGAAAACGTGGTCGATCCCAGTGCCGTCGTCGCGCGGGAATATCAGATGGTGATTGTCGATGCCAAAGATGGCCGCACGATTAATGGCATCGTGGTCGCCGAGAACGACAAGAGCCTGACGATCCGCACGATCAACGAGGATATCACGCTGCCGCTAAGCGAGATCACCCATCGGCGGCTATCGCCGATCTCAATGATGCCGGAAGGATTGCTGGAGAATCTCAAGAGCGGTGAGGTGCGCGATTTGATCGCGTATTTGGCGAGCTCGCAGCAGGTGGCTGCTCCCTAGTCCGTTGCGCAGTTTTTGCCAATCAACACAATCGAGTTGGGCAATCGAAGACGGTAACGGGCCGGCGAGGGTCATTTCGTGGCCACTGTTCCCCGCACGGCTTCCAGTTGATCCGCCGGCAACTCGATCTGGGACGGTGATTGTGGCTCGGCGCGGAATTCCACCAGATATAGGCGGCGCCCTTTAATTCCAATCGGCCCGCGGTCCTCCTTGATGCGACCCTGAACTGAGCGCGCGCCGAGTCGGAATTTAACTCGATCGCCCTTGTGGAATAGAGCTTCAGGCATGTTCATTCCTCCAGCATCATCTTTACCAAGGCGCACTGCCGAGCAATACAAGCAGGTAATCATACATCGTTTGATCGAAATCGGCAGCCAGCGCGCCGACGGCCCGGCGCCAGGCGCGTACTTGCGTTAGATGAAGTGTAGGATTGCCGCCGACCGGATTGAAATCCTGGTGTGCGATTGCGTTCCTCCAATCGATCAGCTCTTGAAGCAGTTTGCTCCTTCGAACATTTCTGGCATCACGATGAGTGACATTCGGCCAGAACTGAATGCCGAGTCGATTGAAATCAGAACCGATTCCGCCGGGATGCGGATTGCCTCGATCAAGCGTCCGATTCCAAACGAATTCTATGCGCAAAAAAGCCTGGAGCTGCAACGGAGTGGCTGCGACGATATGGTCGATGCACTCAGAGTGAAGGTCGCGGCAGAAGCCCTGAAAATGCGACGATAGCAATGTCGCATAGGAATAATTGATCTGTTGGGTTGCGTAACGCCGACCTCTTTCAGTCCCACCCACCATTGCATGTGCGTTTTCGATTTCATTGAGCGCGTCGGTGCGTTCGCCTCTCCATTTCACCAATGAGTTCGACGGCATTCGGCAATCCTCTCGACCGTGGCGCAGCTTGGGAAGATGTGGAACACGCCTTCCCGATAATCGCCCATTGTAAACGAGACGCAGATGGCATCCCTTCGGCGCCATTCATGGCCGCCGCGTGCAGGGCCACGTATCCGTCAACCTCACAAACCCCAGTCGCTCCAAAATCGGCCGGCTTGTTGGGAGCGCGTCGACGATCAGCCACTTCGCGCCGAGCTTGCGCGCGTCGCGCGCCCGGGCGGCGACCATCGCCCGATACAAGCCGCGGCCGCGATGGCTTGCGATGGTGCCGCCGCCGTATAGGCCGCCGAAGATGCTTTGCGTATTTGCATAAAGTCGGCCGACGCTTACCGGGGCCTGGCCGTCGAGGGCGACGTAGCCGAGGTGTTGCGTCGAGCCGGCGGCGATTGCCGCCCGAAGCTCGTTGGCGGTGAAGGTGAAATCCTTGCCGAAGACATCCGACGCGCCGCGCGCGAAAAGATCGACCTGCTCGGGATTCTCGGCGCGAATGATCGGGAGCGCCGGCGGCTCGTCTACCCACTCGACATTAGATGCCAGATCCAAAACGAGCACCGTTTCAAGCTGCCCGATCGCAAACCCGCGCGACTCAAGGCGCTTGCGCAGATCGGGCGGCTTATCATGGCCGTAAACTTTCCACTCCACTTCCACTTGCAGCGATCGATAATGCTCGATCTGGGCGTCGATCGCAGCATCCGCGGTATCTTCGGACAGCGCCGAATGGAAGATGACATGGCACGATCCATCCGCCGAGCGGATGCGCGTGACGTGAGGAAGCTGCTCGATCGAGAATCCGAACGGCGCGATCGCGCGGCGTTCGATGTCCAGACGATGAAGCAGCGAATTGAGCGTCATTGGGGGATGTGAATCGATGCGATTCGAAAGGTTGCATTCTAATGGACATCGACTGTGTGTGCGCTTGTGTACGCCGCTTGCGGCTTCGCACTGCTTGCAGTTCGAGGATCGCGAAGCCGCAAGCGGCGTACGGAGCGATCATCGGTACGCAATTTCAATTGGAATTCCCCAACCGATCGGACTACATTTGCCCCTTCCGGCTTCTTCACGGAGAGAGCGCCGGCCTGTCTACAGATTTTTTGAGAATGCATATGAATCGCTTGCGCGCCCTCTTCGTTGTGTCGCTGCTGTGTCTTTGCTCGATTGGATACTGTGCCGACAGCAACAAACCGATCAAGCCGCTGGGTAGGGATGGGAAGCCGCTCAATCTGGATTTTGAGGATGGGACGCTGAAGGACTGGATCGCCACCGGCGATGCTTTTGTCGGCCAGCCGGTGAAAGGCGATCTGGTGAACGCGCGGAAATCGACCGATCGCTCCGGCCATCAAGGGGATTACTGGATCGGCGGATTTGAAGTTAAAGGCGATGCGCCGACCGGCTCGCTCTCTTCCGTCATCTTCACCGTCACGCATCCCTGGGCGAGCTTCCTCATCGGCGGCGGATCGTCCGCCGACACGCGCGTGGAGATCGTCCGCTCTGACAATCGCGTTCTCTTTCAATACAGCGGCTATGACCGCGAAGAATTGCGGCCGATCGTTGTGGATCTCTCAAAGGAAATGGGGCGCGACATTTTCATTCGCCTCGTGGATGAGGGAAAGAGCGGCTGGGGCCATATCAACTTTGATGACTTTGAGTTTTATGACCAGCGCCCGACGTTCGCCAATGAAGGCAAGCCAAACGCGCCGACGGAGCTTGTGGCGGATATCTACAAATATGCTGGAATTCCCGGTGAAAAAGCCGCCGAGGCGATGACGCTGGCCGATGGCTTCAAGGCGCATCTGTTTGCCGACGAGCCGGATGTTGTTAATCCGATAGCCTTCACGATGGACGAGCGCGGGCGGCTTTGGGTGGTTGAAGGGCTCACCTATCCCGTGCGCGCTCCGGAAGGCAAAGGACGCGATCGCATCCTGATCTTTGAAGACGAGAAGGGTGGGGGGCACTTCACCAAGCGCACCGTCTTCATGGAGAATCTGAATCTGGTGAGCGGGATCGAAGTGGGCTTCGGCGGCGTGTGGGTCGGGGCGGCGCCTTACTTAATGTATATCCCCATCGACGCCAGCGGCGATAAGCCCGCGGGCCCGCCGCAGATTCTGCTGGATGGATTCGGCTACGACGACACCCACGAAACCCTCAATACCTTCTGCTGGGGACCCGACGGCTGGCTCTATGGCTGCCACGGCGTCTTCACGCAATCGTATGTCGGCAAGCCGGGGACGGCGCGGGCGCAGCGCGTTCACATTAACGCCGGCATCTTCCGCTATCATCCGACGCGGCACGTCTTCGAGCGATTCTGCGAAGGGACCAGCAACCCGTGGGGCGTTGATTTTGACGAGCATGGCCAGATCTTCATCGAGGCCTGCGTCATCCCGCATCTGTGGCACATGATTCAGGGCGCGCACTATCAGCGCCAGGGCGGGCAGCATGATGATCCGTATGTGTACGATGACATCAAGACGATTGCCGACCATCTGCACTGGGCGAAGGCGGCGAATCCCTGGGCCGCCAACGGAAAATCCGATGCGGCCGGCGGCGGGCACGCGCACGCCGGCATGATGGTGTATCAAGGCGGCTCATGGCCCGCCGAGTACAACGGCAAGCTGTTCATGAACAACATCCATGGCGCCCGCATCAACATGGATATCCCCGAAGCGCAAGGCTCCGGATTTGTCGGACATCATGGGAAGGATTTCATTCTCTTTAACGATCTGGACAGCCAGATCGTCAACCTTCGCTACGACCAGGACGGCTCCTGCTACATGATCGACTGGTACGACAAAAACCAGTGCCACAGCCCCAACCCTGCGGTTCACGATCGCACCACCGGCCGCATCTTCAAGCTCGTGTATGGAGACACGAAAACGACGCAGGTCGATCTGGGGAAATTGAGCGATCTGAATCTGGCGACGCTGCAGCTCGACAAGCATGAATGGCTCGTTCGCACAGCGCGGCGAGTGTTGCAGGAGCGCGCCGCCACCGGCAAGCTTGATCCGGCCGCGAATCGCGCGCTGCTGGATATTCTGCAAAACAATCCGGATGAAAGCCGCAAGCTCCGGGCGCTTTGGGCCCTGCATTGCACCGGCGGATTGACGCCTGATATTGCGATGGCGCAGCTTAAGAGCGATCGACCATATGTTGCCGCATGGGCGATCCAGCTTTTGTGCGAGCAGAAGAATGCATCGGATAACGCCGTTTCCGAATTCGCGCGGCTGGCGAAGGAAAGCAAATCAGCCGTCGTGCGGCTGTATGTTTCTTCCGCGCTGCAGCGGATTCCCGCCAAAGCGCGGTGGGATGCGGTGACGGCGTTGCTTTCGCATTCGGAAGATGCGGATGATCACAATCTGCCGCTGATGAACTGGTGGGCGATGGAGCCGCTCTGCACGCTCGATCCGGATCGGGCTCTGGCATTAGGCTCGGATACCAAGCTGCCGGGGATTCTGTCATTTGTCGTTCGGCGCATCGGCGGAATGGGCGGCGATTCAACGGACAAGTTGATCACAGCGCTATCAAAGATGAGCGACCCGCTCAAAGAAGCGCAAGTACTGCAAGGCATTCGCGACAGCCTGCGCGGCCAGCGCAGCGTGCCGATGCCCAAAGGCTGGGCCGATTTGGAAGAGCGACTCACCGCCAGCGCCGACCATCAGGTGAGCAGCCAGGCGCGCGGCCTGGGCGTGACGTTCGGCAGCGAAGCCGCGATCGCGGCCTCGCGAAAGATCGCGCAGGATTCCAAAGCGCCGGCGGGCGATCGGCTCACCGTCATCGCATCGCTGCTGAGCATCAAAGACAGCCAGCTTCCGGCGATTCTGCAAGATCTGCTCGATGACAAAGCCGTCCGCGGCGCCGCGCTGCGCGGCCTGGCGACCTACGATGATCCGAAGACGCCTCAAGCGATTATCGATCGGTATTCCAGCTATATCCCCGGCGAGCAGAAGGATGCGCTGACGACGCTAGCCGCGCGGCCGACGTACGCCAGCCAGCTTTTGAGCGCGGTTGCCGCCGGCAAGATTTCGTCAAAGGATTTTTCCGCCGACATCGTGCGGCAGCTTCGCACGCTCGATGATCCGGCGATCGAAAAGCAGGTCGCCCAGGTCTGGGGCATCATCCACAACACGCCGGCGGAAAAGCAGCAGCGGATTGATCGGCTCCGCCGGCTCGTCGAAGGCCGCGGCAAGACGCCTAACGTCAATCATGGCCGCCTGCTCTTCACCAAAACCTGCATGCAGTGCCACACGCTGTACGACGCCGGCGGCAAAGTCGGCCCCGATCTCACCGGCTCCAACCGCACGGATCTTGCATACATTTTGGAAAACGTAGTCGATCCTAATGCGGTGATTCCGAACGACTATCGCACCACGCAGATCGAAACCAACGATGGCCGCACGATCCTGGGGATCGTCAAGAAGGAAGACGCCAAGGCGGTGACGATCGCGACGGCGACGGAAGAATTGCTTGTGCCGCTGAGTGAGATCAAGAGCCGCAATCTCACGAAGCTATCGATGATGCCCGAAGGCTTGCTCGATCAGTTCCCCAATGACGACGTTCGCGATCTGATCGCGTATTTGCGAACGACCCATCAGGTGCCGCTGCCGGAAGGAATGGTCGAGGCGCCGGCGAGCGCGACGAAATGAGCGAGGGCACGCGGAGCATTGTCACGCCGGGTCAGAGCGGCGCCATGAATGCCCCCCCGCCGCATGGTCCAATCGCCGCGCCGGCCGGGATCTTGGAGCGCGGGTTTGATGTCTGCACCCGCAAGGACACTCGTCCGCTTGTCAATCGTAATTCGCTCGCGGCGCACCCGGGATCCGCGGCGGCGCGGCGGTTAGATTTGTCGGCGCAAGCAAATTCTTTTGCGCCGCTCTACCGCGGCGTGGTGCGCCACGCGGGGCTGACTTTCCTTGAACGTAATGCACGCTTGACCGCGCTCACGTGAGCGTGTAACGCTCACGCCGCTGTTCGTCTTTCCCCGTTGATAATCACCCCGGTCTGGCCCGCCTTTTTCTGTAACCGGCGCAGAGCGGCCGCCGCCGCGGGGCTGGGTAGCATTCGGCCGCACTCCCATCGGCTGACCGTCATCTTCGATACCCCCAGCCGGCGGGCAAACTGTTCCTGCGTCAGCCCCACGGCTTCTCGCAAGCTCACGACAAACCCGGGCGTAATCTGCCGCTGATTCGCAAACAGCGCGCGCAGCCGATCGAGCGCCCGCACCGCCGGTGGGAGCAGGAGCGGCTGGCCGGCGCGATCCGCCTTCAACCACGCGGCCGGTAATGAAATGGCGAGCAGGGCCTGATCGCCCAATGTAATGACGTAGGGCAGGTCGGTGCCCGGCTTCCAGCGTTTAAGAGATGCGTTGGGCATGGCCGTTCCCCAGTATAGCGTAGGGGGGTGTAGTCGCCGACCATTTGTTGCTCGTGGTGTGGACGAGTACACCCATCTAGGGCTACTTGCGTTTGCGGCGCACGCCGATCGGGGGCGTCCAGCGGGCCTATTTGAAAAAACGATTGACAAACGTAATGAGACAGTGATGGTCCTCCGCCCCAAAGCGTCCCGCCGGACGTGGACGAACAAGTCATGTCGGTAAAAGGAGTTACGGAAATACCATAGCAATGTAATGATAAAAAAGGCCTGTTTCGCGCGCCCCATTTTGTCCCACGAATCTGTCGTGAAACCGCATTGGCGGGGTGAAAAAGCGGGTTGGGCCCGACGGCTCCCCAATCACCGGCCACAAACGCTGCATCCCTGGGCGATTCCTGAGCGTGTATAATCGTACCGTACCACCGGAGGCACCTTGGCACTGATTGTAAATGGCCAGCGGATCGATGATGCGATCGTCGAATCTGAATTCTCGCAGATCAAATCTTATTTCGAGCATCTGGGGAATGTCTCCTGTTGCGAGCGCGATCCGGAGTTTCGCGGGTATGCACGCGAGAATGTGATCGCCCGGGCACTGCTATCGCAGGAAGCGAAGCGAAAGTTGCCGCGCTCCGCTGAGCAGCAGGTGGAGGAGGCAGTGGCGAAACTCGTCGCCGATTATGGCGGCGAGGTGCAGTTCTTCGCCGCCACGGGGGCGCGGCCGGATCAGATGGAACTTGTCCGCCATGATGTCGAGCTGGAGCTGCGCACCAAGGCGATGATCGATCAGCTCTGTGCCGATGTCGCGCCGACCGAGGCGGAGCTGCGCGAGTTTTATGAGCGGAACATTCAGGCATTCATGACGGCCGAAGAAGTGCGTGCCTCGCACATTCTCAAATCGCCCAAGCGCGGCGAAGCCCGGGCCGCCGCGTTTGAAGAGCTGCGCAAGCTGCGAACCGAGCTCCAGAACGGCGCTGATTTTGAGTCGATCGCCAAGACGCATTCAGACAAGGCGGATGAGCACATCGACCTGGGCTTCTTCAAGCGCGGCGAGCTCGCCGAGGAATTTGAAACGGTCGCCTTCTCGATGGAAGTCGATGAGATCAGCCCGGTATTTCTCTCTCCATTCGGATTTCATCTGATCAAGCTGACGGATCGCAAGCCATCGGTCGCGCAGCCATTCGACGAAGTACGCGGCGAAGTCGAGCAGCAGCTTCGCAATGATCTGCGGGATAAGCGGACCAAGGCGTTGATTGAGGAATTGAAGAAGTCGGCGGTGGTGGAAGAGGTGGTCGAAGAGCTTGCGGTTTGACTTGAATCAATGACTACGATTCGCGAACGCCGTCATGCTGAGGTACTCCGAAGCATCTGGCCCATTCGCGCGAGTCGGCCAGATGCTTCGGAGTACCTCAGCATGACGGTTGCAAGCGGTGGCATTAAGAACAGCGCCGAGCATCTGGTGTCGGGCCTCTTGCTGGCAGCCCATCTGAAATTACGCTAACCTCGGATACATGCGCAAGGCGAAATGGATTTTCGTCGGCTACTTGGCGCTGGTCGTGCTGATCGTGGCGGGCATTGCCATCTCCTTCAGCGCCGCCCCGCCGCGGAATCCGCAGGCGCTCACGCTCCCAATCCTCGACAGCATCAGGACGCTCGATCCCGCCGAGGTGAACGATGATATCGGTCACCCGCTGGTCGGGTCACTCTACGAAGGGCTCTACAACTACAAGTACGGCGTCAAGCCCTACACGATGTTTCCGGACCTGGCGTCACAGATGCCGCAGATCAGCCCTGACGGCCTGGTTTGGACTATCAAACTCCGCAAAGGCATTCACTTTTACGACCCGACGAAGAAGGTCTTCTCCGATGGCATTGGCCCGGAAGTAAAGGCGGCCGATGTCGCTTACTCCTTCAAGCGCGTCGGCGATTTCAATCTCGCCAGCCCGAATTATTCGTGGTTCGACGGGCTGTTTGTCGGCCTGGACAAGTGGTGGGAGTACACAAAAAACACACCGAAGAACAAGGTCGACTTTGATCGGCCGGTGGAAGGGTTTGAGGTTGTAGATGACTACACGATCCGTTTTCATCTGATGCGCCCTGACCCGCAGTTTATCTTTCTGCTCGCGCACGACCCGACGATGATCGTATGCCGCCGGGCGGTCGAGTATTGGGGCGATTCGTTCCGTCAGCATCCGGTCGGCACTGGCGCTTATGCGCTTGTGCAGAATTTGCCCGACCAGCGCATGGTGTTTGAGGAAAATCCAATCTACCGTGGCAAAAGCGATATCGACGGGACGACGCCGCTGGCGAAGGACGATCCCAGTCGTGAGCCGCACATTAAGCGAGTGGAGTATCAGTATTTTGCGGAAACACTTCCCGTATGGTGGCTGTTGAAGCAGGGATATTTTGACCTCATCGCCGACATTCCCAAAGATGCGTTCCGCCAGGCCATCAAGAACGGCGAGTTGGCGCCCGAGCTGACGAAACTAGGCTTGCGCCGCATTCCGGTCACCGAAACAGCCACCGATTACATCTCGTTTAACATGGCTGATCCGGTGCTCGGGAAGAACAAGCCGCTGCGCCAGGCGATGTCGATGGCATTCGACCGCACCAAGTACGTCAATGATTTTTGGATGGGGGTAGGACAGCCGGCCACGTCGGTCATCCCTCCGACTCTGCCGACGTACGATGCAAGCGAGAAGAACCCTTACACGGGGTTGAATCTGCTTGCCGCGCAGGCGCTGATGGAGCAGGCGAAGCGCATTCAGGGCGGCCCGATTCCGCCGCTGAAACTGCTCATGCGTGGGGCGGACACGACCTCGCGGCAGATGGGGGAGTTCATGGCGACTCAGATGGCGCGCATCGGCGTCACGCTCGAGCCGGAATATCGTGACTGGGCGCGCTGGCAGGAGATGACCGACAATCGCCAGACGCAGGTCTTTGACTCCGGCTGGGTCGCCGACTATCCCGACGAGCAGGACTTCTACCAGCTCTTCTACAGCAAGAATATCCCAAACGCCGGCGTGAATTCGTTCGTCTACAGCAACCCCGCGTTCGATGCGCTCTATGAAAAAGCAATGGTCATGCAGGACTCGCCCGAGCGGCGCGAGCTGTATAAGCAGATGAACCGCATGCTCAACGAAGACTGCCCCGGCATCTGGGTTTATTACCGGATGCAGAACGTGCTGGTCTACGACTGGGTACAGGAATATTCGTGGATGGACTACGGGTATGCCTGGCGGCAACATCTGACGCTCGACCAGGCGATGCGTACGAAGGCTTTCGCATCCGGGGTGTTCCGCCACTGAACCATGGCCGCCTACCTTGCGCGAAAACTTCTGCTGATGATCCCCACGATCCTGGGAATCGTGGTGCTCACGTTTATCCTGTTCCGCGTGGTGGCGCCGGACCCCGCGATGGTGCTCGCGGGAAAGATGAAAAGCCCCAACCAGCTCGAGGCGCTCCGCGCGCGGCTCGGCACAGACAGGCCGCGCTGGCTGAACTTCGCGGCGGCTCGCGAGCACGGATTCTGGCACGTATTCGACTCGCAGTTCTTCAATGTCCTGGCGTTTCGATTCCGCCCGTCCTACCGCACCAACGAGTCGGTCTGGGAGCTGATGGCCCGCAAGGCGCCCGTGTCGCTGGCGATTCAGTTGCCGGCATTTTTCATCGAGCTGGGTCTGCAACTGGCGATTGCGCTCTACACCGCCTCGCGCCGCGGGAAACCGGTCGATTACGTCGTGACGTTTCTTTCCGTCCTGGGCATGAGCGTGCCGGCGCTGAGCATTTATATCGGCGCGCAGTATTTGTTCGGCGGCTATCTGCGGTGGTTTCCGATTGCGGGATGGAGCCCTGGATTTTTCTATGCCATCCACTTCGCGGCGCTGCCGATCCTTGTCTCGGTGATCGTTGGACTCGGCTGGGGGACCCGTTTTTACCGCACGACGACACTGGAAGAGATCGGCAACGACTACGTTCGCACGGCCCGAGCCAAGGGCGTCGCCGGCAGCGACGTGATGCTCACGCATGTTTTCCGAAACGTGCTGATTCCGGTGGTTACCAACACCGTTGTCGCCCTGCCATTTCTTATCACCGGCGCGCTTCTTCTGGAGCGATTGTTTCAGATCCCCGGGATGGGCGGTTTGCTGGTGGACGCCATCCACACGCAGGACGAGCCGGTGGTGATGGCGGTGGTTTACGTAACGGCCGTGGCTTACTGCCTGATGCTCGTCCTGACGGATCTTCTCTATAGCTGGGTTGACCCGCGGGTGGCGCTCAAATGACCGCGATGGCGCCAGATCTTTCCGGGGCCAACGCCTATGAGCGGGACGCGCTCGCGCCCGAGGCGGCGCGGTCGCTCGCATCGGATGCGTGGCAGCGAATCGTCCACAGCAAGCTCTCGATGCTTTGCCTGATCATCGTGGTTATTTACTTCCTCGTGGGATTGGCCAGCTTATTGCCGGTCTTCGGTCGCAAGATCAACGAGCCGCTGAACGATGGCGCGCCATACCAGGAGCCGCGACTATTCGAGCAACGAGCGGATGGCAGCAAACATCTGCTGTCTCCCGCGCATTGGCTCGGCACCGAATTCCAGGGCCGCAGCGTCTTCTGGCGCGTGCTCTATGGATCACGCATCGCGCTGCTCATCACCGTGTGCGCCAGCGCCATGAGCCTTGGCATCGGCACTGTTCTGGGCGTCATTTCCGGTTATTTCGGCGGTTGGGTGGACGACCTGATCACCTGGCTATATTCCACGATCAGCAGCGTCCCCTGGCTACTGCTGGTGATCGCGATGGCTTACGCGATCCAGGGGCGCACGACAGCCGGGGAGGGCCACCCTTGGCTGCGACTGCTCGGAGGGACGTTTACTGTCATCCTTTCTCTGGGCCTAACCGACTGGGTTTCGCTCTGCCGCCTGATGCGCGGGGAGGTCCTCAAGCTGCGCGACCGCGATTTCGTATCCGCCGCGCGGGCAATGGGGTTGGGGCACTGGCGAATTCTCTTCCGCCATATTCTCCCCAACACGACGCATTTAATTATCATCACCTTCAGCCTTGGCGCGGTGTCTTATGTTCAGGTGGAAGTCGTGCTGGCGTTCCTGGGCCTCGGTATCACCGACAAGCCAAGCTGGGGCAAAATGATCGACGACGCCAAGCTTGAACTCCTGCGCGGCGTCTGGTGGCAGGTCACGGCGGCCACCGTGGCAATCTTCGTGCTCTGTTTGGCGCTGAATATTCTTGGCGACGCCCTGCGAGATGCACTCGATCCGAAACTGCGTGGTGTAGATTAGGAAACTGTCATCGGTCATCGATTTTCGCATATTGAATCCGTTCCTCGTGCGATCGACAAATGACAAATGACAAATGACAAATGACTCCGCTACTTGAACTTAAAAACCTCAGCGTTGCCTTCGATACCGAGCGCGGTGCGATTGTGCCTGTGCGGGATGTTTCGCTTTCGATTTTTCCCGGGCAGACGGTTGCGCTGGTGGGAGAAAGCGGGTGCGGGAAATCGGTGACGGCGTTGTCGATCCTGCGGCTGATTCCGCAGCCGCCGGGGCGGATTGCCGGCGGAGAGGTCTTGCTGGAAGGGCGCGATCTGCTGACGCGCAGCGAACGCGAGATGCGCTCGGTGCGCGGCAAAGACATCGCCATGATCTTCCAGGAGCCGATGACTTCGCTCAATCCTGTTTACACCATCGGCGATCAGATCGTCGAAGCCGTCATGCTTCATCAACGCGTCGGCTCGCGCGAGGCGTATAAGATCGCCGAGCAAAGCCTGAACGATGTCGGCATCGCCGATCCGCATCGGCGGATTCATGAGTATCCGCACCAGATGTCCGGCGGCATGCGGCAGCGCGTGATGATCGCCATGGCGCTCTCCTGTCAGCCGAAATTGCTGATCGCCGACGAACCGACGACGGCGCTGGATGTGACGATCCAGGCGCAAATCCTCGAGCTGCTTCGCAAGCTCCAGCGCGAGCGCGGCATGTCGATCCTGCTCATCACGCACGATCTGGGCGTCGTCGCGGAGAACGCCGATGTGGTCGGCATCATGTACGCGAGCCGCATCGTGGAATTCGCGAAGGTGGAAGATCTCTTCGACCGGCCGCAGCATCCGTATACGGAAGGCTTATTCCGCTCGGTGCCGCGATTGGGCGCTTATGCGCAGCGGCTGGTGACGATTCCCGGAATGGTGCCGGCACCGACGCGATTTCCCAGCGGCTGCAAGTTTCATCCGCGCTGCCCGCGCACCCGCAAGGCTGCCGAGGCGTTGGCGGCCGATAGCGCGCAAGCCGGCGCAGCGACGGTAGCCGTCACCGATTCCAGCGGCGAAACGTTTCGCGTGCTGCAGAAATGCGCCACGGTCGAGCCGGACCTTCGCGAGGTGCAAAAGCACCACTGGGGCGCGTGTCATCTGATAGAAGGCTTCGATAAAGCCACGGCAACAACGCCGCGCCTCGAGCATCGGAGGGAAGTAGTCGCCGCGACAGTTCAGGGAGATTCGCTGCCCGAGACGGCCATCCCAGCGAAGGCTGAATCGGAGGTGGGACGATGAGCCAGCAATCCACAAGCTCCACCGCTGATTATCGCACGCCGGCCGCCAGCCATGTGAAAGGCCCGCCGCCCGATGGCACACCCTTGCTGCAAGTGCGCGATCTCCGCACCTACTTCCCGATCAAGCGCGGCGTCTTTTCGCATACCGTCGGCTATGTCAAAGCCGTCGATGGCGTCAGCTTTGATATCGCGCCGGGGAAAACGCTTGGCCTTGTCGGCGAAAGCGGTTGCGGCAAGACCACCGTCGGCCGCTCGATTTTGCGATTGATTCCCAAAACATCCGGCGATGTGCTCTACAAGGGCGAGGATTTTTACGCGTATCAGGGAAAGGAACTTCGCCGACTGCGGCGGCAGATGCAGATCGTTTTTCAGGACCCAGTTAGCAGCCTCAATCCGCGCATGACGGTCGGCAACATCATCGGCGAGCCGATCGAAGTACACGGCATCGCCAAAGGAGCCGAGAAACGCGATATGGTCGCCGGATTGCTCCAGCGGGTGGGCTTGGACCCGACTTACTCCAGCCGCTATCCGCATGAATTTTCAGGTGGGCAGCGACAGCGCATCGGCATCGCCCGCGCGCTCTCGCTTGCGCCGGATTTCATCGTCTGCGATGAGCCGGTGTCGGCACTGGACGTTTCCATTCAATCGCAGATTCTGAATCTGCTGGATGATCTGCAGCGCGAGCGCAACATCGCCTACCTGTTCATCGCGCATAATCTTGCGGTGGTCGAGCATTTCTCCGATGAAGTGGCGGTGATGTATCTGGGTCAGATCGTCGAAAAGGCACCGGCCAAGGAACTCTATTCCAATCCCAAGCATCCATACACGATCTCGCTGCTGTCGGCCGTTCCCGAGCCCAATCCGCGGCCCAAGAAGCAGCGGATCGTCCTCAAGGGGGAAGTTCCCTCTCCATCAAATCCGCCAACCGGCTGCGCATTTCATCCCCGCTGCCCACTGACGCGCCAGTGCGCCCGCGATGCGAATGTGAACGATCGGACTCTGATTCAAACCGCCGGCGAGACGGCGTCCGTCATGACCAAATGCGTGACCGACCGCCCGGTACTCGAACAAAAAAAGGGCCAGGAAGGGCACGTCGCGGCGTGCTGGTTTAGCGAGTGATGGGTGGGATTCGGTCAGTTCGGGTGCCACAGGTCGGCGTACTCGCAGACCTGTGTTTTCTGACAGGCCCGAAGACACAGGTCTCGGAGTACCGCGACCTGTGGCACCCTGTAAGAAGGTGAAGCAGGAACACCAGGATTGAGTTGGGAGGATCGCAGGGCGCGCCGCGGAAGCTTCGCAATGTTCATCGCCATCCTCAATCCTCCATCTTCCATCCTCAAATTTTTCCCACCCCTTAAGCCGCGATCCCCACGAACTTCTGCAATCTCCCCACCAGCGCGTTCATATCGTATTGAATATCCGTCTTCAGCGGCAGGAACACGCCCTGATTGTGATCCGATGCGATGATCAGGTGCCGATCACCATTTGAAAAATAACCAGTCTCCTGCGGCTGATGCCCGGTGATCAGGATCTTCGCCCCGACCTTATCCGCGAATTGCGATGCCCCCGTCGGCGACGTCTTTCGCCCCCAGATCAGTTGGTAGACCGACCCAAACTTGCGGCGATAATCGTTAGGCGTCAGTGCCCGATCAAACACCCCAAAATCAAAATTCGGAATCTGCTCATCGGTCGGCAGGCTATGGCTGATGAAGAGCCCGCCGGGCGTGCGGATTGCCAGGGGGAAGGAGAGCAGGAATTCGGTCATTGCCGCCTGAGCGATGCCGGAGGCCGTGCCGAAGTCGCGCTTGACGCCGGCGTTGAATGCCTCGCAGACGCTCTGGCCGGCTTTCATGATCCCTTCCCCATGAATCTGGGCCAGATCATGATTGGCGAACATGAAATGGATCTGCTTGGGGAAATCGCATTTGAGCTGCGCGATGCGGTAGAGGGTGTTCCAGCTTCCTTCGGCGCCGTTGGCGTCGTAGTAGTCGCCGTGAATGACTTCATGAAGGATCAGATGGCGGTTGG